>CAWFRD010000031.1:0-134003 GCA_963818165.1 uncultured Alphaproteobacteria bacterium
ACCGGCGTGGTTGTGGCGATGTGAATGCGATCCGTGCATCTCGCTCATGCCAAGGTTTTGCGCGGGTCAAGCGCGTCGCGCACCGCCTCGCCGACGAAGATGAGAAGGCTGAGCGTGATGGCGATCACGAAGAACGCCGTGAGCCCGAGCCACGGCGCCTGGAGATTGTCCTTGCCTTGCGCCAAAAGCTCGCCGAGCGACGCCGACCCGGCGGAAGCCCGAAGCCGAGAAAGTCGAGCGAGGTGAGCGTCGTGATCGAGCCGTTGAGGATGAAGGGCATGAAGGTGAGCGTCGCCACCATGGCATTGGGCAGCAAGTGCTTGAAGATGATGCGAAGGTTGGACAGGCCGAGTGCCCGCGCCGCCGTCACATATTCGAAATTGCGCGCACGCAGGAACTCGGCGCGCACCACGCCGACCAGCGCGACCCAGGAAAAGGCGAGCAGGATGCCGAGCAGGATCCAGAAATTGGGTTCGATCACCGCCGCCACGATGATGAGCAGATAGAGCTGCGGCACGCTCGTCCAGATTTCGATGAAGCGCTGGAACAGGAGATCGGTCCAGCCGCCGAAATATCCTTGAACCGCTCCGGCGGCGACCCCGACCAGCGAAGAAAACAGGGTGAGCACGAGCCCGAACAGGACCGAGATGCGGAAACCGTAGATCACGCGCGCGACGACGTCGCGGCCCTGGTCGTCGGTCCCGAGCCAGTTCCATTCGAGCTCGGCGTTGCAGGGATGGAAGCCGCGCTCGACCGCGAGCTTGCAGTCCTCGGCGGTGAGAAGCCAGGTCGGCTTCACCGGGAAGGCCATCGGCGGGTTTTTGTTCTGGGTGTTGTAGGAGAAGCGGATCGGAGGCCACAGCGTCCAGCCGTTCGCGTCCGCGATCATGCCCTTAACGGCGGGGTCGCGGTAATCGGCCTCGGTCTCGAAGATGCCGCCGAATTCCGTCTCCGGGTAGGCCTTGAGGATCGGCATGTAGAGATGCCCTTGTAGGAGACGAGGATCGGCTTGTCGTTGGCGAGGAACTCCGCGAACAGGCTGATCGTGAACAGCGCGAGAAAGATCCACAACGACCAAAAGCCGCGGCGATTGGCCTTGAAGACTTCCAGCGGCGCCACTGCAGCGCGGAGAACCAAGGCGTGGCCTTCGGCAGCCCGCCTGCCGTTACCTGCTCGATGATGGCCGTATCGGTCGGGGCGTCCATGGTCTCACACTTCGCGCGTCTCGAAATCGATGCGCGGATGGACCCAGGTATAGGTGAGGTCCGAGAGAAGATTGATGAGGAGTCCGAGCAGCGAGAAGATGTAGACCGTGGCGAACACGACCGGATAGTCGCGGTTCACGATCGATTCGAAGCCGAGCAGGCCGAGCCCGTCCAACGAGAAGATCGTCTCGATCAGGAGCGAGCCGGCGAAGAAGGCGCCGATGAAGGCGCCGGGGAATCCGGCGATGACGATCAGCATGGCGTTGCGGAAGACATGGCCGTAGAGCACTTGGCGCTCGACAAGGCCCTTGGCCCGCGCCGTCGTCACATATTGCTTGCGGATCTCCTCGAGGAACGAATTCTTGGTGAGGAAGGTCGTGGTGGCGAAGGCCGAGAGCGCCATCGCGATCATCGGCAGCACGAGGTGCCAGAAATAGTCGGTGATCTTCAGGTACCAGGGCAGGTCCCACCAATTGTCGGACACGAGCCCGCGCAAGGGAAAGATCTGCAGGAAGGACCCGCCGGCGAGCAGCACGATCAAAAACACGGCGACGAGAAAGCCCGGCAGGGCGTAGGCGATGACGATGGCTGTGCTGGTCCAGAGGTCGAAGCGCGAGCCGTCGCTGACCGCCTTGCGGATGCCGAGCGGGACGGAGATGAGATAGGTCAGAAGCGTCATCCACAGGCCCAGCGAGATCGAGACAGGCATCTTCTCCTTGATCAGGCTGAGCACGCTCGTGTCGCGGAAATAGCTCTCGCCGAAATCGAACAAGAGGTAGTTCTTGATCATGAGGAAGAAGCGCTCATAGGCCGGCTTGTCGAAGCCGAACTGCTTTTCCAGGCTCTTGATGAATTCGGGGTCGAGCCCCTGGGCGCCGCGGTATTTCGACGGCGCCCCCACGTCGCCCGGGATGTTCCCTTGGCCGCGCTTGCCGGCGAAGTCGCCGCCGCCGCCGCTGAACATCGCAGTTGCCCCGGGATCGGTGCCGGTGAGCTGCGCGATCAGCCGCTCCACCGGCCCGCCCGGCGCGAATTGCACGATGACGAAGGTCACGAGCATGATGCCGAGCATCGTCGGGACGATCAGCAGGATACGGCGGAGGATATAGGCGATCATTCGGTTCGGGCGGACCTTCTCAACCGCACAACGACGTAAACCGCGAGCATGAGCCCAATCAGGGCGGCGAGGATGAGCCACGGGCGCCGGCCGGTCGAACCGGTCGAATCGACCGGCGGAGCGCCTGCCTGCGCCAGTTTGGCAGCTTTGGCCTCGTCATACCACCACGTGTCGAGGATACCGCGGTCGAAGCGCGGCTTCTTCTCCGGCCGCGAGAACTTGTCCCAATAGGCCACGTTGTTCGAGGCCTTGTACCAGTGCGGCACCCAGTAGTGACCGGCCCTGAGCACGCGGTCGAGCGCGCGGGCCGCGGTCTCGAGCTCCTCGCGGCTCTTGGCGGCGAGAATGCGCTCGATCAGCGTATCGACGGCGGGATCGGCGATGCCGGCAAGATTGAGCGAGCCGTCCATCTTCGCGGCCTCCGAGCCGAAATAGCTCCTGAGCTCGACACCCGGCGTATTGCGCATGACGTAGCGCTGCGTGGTGATGTCGAAATCGAAATCCTTGAGACGCTGCTGGTATTGCGCGGCATCGACCATGCGGATGCGGGCATCGATGCCGAGCAGCTTGAGGTTTCTCACGTAAGGCGCCATCACCCGTTCGAACACCGGCTCGAAGGTCAGGATCTCGAGCGTGAAGGGCTGGCCTTTGTCGTCGAAGCGAACGCCGTTCTTGATGGTGAAGCCTGCTTCGTCGAGAAGCTTCCCCGCCTGCAACAGGAGGGTCCGGTCCTGGCCCGAGCCGTCGCTCTTCGGCGGGAGATAAGCGGGTCCGAGCGCTTCTTCGGAGACGGGAACCCCAAGGCCGGTGAGTAGCGCCCGCTCGGCCTCCGGCGGCTCGCCCGACGCCTTCATCGGCGAATTCTCGAAGAAGCTCGTGGTGCGGTCGTAAAGCCCATGGAAGAGGTTTCTGTTCGCCCACTCGAAGTCGAAGGCGAGATCGAGCGCCTGCCGCACGCGCGGATCCTTCAGCTTGTCCCGCCTCGTATTGAGGAAGAAGCCTTGCGTTCCCGAGGGGGTCTCGTCGGGAAGCACTTCCTTCTTGATCTTGCCCGCCCGTATCGCCGGAAAGTCATACTCCGTCGCCCAGACCTTGGAGGTGAACTCCTCGCGGAAATCGTAGGCGCCGGCCTTGAACGCCTCCATTGCCGCGGTGCGATCGCGGAAATATTCGAAGCGGATCTTGTCGAAGTTCCAGCGCCCGCGATTGACGGGAAGGTCCTTGGCCCAATAGTCGGGATTGCGGGCGTAAACGATGCTGCGCCCTTGCGCCACCCGATCGACCACGTAAGGGCCCGAGCCGAGCGGCGGTTCGAGCGTGGTCTCGTCGAACGGCTGCTTCGCGTAATAGGCCTTGGAGAGGATTGGAAGCGCGGCAACGGTGAGCGGCAGATCGCGCACGAGTTCGCCCTGGAAACTGTAACGCACCGTGGCTGGATCGATCGCCTCGGCCGCCACCACGTCTTGCAGCATCTGATGGAAGAGCGGGTGGCCCTTGGTCTTGAGCGTTTCGAAGGAGAACACGACGTCGTCGGCCGTGACCGGCGTCCCGTCGGCGAAGCGGGCCTCTGGCCGCAAGTAGAACGTGACGGACTTGCCGTCAGGCGCGATCTCGGCGCTCTCGGCAACGAGCCCATAGACGGCATCGGGCTCGTCGGCGGCTCGTGCCATCAATGAATCGAACAGGAGCTCGAGACCTTCGGCGGCGTCGCCCTTGAGGATGTAGTTGTTGAGATTGTTGAACGTGGTCACCCCGCCCCAGCCGACGAGCGAGAAGGTGCCGCCTTTCGGGGCGTCGGGATCGGCATAGGAGAAATGCGCGAAATCGGCTCTGTAGGTGAGGTCGCCGAAGGCCGAGAGGCCGTGCTCGCGCTCCGCGGGCGAAGCCGGGGCTGCGAGGAAGAGGAGGACGAGGGCGGCACCGCCGGCGGCCGACCGCAAGGACGGGGCCCGTGCCATCAAAGCTGCGACGAACCCGGAAGCCGCGCGGCAAGCGTCTGGTCGAACCACCAGACCTGAAGGAAGCCCGGCGTGAGTCCCGGCAGCACCTTGGGCTGGCCGTAGCGGTCCCAATAGGCGATCCTGACCGTCGGCGAGTACCATTGCGGCACCACGAATTCGTTCCATAAGAGGACGCGGTCGAGCGCGCGCGTGGCGGCGACAAGCTCGGCGCGATCCTTGGCGAAGATGACGCTGTCGATCAGCTTGTCGATCGCCGGGCTCTTGACGCCGATGAGATTGGTGCTGCCTTCTCGGCCGGCAGCATCGGACCCCCAAAAGTCGCGCTGCTCGTTTCCGGGGGATTCCGACTGGGCGAAATTTCCGACCACGATGTCATAGTCGAAACCGTCGAGCCGCCGCGTGTATTGCGCCGAATCCACCAGGCGGATCGTGCCCTTGATGCCGAGCCGCTCGAGATTCTGCAAGTACGGTTGCACGATGCGCTCGAACAGCGGCGACACGAGCAGGAACTCGACCTTCATCTGCTGGCCGGTCTTGACGTTGATGAGAACGCCGTTCTTCACCTCCCATCCCGCTTCTTTCAGGAGCACCACCGCCTTGCGCAGATTGCCGCGCATCGCGTCGGGAGTGTCGTTTACCGGGTTCTGATGGATTTCGGTGAACACCTCCGGCGGCACGCCGTCCTTCACCTCGGTCAAAATCTCAAGTTCGCGCCCCTCGGGTAGCGCCTTGGGAGAGGCAAGCTCGCTCCCCTCGAAATAGCTGCCGACACGAGCGTACTGGTTGTAGAACAGGTTCTTGTTGGCCCACTCGAAATCGTAGGCAAGACTGAAGGCTTGCCGCACGCGGCGGTCCTGAAATTGGGGGCGCCGCAAATTGAGAACGAAGCACTGCATGGAGTGGGTGCGCTCGATCGGAACCTCCTGACGCCGGACGAACCCGTTTTTCAAAGCGGCGAAATCGTAGGCGATTGCCCAGTTTTTGGCGCTCGTCTCCTGCCAGTAATCGAGGTTTCCCGCCTTGAAACTTTCGAAGGCGACGGTCTCGTCCCGGTAATACTCGAATCTGACCTCGTCATAGTTCCATTGTCCGGCATTCACCGGCAGGTCTTTGCCCCAGTAATCCGCGACCCGCTCAAAGCTGATCGATCGTCCGGGCTTCACGTCCTTGATGCGATAAGGGCCCGAGCCGAGCGGCGGCTCGAGCGTCGTCTTCATCGGATCGCGCTCTTTGCCGCTCGCGTCCTTACCCGTCCAGTAATGCTTGGGCAGAACGGTGAGCTGTCCCATGATCATCGGCAGCTCGCGATTGTTTTTGACGTCGAAGTAGAAAGTGACCTCGTTCTCGCCCGTGGCTTCGGCGCGCGAGACGTTCTTGTAATAGAGGCCCATGCGAGGGTTGGCGGCCTTGTTGACCTCGAGGCTGTAGATGACGTCCTCCGGCGTGATCTTCTTGCCGTCGTGCCAGCGCGCTTCGTCGCGCAGCTTGAAGGTCACAGAGGAATAATCTTCGGGGTACGACGCCCATTCGGCGATCAGTCCATACGAGGTCGAAGGCTCAGCCAGGCTGTCGGCCATCAGGCTTTCGAAGGCGAAACTGAGGCCTGCGGCCGGCTCGCCCTTGTAGAGAACCGGGTTGAGGCTATCGAAACCGCCGACATCGGCCAAACGAACGAGGCCCCCCTTGGGTGCGTCGGGATTGACGTAGTCGAAATGCTTGAAGTCGGCGGGGTAGCGCGGCTCGCCGATGAGCGAGAGCGCGTGGTGATGGCGGGGCGCATCCTGGGAATCGGCGGGGGCGGGAAGGAGAGCGGTGAGAAGGATCGCAAAGGCAAGGCGAGAAAAATTCATGAGCGGCATCGTCCCTACCTGATTGGAAATGGCTCGACCGGAAGCGTCCCCCGCAGGAAGGGGCCGAAAGCCGAAGAAAGCCCGCCAAAACCTAGCATGGCGGCCCCTTCGGCCAAATGAATTATCGGTCATCTCGCGAAGAGGAGGCGCAGCGAAAATCGTCCGCCCCTCCGGCAATTCGTGCGTGGGTCAAGCGCCCGGACGCGACCTTCCTTCGCGCCTATTCGACCCCCGGCGGCGGCCCGTCGGGATAGACCGGTTGCGGCTGCGATGGCGAAGGCGGCTCGCCCATCGAAGGCTCCGCTTCAGCCGGGAGGCGTCTCGGCCGAGGGCGCTGTTTCCGCCGCCGGTTCCGTGCGCGGGTGCTTCCGTGCGGCTGCGATGGCGACGGCGGCTCGCCCATCGAAGGCTCTGACGGGGCGGGCTCCGCGCAGCCGCGGGAGGCGTCTCGGCCGCGGGCGCTGCTTCCGGCGCTGCCGGAGTTTCCGCCGCAGGTTCCGCAGCGGCCGGTGCTTCTGGCGCTGCCGGTGCCGCGGGTGCTTCCGTCGCGGGCTCTGGTGCTGCCGGTGCTTCCGGCGCCGCAGGTTCCGCAGCGGCCGGTGCTTCTGGCGCAGCCGGTGCCGCGGGTGCTTCCGTCGCGGGCTCTGGTGCTGTCGGTGCTTCCGGCGCCGCAGGTTCCGCAGCGGCCGGTGCTTCTGGCGCTGCTTCTGCCGGGGCTGCGGGCGCCCCCGCACCCTTATCTGCCGCGGGCGCCGCTTCCGGCAACGGGACCGGGCTTTCGGCATTGCTGCGCAGGTAGGCGATGATGTCGGCGCGCTTCTTCATGTCGGGCACGCCCGGGAAGGCCATCGATGTGCCGGGCGCGAAGGCCTGCGGATTTGTCAGCCACAGATCGAGGTTTTCGTAGGTCCAGTCGCCTTCCTTGCCCTTGAGCGCGGGCGTGTAGTTGACGCCTTCATAGGAGGCGATCTTCTTCCCGACCACGCCGTAAAGATTGGGGCCGATCAGGGTGGCACCGCCTTTGTTGAAGGTATGGCAGACCTTGCACAGGGCAGTATCGGCTTCGCCCTTCGCCGGGTCGGCCGTGGCAATCAACGCGACTATCTCCGATCCGGGCTCGGCGGCGGGCGCTCCCTCGGCGGGCGCCTTCGCGGCCGGCGCGGCCGCAGGCTCGGGCAGAGGCGGAGGATTGTCGTTCTTCTCGCGCAGGAAGAGGATCACATCGGCCCGTTCTTTGGCGTCGGGAAGGCCGGGGAACAGCGCCATCTTTGTGCCGGGCGCAAACGCGTTTGGGTTCTCGATCATATGATCGATCATGGCGTAGTCCCACTCGCCGCCCTTGGCCTTGAGCGCAGCGGAATACTCGTAGCCCTCGTGGCTTGCGAGCTTGCGGCCGAGCACGCCGTAAAGATTGGGGCCGATCAGATTGGGGCCGCCTTTATCGAAGCTGTGACAGATGGCGCATTTCTTGGCGACGTCGCCGCCATGCGCGGCATCGCCGCCGGCGAGGAGGGCGGCAATGTCTGTCCCGCCCTCGGTTTTCCCTTCGCCGCCCTTCTTCTCTTCGGTGCCCGCGACCTCGTAGCCGGGCTTCTCCGGCTCGTGTTCCTCTTGGGCAATTTGGATAATGGTCCTGGCGCCGAAGAACAGCAGCAGCGCGCCGAGCACCGCCATGGCGATCTGATTCAGGCGATAATAATTCATGATCGGTCGTCCCCCCGGAAATTAGAGGCTACTTTCCCTTGTAGCTCTTGTGGCGGGGCGGCAGACTATAGGGCCTACCCGCTTGTTGCAACTGAGACATTTGATCTAGCGCCAGCTGTCGCCTGGGCGAAGGTCCCGTGCTACTGACGCAGATCATGACGTCGTGTTTGATCGTTATACCCGCGCGGCTCAAAGCCACAAGGCTCCCCGATAAGCCCTTGGCGGAGATCGCGGGCGAGCCGATGATCGTGCATGTCTGGCGCCGGGCCGTCGAGGCCGATTGCGGCCCGGTTGTGATCGCAACCGACGCCGGCGAGGTCCGCGATGCCGTGGCGAAAGCCGGCGGCGAAGCTGTCATGACGCGCCCCGATCATGCGAGCGGGTCCGACCGCGTTTTCGAGGCCGTCCTCCGCTACGATCCGGCGGCACGGCTCGAGACGATCGTCAATCTGCAAGGCGATCTGCCCACCCTCGATCCCGCGCTTGTCCACGCCTGCCTTCGCGCGAGGGCGGAAGGGTGCGCCGATATCGGCACCCTCGCCGCCGCAATCGTTCGCGACGAAGCGCGCACCGATCCGAACGTGGTGAAGGTGATCGGCACACCGCTCCCCGGCGGCTCGGTTTTGCGCGCGCTCTACTTCACGCGGGCGACCGCGCCTTACGGCGAGGGTCCGCTCTATCACCATATCGGCCTCTACGCCTATTCGCGGGCCGCGCTCGAACGCTTCGTCTCACTGCCGCCTTCGCCGCTCGAACGGAGAGAGAAGCTCGAGCAGCTGCGGGCGCTGGAAGCTGGAATGTCGATCCATGTCGGGCTCGTTGACACTGTCCCGCTCGGTGTCGATACTCCGCCCGACCTTGAGCGGGCGCGCAAATTGCTTCGTCCTCGCCCCTAGAGATTTCGCCCGCCTCCCTTACGACCATGGCCAAGACGCGCCTAGACAGAATTGCCTTCCAGGGCGAGCCCGGCGCCAACTCGCACCTCGCGGCGCTCGACGCCTATCCGCGCCTGGAGGCGCTCGCCTGTCCGACGTTCGAGGATGCGCTCGCCGCGGTCAAAACCGGCCGCGCCAAGCTCGCCATGATTCCCATCGAGAATTCGGTGGCGGGGCGCGTCGCCGACATTCATCACCTGCTTCCGCATTCGGGGCTTCACATCGTCGCCGAGCATTTCGAGCGGGTGCGGCATCAGCTGCTCACGCTTCCGGGCGTCAAGCTTTCGGAATTGAAAACGGTGCACAGCCACATCATGGCGCTCGGCCAATGCCGCGACGTGATCCGCGCGCTGAAGCTGAAGCCCGTCGCCGAGGCCGATACGGCCGGCGCCGCCCGCCATTTGCGCGACTCAGGCGACCGCAGCGCGGCAGTGATCGCATCGAAGCTCGCCGCCGAGATTTACGAGCTCAAGATCGCCAAGGCCGATATCGAGGACGCCGAGCACAACACGACGCGCTTCGTCGTGCTCGCGACCAAGCCCGTCCGCGTCAAGAAAAGCGACGGCCCGGTCATCACGAGCTTCGTCTTTCGCGTGCGTAACGTTCCCGCCGCGCTCTACAAGGCGCTCGGCGGCTTCGCCACCAACGGCGTGAACATGACCAAGCTCGAATCCTACCAGCTCGAGGGCTCGTTCAACGCCACGATGTTCTACGCCGATATCGAGGGTCATCCCGAGGAGCGGCTGGTCAAGCTCGCCATGGAGGAGCTTCACTTCTATTCGATCGAGGTGACGGTGCTCGGCACTTATCCGGCAAGTCGCTTTCGCGCCAAACTGGAAGCGCCTCAGGGTTGATGTCGGGGGAGTCAGACGGCTGATGCTGTCCGGCGGGGTCAACCGTCGAGGCGTCGAGGCGGGGAAGGGAGCGATTCCCGCACACGATCCCGTTCGCGCTCGAGGCGAGCGAAACCTTCGATGTCGGCTCGGACACGGGAACCGGCGTGAATACGAAGACTACCAGACGCCCTTTGCCTTCGACGGCAAGCTCAACAGCCTGACGATCAAGCTCATGCCCGAGGGCTAAGCGGCAGGGCGAGAAAGCGGTCTGGAAGAGCGGTTGCCTAGAGGGGCACGATCTCCGATATAGTGGAGAGGGAGGTTGGCAGCAGGCGCGGTCCTCGCCAACCGGGTCAGGTCCGGAAGGAAGCAGCCCTAACGAGCGTTTCGCGGGTTGCTCGTCCAGCCTCCCACCCCGCCCCCCGGCGTAGTAAGCTCAACGATTGGTACGGAACGCGTCATTGCCGGGCTTGACCCGGCAATCCATTCCGTTGCCTCTCCGCTTGCTGAGGCTAACGGCATGGATGCCCGGATCAAGTCCGGGCATGACGTTTGGAGAGTGTCGAGAGTGATGGCCGAGGCCAAAGATCAGGAAAAAGGCGCAACAAAGCGCGGCGCAAGGTCAAAGGGCGAGGCCGCCGCGCCTGCGCATCCCGAGAGCCACGCCGCGCTTGCCCGGAAATACCGGCCCAAAGTCTTCGCCGAGCTGATCGGGCAGGAGGCCATGGTGCGGACGCTCAAGAACGCGTTCGCCTCGGGCCGCATCGCCCAGGCCTATATGCTGACCGGCGTGCGGGGCGTCGGCAAGACCACGACCGCGCGGCTGATCGCCCGCGCGCTCAACTACGAGGTGCCCGGCGTCGAAGGCCCGACGGTCGATATGGAGGCTGAGGGCGCCCATTGCCGCGCCATCCTCGAAAGCCGGCATCTCGACGTGGTCGAGATGGACGCCGCCTCCCATACCGGCATCGACGACATTCGCGAGCTGATCGACAGCGCCCACTACAAGCCGAACATCGCCCGCTACAAGGTCTACATCCTCGATGAGGTGCACATGCTGTCGAAGCCGGCCTTCGCCGGCCTGCTCAAGACGCTCGAAGAACCGCCCGAGCATGTGAAGTTCATTTTCGCCACGACTGAAGTCCGGAAAGTGCCGGTCACGGTGTTGTCGCGCTGCCAGCGCTTCGACTTGAAGCGCATCGGGATCGAGGCCCTGATCGAACATCTCGGCAGGGTGGCCGCCGCCGAGGGCGCGCACGCCGAGCGCCCGGCTCTCGCTCTGATCGCCCGCGCTGCCGAAGGTTCCGTGCGCGATGCGCTCTCGATCCTCGACCGCGCCATTGCGTTCGGCGGGAGCGAGGTCGAGACGGGCGCGGTGCGCGGGCTCCTCGGCCTTGCCGATCGCACCCGCATCTTCGATCTGATGGAGACTGTGCTAAAGGGCGATGCAGGTGCGGCACTCGCCGAGCTTGCCGCGCTCAATCGCGACGGCGCGGAGCCCGGTCAGATCATCGCCGATCTCGCCGATGCGGTTCATGCGGTCACGCTTGTGAAGGCCGCGGGCACTGGTGGCGCCGATCCCGCCGCGAGCGAAGCCGAGCGCGCCCGCGCCGCCGATCTTGCCGCGCGGCTCTCGATGCCCGCGCTCGCGCGCGCCTGGCAGATGCTGCTGAAAGGCCACGACGAGGTGAGGGAGAGCCCGCGCCCGCTTGCCGCCGCCGACATGGTCCTCGTCAGGCTTGCCTATGCCGCCGATCTGCCCCCGCCCGGGGAACTGGCGCGCCGCCTCGCGGAGGGGACCGGGGTGGGGCCAGCCGAATCCTCCGCTCCGCCGAAGGCATCGCGGAAGCCGGAGCCCGCCGCGACGCTCAGCGCGGAGATACCGCGTGCCAGGTCGCCGCAGGCCGACGCTCCTCAGCCCGAGCCGCGCGCCGCTTCGGATAACGACCCGCCGGAGCAGGAACCGCGCCAAGCCGAGATGAATAGCTTCGAGGATGTCGTTGCGCTTGCCGAGGCCAAGCGCGACCTCAAGCTCAAGCACGCTCTCGTCGAGCACGTGCGGCTCGTGCGCTTCAAGCCGGGCACTATCGAGATCAATCCGCTGCCGCAAGCGCCCCGCGAGCTCGGCCAGGATTTGATGCGCAAGCTTAAAGCCTGGACCGGTCGGGTGTGGATGGTTGCGGTCAGCGACGAGGAGGGCGCCGCCCCACTCGGCGTGCAGCGCCGCGAGAGGGAAGCGCGCGCGATCGAAAGCGTGCGCGAGCACCCTTCCGTCAGGCAGGTGATGCAACATTTTCCCGGCGCGCGCATCGCCGCCGTGCGGCCCGTCGCCGAGCCTGCGCCGCAAGAGCCGGATAGCGATGCGCCAGCGCCCGATGAGTTCAAGGAGGACGGAACGAAGTGATGAAGAACTTCGCCGAGATGATGAAGCAGGCGCAGGCGCTGCAGGGCCGCGTGGCCGACATGCAGGCCGAGCTTGAGCGCACGCAGGTCGAGGGCCGCTCCGGCGGCGGCATGGTGACGGTGACGCTCACCGGCAAGGGCGACATGGCGGGCGTAAAGATCGACCCCTCTCTCCTCAAGCCCGGCGAGGCCGAGATCCTCGAGGACCTCATCGTCGCCGCTCACAACGACGCGAAGGCCAAGGTCGAGGAAGCGATGAAAGAGAAGATGAAGAGCCTGACCGGCGGCCTGCCGCTTCCTCCCGGCCTCAAGCTGTTCTGATTGCATGGCGAAGGTCGCGGCAGGACCCGAGATCGAGCGGCTGATCCAACTGCTCGCAAGGCTCCCGGGGCTCGGGCCCCGCTCGGCGCGGCGCGCGGCGCTCCATCTCGTCAAGAAGAAGGAGCAGCTGCTCGAGCCTCTGGCCGCCGCGCTCGCAGAGACCCGCGACACCATCCTCACTTGCGATACTTGCGGCAATATCGACACGCGGAGCCCGTGCACGCTCTGCCGTGACCCTGCGCGCGACCGCACCTTCATCTGCGTCGTCGAGGAGGTCGGCGATCTCTGGGCGCTCGAACGCGCGGGCGTGCTCAACGGGCTCTATCACGTGCTCGGCGGCACGCTCTCGCCGCTCGACGGCGTCGGCCCCGACGATCTCGCGATCGCGAGGCTAATCGAACGCGCGCGCGATCCCAACGTGAAAGAAGTGCTGCTCGCGCTCAACGCGACGGTCGAGGGCCAGTCGACGGCGCACTATCTGATGGACCAGCTTGCGGGCTGCAACGTCACCGTGTCGCGGCTCGCATACGGGGTGCCGATCGGCGGCGAGCTCGACTATCTCGACGACGGCACGCTCGCCGCCGCCGTCAAAGCAAGAAAGCCGATGTAGCCTCACCCTGAATTGGCGTTGAGGCGCGGCGTTCGATTCAGGGGCGCTTCTCCGTCCAGGGCGCCACCTTCAACAACAACAGCATGCCGGGAATCGCGACGATGGTGCAGAGGATGAAGAACTGCGTCCACCCCACGGCTTCCACGATGAAACCGGTCGATGCATTGGCCAGCGTGCGCGGAACCGCGATGAAACTGCTGAACAAGGCAAATTGGGTAGCCGTAAAGGCCTTGCTGGTTTCCCTGGCCATGAAGGCGGTCAGCGCGATCGCGCCAAGACCAATTCCCAGGTACTCCCCGCTGACCACGACGAACAGCCCCACCAGCGTATGCCCTGCCTGGCTCAGCCATACGAACGGGAGGATGGTGAACATCTGCACGAAGCCGAAGAGCCACAGGGCCCGGTTGATGCTCACCTTGAGCATGATGATGCCGCCGAGCGTGCCGCCGGCGATGCTGGCCCACAGGCCGGCCGCCTTGGCCACTGAGCCGATCTCGCTCAGGCTGTAGCCCATATCCAGGTAAAATGGCGTCGCCAGCGCCGTGGCCATGTTGTCCCCTAACTTGTAGAGAAACAAAAAGGCCAGGATGGCCAACCCTGCCATGATTCCGTCGCGGCTGAAAAACTCCACGAAGGGATTGACTACGGCCTCCCGCAAGGTGCGCGGGGCCAACGCGTCATCACTGACTTCCTTGATCATCAAAGTGGTGAAGATGCCGACCAGCATGAACAGGGCGGTGACCCAAAACACCACCGTCCAGGGCAGGTAGTCGGCCAGGATCAATGCCAGAGCACCGGGCACCAGACCGGAAAGCCGGTAAGCGTTGACCCAGATGGAAGTGCCGGTTCCCAATTCATCGTCGGCCAGCAGTTCACGCCGGTAAGCATCGATGACGATGTCCTGGCTGGCTCCAAACAGGGCGACAATGAACACGACCGCGACGATCTGTTGGAGCGAGGTGGATGGGTCGAACTGGCCCAACACGCCGATCGAAAGCAGCAATCCTATCTGCACCAGGAGCGCCCAGCCCCGCCGGCGGCCGAGGAAAGGCAGCTTGTACCGGTCCATCAAAGGCGACCACAGAAATTTCCAGGTGTAGGGAAGGCCAACCAGGGCGAACAGGCCGATGGTCGCAAGGTCCACACCGTTGCTGCGCAACCAGGCCGGCACCAGCGAGATCAGGACATAGAGGGGCATTCCGGAGCTGAACCCCAGGAAGATGCAGGTCAGCATCTTCCGGGTGAACAGGATCTCGGTCCAACTTCGCTGCGCTTCAGGCTTCTGTCGTGCTTCCCCCGTGACAGTCATGACTGCTTAAATACCAGTCCCGACCCGCGGCGTCATGCCCGGCATCCACGAAATGTTGCTGAGTGCGGCAAAATCGTGGATGGCCCGGCCATGACGAGCCATGGATTTATGGTCGGTGGGAGCGAACAGGCATGCTCCCGAGGCGAAGGAGAAGCAGCATGGTGCGCGTCACAGGAATCGATCACCTCGTGCTCAGCGTCGGCGACTTCAAGGCGTCGAAGGCCTTTTACGGTCCCCTCATGGCGTTCCTCGGCTTCAAGCTCGAGGCCGAGTACGAGGACATGATGGGCTGGCACAACGACAAGACGCTGTTCTGGATCGCCGCGGCCGACGCGAAAGGCAGGACGCACAAATACCGCAAGGGCGATATCGGCTTCCACCATTACGCTTTCCGCTTGAGGAGCCGGAAGGACATCGATGCGTTGCAGGAGTTTCTGGAGAAACAGGGGGCGACCATCGTCGATCCCGCGGGCGAATATTACGACGACTATTACGCCGTCTTCTTCCTCGATCCCGACGGCATGAAGCTCGAAGGCATGCGCTACGGCGAGCGCCATGTGCAGGCGGCGCGCAAGCGCGCCGCGAAGAAGAAGGTTCTGGCCCGCAAGAAGTAGCTATTCGCCGGGGAGAAGGCCCGGAAGGCGCGCGGCCCCGCCGTTCCGCTTGCGCTCGCTTCCCTCTCGCCCTTCTGGCGTTGCGGGCGCGGACAAAGCCGATTCCACGGCGGCCTGAGCGCCGTCCTCGAACTCCAAGGTTTCGATCTTGCGTCCGCGCTGGGCGATCTTGTCCGACGAGGTGAGGATCTTCTCGATGTCCTGATTGGCTTGGCCGAAATGGCGCTGGAGATCGAGCACGCGCTCGCGGAACCGGCCCATATCGTCCATCAGCCGCGTCACTTCGCGCTGGATGAGATGCGCCTGCTCGCGCATCTGCACGTCCTTCAGGATCGCCTGCATGGTCTGCACCGCGAGCATCAGCATATTGGGGGCGCAGATCACGATGCGGGAGCGGTGCGCCCTCTGCACCAGATCGGAGAAATGCTCGCAGAGATCGGCGTAGATCGCCTCCGACGGCACGAACAGGATGGCGGTATCTTGCGTCTCGCCGGCGATGAAGTAGCGCTCGGTCATCGCATCGACATGGCGGGCGACATCGACGCGGACGCGCCGCGCAGCTTCCTTCTTTTCCTCCTCGCGCCGCGCGGTGCGGAAGGCCTCGAAGCCTTCGAGCGGGAACTTGGCGTCGATGACGACTGACGCCTTGGTGTTCGGCATATGCAGCAGGCAATCGGGCCGCTTGCCGTTCGAGAGCGTCGCCTGGAAACTGTAGGCGCCCTTGGGCAGGCCGTCCTTGACGATGGTTTCCATGCGCATCTGCCCGAAGGCGCCCCGCGCCTGCTTGTTGGCGAGGATCTCCTGCAGGCTCACCATGTTGTTGGAAAGATCGGTCAGGTTCTTCTGCGCGGTGTCGATGACGGCGAGCCGCTCGTTGAGCTTGGCGATCGATTCATGGGTCTTGCGCGAGGTCTCGTTGAGGTCGGTGCCGACCCTCTGCGTCATGCGGTCGAGCCGCTCGTTGACGGCCCGCGCAATGTCGCCCTGGCGCGCGACGCTGATCTCGGCGAAGCTCTGCAGGCGCCCCTTCAGCTCGGCAAGCTCCATGGCATGCGCCTCCGTCTCGCGCCGCCGCCGGCTCATATGGACAAAGAGCGCAATGGCGAGGGTGAGCAGCGCAAGGACGGCGAGACCTCCGAGCGCAAGCAGCACAAGCGCGGGGTCGATGGTGACGCTCCCGATCCTGATGGGCTCGAAGGCCATCCGGCCAAGATAGACCGATTCGCAGGCAATCAAGACCAAAACAGGAACATCGCGAGCGCCCCCCTCGCGATCGAGCGCCTCTGCCTGTTCAGGGCGAGGCCGGCGCGGTGAAGCTCTCCGGCTTGAGAGCGCCGACGCAATACGTGTCGGGGGCATTGGGATTGGCGAGGAACGAGACGATGACCGCCTGGGCACAAGGAGACGCGGGGGAGACAAAATGCCCGACGCCCGCGATGCTGATGATGGTTGCGTTGGACAGGCGCGCAGCGGCCTGCTTCGCCCCGGCGAGCGACGTCAATGTATCGAAGGTGCCGGAGACAAGAAGTGTCGGGAGGTCGCTCACGACAGGTTGGCGCATGGTCTCGGGCGCGGCGGGGACCTTCCAGACCTCGCGGCAGTCTTCGTTGAAATACGCCCAGCCGCCGACACCCTCGTCTTGTATCGACGCGGGATAGCGCGGAAACGCTTCCCGGCCGGCCGCGGCCAGATCCTCCGGCGTCGCGAAAGGGTAGTCTTCGCGGCAACTGACGCCAAGGGCCAGCCCGTAGCCAAGGGAAGGAACATCCGGACCGGATGGTGGCGCCCGGCTCGCCCGATCCATGGCGATCGCCTCGATGGCATCGCGGCGGCCGGCAGCGAGCCCATCGATCCGATCCGGTGCTGCGCGGAGCAAGGGCACCGCATAGTTCTGGTTGCGCAGCCAGTCGACCAACGCTCCGCCGTCGAGCACGACTTCGAGATTTTCGCTGGTGGCCGGGTCGCTGACGGTTGTCGTCAGCGGCTCGGCCTCGAGCTTGTCGACCAGTCCGGTGAAGGTTTCTTCGAGACGGGGATGGGCGGCGTTGCAGGCCGGTTCCGCGGCGCAAGCCTGGAAGAGGTTGTCGAAGCCGTCGCGCGCGTTCCGCCAGTTTGCGGCGACGGTGTAGGTCGTCGGCAAGACCGAATCCAGAACCACGCTGCGGATGCCTTCCGGGTGGTCGCGCATGAGCGTCTGCGCCAGGTAGCTACCGTATGACGTCCCGTAGACATTCCACGCGTCAAACCCCAGCACGTCGCGAAGTTCGGCGAAATCGGCGGCGCTCTCGGTCGAATTGTAGGCACTGAGGTCGGCGCCGGTAGCGGTGAGCTCGCGGTGGCAGGCTTCCGTCGCGGCCAAATGCGCGCGCTTGGTTGCCTCTGAATAGAAGCGCAGGCCAAGAAGTGCTCTCGCGAAGTCGTCGCTGGCCGCGCAAGTGAGCGCCGGCTCCGAGAACCAGGTGCCGCGCTGGCTCACCACAAAGATGTCCCGGTCGCGAATGAAATCGGCGGCGATAAGCCCGTTGATTTCCAGGGGGGCGATGTCGCCCGGCCCACCGGCCAGATAGACAACCGGATCGGGCCGCTTTTCCGGTGAGCGAGCAGGATGTTTCGCGACCAGGAGCCGGATGGTGCGGCCGGCCGGCCGGCTGCGATCCTCCGGCACGACGAGATAGCCGCAGCTTGCGTCGGCGAGCCATTCGACGCCCTCCAGTTTCGGGCACGGCGCCTCCTCGAAACGCGGCACCAGCTGCGTTGCCTCAGCCTGGGCAACCGGGCCTGGTACCGCCAAGAGAAGAACAAGAATTAGGGCGAAGCAGCCGCCAGCAAGACAAAGTGCAAGCCTTCCCAGTAAGGATAAGCGGGCATATCAGGCCGCCGCGTCCGCGGAGCGGGTCCGGATGGGCCAAATCCCGCGGACGAAGGTTGTGCAATGAGACTGGTCCGATCCTGCCGCACTGGCAAGTTCAATTGCCGCGGCAAGGATGGCGCGAACGGTTGGGCATCTATCCTTAATCGTGAGATGCGGCGTCTCGAAGGCGGTCAGGCAACGCATTGACCTGGGCGCGCCACGTCATTATTTCAGCCCTTCAAATGGCCATCCGATCCATTCTCATCCTGCCCGACGCTCTTCTGCGCAAGCAGTCGAAGCCCGTCGAGCGCGTTGACGCCGAACTCCACCGGCTCATCGACGACCTGTTCGAAACCATGTACGAGGCGCCGGGCATCGGGCTTGCTGCGCCCCAGATCGGTGTGTCCCGCCGCCTGATCGTCATGGACCCGGCGAAGGACGACGCGCCGAAGACGCCGCTCGTCATGATCAACCCCGAGATCCTCGACCGCTCGGAGGAGCTCCGGCTGCATGATGAGGGGTGCCTTTCCATTCCCGATTTCACCGCCGAGATCGAGCGGCCGGCGAAAATCCGCGTGGCCTATATCGACCGCGAGGGAAAGCCTCAGGAGAAGGAACTCGGAGGCATTTGGTCCACGCTCGTGCAGCACGAGATCGACCACCTGAACGGCATCCTCTTCATCGATTATCTGTCGCGGCTGAAGCGCGATATGGTGGTGCGAAAATTCACCAAGCAGAAACGTACCGAGGCTCTCTAGACATGACACTCCTCATCGCTTCCATCGCGTTCGAATTGGCCGTTGCCGTCATCGCCGCGGTCGCGGCGCACAAGGGCCGCCCCTATCTCTACGGCCTTGCCTTCACCTTCGCCGTGTATGTGCTCTACGATTCCGGCCGGCTACTCGGCTGGAACGTCGAGGGCGGCGTGCTGTCGGTCCTGTTTCTCCTGGCGAGCGCGAGCGCGCTTTATGCCGTGTGGGGCATCTATCGCGAAGAGTGATAGAGGGGAGAAGCGGCCCCGCCTCGCCATGGGATCGCGAACCATAAAGCCCGCCGATGCGCATCGTCTTCATGGGAACGCCAGATTTCGCCGTGCCGGCGCTTCGCGCCATTTGCGATGCGGGCCACGAGGTCGTGGCCGTTTACACCCAGCCGCCGCGCGCCGCGGGGCGCGGCATGAATTTGCGGAAATCGCCGGTGCAACAAGCCGCGGAGCAGGCGGGTCTCCCGGTGCTCACGCCCGAAACGCTGAAAGGCCCAGAGAAAGCGAAACGCTTCCGCGCGGTCGGCGCCGATGCCGCCGTGGTCGTGGCCTATGGGCTCCTCCTGCCGAAGGACATACTCGAGGCGACGCCTCGCGGCGCCTTCAACATTCATGCCTCGCTCCTTCCGCATTGGCGGGGCGCCGCTCCGATCAATCGCGCCATCATGGCCGGCGACAGCGTGAGCGGCGTGTCGATCATGCGCGTCACAGAGGGACTCGATGCGGGTCCCGTCTGCCTCGCGAGCCGCGTCAAGATCGGCCCCGAGATGACGGCCGGCGAATTGCATGATGCGCTTGCTCCGCTTGGCGCCGAATTGATGGTGAAGGCGCTTGCCGAGCTTGAGCGGGGGCGCCTGAGTTGCCGTCCTCAAAACGACACGGCCGCCACCTACGCGCCCAAGCTCGATCCGCGCGAGATGAGGATCAACTGGCGGCTGCCTGCGCGCGACGTGCATGACCGCATCCGGGGCCTATCCCCTCAGCCGGGCGCCTGGTTCGAGATCGAGCTTGGCGGCAAGCGCGAGCGCATCAGAAGTCTTGCGGTCGGCGCCCGCCAAGGGCGCAGGCCCCTCAGGAACGTTTCTGGACGATGCGCTGACGATAGCTTGCGGCAAGGGCGCGGTCAGACTCACGGAAGTGCAGCGCGCTGGAAAGAAACCGATGCAAGCGGCCGAGTTTTTGCGCGGGGTGAAGCTCAAGGCCGGGACCGTGCTCGCGTAAGCCATGCCGCGCTACAAGCTCACGCTCGAATATGACGGCACGCCCTTCGTCGGCTGGCAGATGCAGGAGAACGGGCCTTCGGTGCAGGGGCGTCTCGCCCAAGCGATCAAGGCCTTCTCAGGCGAAGAGAGCGTGCCGCGCGGGGCGGGGCGCACCGATGCGGGCGTGCATGCGTTCGGCCAAGTCGCGCATATGGACCTCGCCAAGGACTGGGAGCCGTGGAAGGTGCGCGAAGCGCTGAACGCGCAAGTGCGGCCCGATCCGATCAGCGTGCTCGCTTGCGAGCTTGCGGCTGACGATTTCGACGCGCGCTTCTCGGCGATCGCACGCCACTATCTCTATCGCATCGTCAATCGGCGCATCCCGCTCGCGCTAGACCGCGACCGCGCCTGGCAGGTCCCGCACGCCCTTGACGCCGCCGCCATGCACGAGGCGGCGCAACTCCTCGTCGGACATCATGACTTCACCACCTTCCGCTCCTCGGAGTGCCAGGCGTCCTCGCCGGTCAAGACGCTCGATCTTCTCGCGGTTGCGCGGGAGGGCGAGGAGATCAGGATCGAGGCCGCCGCGCGCTCCTTCCTCCACAATCAGGTGCGCTCGATGGTCGGCTCCCTCAAGCTCGTCGGCGAAGGAAAGTGGACCGCGCGCGATCTGAAAGCGGCGCTCGATGCCCGCACGCGCGTGCGCTTGCGGCCCCGTCGCGCCGCCTTGCGGCCTCTACCTCGCCCGCGTCGACTATTGACCCTGTCTTTTGCGGCGTCATGCCGCCCGCACCCCAGGGGGTAAGAAGCCCGGGACGCATGGTCAACGGGCTGAAATTCGGATACGCCTTGGCCGCGAACGGGGAGGGACAGTTGACCGCCCGCAACCAAGCATGATCAGGCGCATTGCCACCGTCGGCGGGCTCACGCTCGTCTCGCGCCTCACGGGTTTTGTCCGCGACGTGGTCATGGCGGCAATCCTCGGCGCCGGCCCGATGGCCGACGCCTTTTTCGTTGCCTTCCGCCTTCCCAACCATTTCCGCGCCATCTTCGCCGAAGGGGCGTTTGCGGCAGCCTTCGTCCCGGCCTATGCGCGCACCCTGGAAGAGGCGGGGCTTCCCGCCGCCAAGCTCTTCGCCGATCAGATCGCGGCGGCTCTGATCGCCGTCAATCTCGTGCTCCTGGGATTTGCGCTGTTGTTCACGCCATGGGTCGTGAGCGTGCTCGCTCCGGGCTTCGTGGACGATCCGGCGCGCTTCGACCTTGCCGTCGCGCTCACCCGCATCACCTTCCCCTATCTCGCGCTCGTGTCGATCGAGACGCTGTTCGCCGGCATCCTCAACGCCAATAACCGCTTCGCCTCCGCCGCCGGCGCGCCCATTTTTCTCAACCTGTCGATCATCGCCACGCTGCTTCTCGCGCCCCTGTTCCCCGATGCCGGCCACGCCGCGGCTTGGGGCGTTCTGCTCGCCGGCGTCGCCATCGTGCTCCTGGTCGGGGGAGACGCCGAGGCGCACGGTATCGGCATCAGGCTGCGCATGCCGCGCCTCGATGAACCGACGCGGCGCTTCTTGAAGGCGCTCGGTCCCGCGATCATCGGCGCGGGCGGCGTGCAGCTTGCGCTTTTCGCCGATACGCTGATCGCCTCGTTTCTTCCGACCGGCGCGCTGTCCGCGCTCTATTACGCCGACCGCATCAACCAGCTTCCCATCGGCGTGGTCGGCATCGCCGTCGGCACCGTTCTTCTGCCCGAGATGGCGCGGCGGCTCGCCGCGGGCGATGAAAAGGGCGCGGCCTCGGCGCAAGCCCGCGGCATTCAGCTTGCGCTTCTCCTCACCATCCCTTGCGCTGTCGCCGCCATCATCATCCCCGATCTCATCATGCGCGCGCTCTTCGCCCGCGGCGCCTTCACCGCCTCCGCCGCCGCCGCCGCGGGCGCCACCCTTGCCGCCTATTCGATCGGGCTCCTTCCCTTCGTGCTGATGCGGAGCTTCACCGCCCCGTTCTATGCCCGTGGCGATACGGCAACCCCGGTCAAGGCCGCGCTCTTGGCGGCCGCCATCAACATCCTGTTGAAGGTCGCGCTGATGGGGCCGCTCGCGCAAGTGGGGCTCGCGCTCGCGACGAGCGCGGGCGCCTGGATCAATCTCAGCCTGCTTTCTTATTTTGCCCGGCGCCAGGGCTTCGCCGTGTCAGGGTGCAGCCATCGGCAAGCCCGTGGCGAAGCTGATCGCCGCTGGCCTCGTGCTGGCGGCGGCGCTGCTCGCCGGCGCCTACGGATTGGAGCGCGCGCTTTCGGATGTGACTCGGTTCCGCGACGAGACGGAGCTCGCGATCCTCGTCGTCTTGGCGGCCGTGGTCTATGCGCTCGCGGTGCTGCTGTTGCTGGGACGGCCCTGGCTCAACAGCCTCCTGCGCGAGGTGACCGTCGCCGCCGATACGAAAGCGCCGCCCGACCTCGAGCAATCCGACCCAACCGACGACTCCGCCGTCCTGCCCGACAACGAGCCGCCGCCCAAGGCTTAAGCGAAGGCGCGGAGATCGACGAGGGTGACCGAAGCGGGGTCGATCGCGCGGCCGAGGAAGATCGCGCCGACACGCGCGAAACGCTCGGGCGAATCGGTGGCGAAGAAGCGCACGGCGTCCGCCGGAGCTCGCCTCGGCCCCGCTGGCGAGGCCGGCACCCGAAAGCGCCTCGGTTACGGCCGCAGCCGTGGTCTCGGCCGAATCCACGAGCGTCACATTACTGCCGATGACGGCCTTGATGGCGCTCGCAAGCACCGGGAAGTGGGTGCAGCCCAGCACCAGCGTATCGGGCGCTTCGGGGCGCGCGAACAGCGTTCCGAGATAGTGCTCCGCCGCGGCGCGCGTCGCTTGCGTATCGGCCCATCCCTCCTCGGCCAGCGCCACGAAGACCCCGCAGGGCTGCTGCACCACCTCGGCATCACTCATCAGCCGGCGGATGGCGCGGGCATAGGCTCCGCCTCTGACCGTGCCCTCTGTCGCGATCACGGCGATGCGGCGATTGGAGGTCGCGGCGACGCCTGCGCGCGCGCCGGGCTCGATCACGCCGACCACCGGAAGAGGCGCGAAAGCTTCTTGCAGAAGGCCGAGCGCAACGGCCGAGGCCGTGTTGCAGGCGACCACCAGCATCTTCACGCCTTCATCGAGCAGAAGCCTCGTCGCCTGAAGCGCGTAGGCTTGCACCGTCTCCGCGCTCTTGGTGCCGTAAGGCAGCCGCGCGGTGTCGCCGAGATAGACGAAGCGCTCGTTGGGGAGGCGGCCCACGAGCGCTTTCAGAACGGTGAGCCCGCCCATGCCGGAGTTGAACACTCCGATCGGCCGGGGATCACCCGGCATCGGCGCCCCCGAAGGTCTCGAAATAGAGCGCGATGAAGCGGCGGTAGACCGCGGTCAGCGTCTCGAGGTCGGCGACCGCAACATGCTCGTCGGCCTTGTGGATGGATGACGTCGTAGAGTCCGAATTCGACCACGGGGCAATATTCCTTGATGAAGCGGGCATCCGAGGTTCCGCCACCGGTCGAGAGCGAGGGCGTAATGCCGGTGACCTCGTTGATGGCCTCGCTCAACAGCGCATCGAGCGGGCCGGGATTCGTCAGGAAGGAGACGCTCGGCGGCTCGAAGTCGAGGCTTAACGAGAGATCGGTGCCCGACAGAGCGAGCGCGGCCTGTTCGTTGACATGCGCCTTCAGCGATTCGACCGTATGCCGGTCGTTGAAGCGCACGTTGAAGCGCGCTTCGACTGTCGCCGGAATCACATTGGTGGTGGGATTGCCGACATCGACGCTGGTCACTTCGAAATTCGACGGCGAGAAATGCGCGCTGCCGTAGTCGAGCGGCGTGTCGTAGAGCCGTGCGAGGATCTTCACCAGCCCTTTGACCGGATTGTTGGCGAGATGCGGATAGGCGACGTGCCCTTGCACGCCCGTGACCTTCAGGATCCCGTTCAGGCTGCCGCGTCTGCCGATCTTGATCGCCTCGCCGATGCGCTTGGCGTTGGTCGGCTCGCCCACGAGGCAATGATCGGGCCGCTCGCCCTGCTCCTTCATCCAGTCGAGCACCTTGCGCGTGCCGTTGATGGCGGGTCCTTCCTCGTCGCCGGTGATGAGAAGGCTGATCGAGCCGTCGAGCTCGCGGCCGCGCGACCTGACGTAGTCGAGCGCCGCCGCGGTGAAGCAGGCGATCGCGCCTTTCATGTCAGATGCGCCCCGGCCATAGAGCACCCCGTCGCTGATCTCGGCGGCAAAAGGCGGATGGCGCCACAGAGCGAAGTCCCCCGGCGGGACGACATCGACATGGCCCGCGAAGCAGAGATGCGGCGGCCCCTCGCCGATACGCGCATAGAGATTGTCGACGGGCGGCGTGTCCTCGTCCTTGAAATTGAGGCGCCAGAAGGTGAAAGCGCGCAGGCTTCAGTGCGCCGATCAGGACATCGAGCGCGCCCGCGTCTTCCGGCGTCACGCTTTCGCAAGCGATCAGACTTTGCGCAATCTGGAGGGCTTTATCGCCGAGTGCGGTCATTGGCCAAGCAAGTGGTCGTGGGCCCCGCACCATGACGGCTGCCCAGCCGCATGGCAAGCCCGTGCCACAGTCCTGGCGTCATCTCGCGCGGCGATCTGGGTGAGGGGCTCCTTCCTCTGTCATCGTCCGCGAAGGCGGACGACCAGTAACCCCTGACGGTCCTATTTCCGCAGCGCGGTGTCTACTGGATGCCCGCCTCCGCGGGCATGACA
Source organism: uncultured Alphaproteobacteria bacterium (assembly GCA_963818165.1). Classification (GTDB taxonomy): domain Bacteria; phylum Pseudomonadota; class Alphaproteobacteria; order Rhizobiales; family Methyloligellaceae; genus Methyloceanibacter. The sequence continues at coordinate 24,436 of CAWFRD010000031.1, forward strand.
GCGAGCGAACTTTCAAACGCGCTACCGCTTTGCCACTTGAGTGGGAGGCGAATTAGCGAACGGCGGCCAAGGGATCGCCGCCGAAATGGTTCGGCCCGGGCGTGCCCTTCAGCATGCCGAGTTCGATCGCGAACCATAAGCCGACGCCGAGATAGATCAGTCGGCAGATCCACCCGATTGCGTTCGACCCCGTCGGATCGCCGGTCAAGCCGAAGCAATGGAGCGCGATGGCGGCAAGAACGGGAACGAGGCCGAAAAGAGCGGTCTCTCCCGGTTTGTCGCGGTCCTGGAAGCGTTTCGCGGCGACGGCATAGGCCGGATAGGCGACCCCGATCGCGAGGAGAAACTTCACGATCCGCCCGAAGATGGACGAACCGAAAATGGCATCGACGAGGATCCACACGACGATGAAGCAAGCGGCGCCGACCCAGAACTTGGCCCGGTTGATACGACCTTCGCGCGACAGGAACAGAGACCTGACATCGACGTCCATCGACTTCACCTTTTCCTCTCCGCCCCGCCTCAGTCTCTGAGCAATTCGTTGATCGAAGTCTTCGCGCGTGTGCGCTCATCGACGGTCTTGACGATGACGGCGCAATAGAGCGCGGGCCCAGGCGTTCCGTCGGGCAGCGGCTTTCCGGGCATGGTCCCCGAGACGACGACCGAGAAGGGCGGCACGCGGCCCTGATGCACGAAGCCCGTGGCGCGGTCGATGATCTTGGTCGATTGCCCGAGATAGACGCCCATCGACAGGACGGAGCCTTCGCCGACGATCACCCCTTCGGCGACTTCCGCGCGGGCGCCGATAAAGCAATTGTCCTCGATGATGACGGGATTGGCCTGGATCGGCTCGAGCACGCCGCCGATGCCGGCGCCTCCCGACAGATGCACGTTGCGGCCGATTTGCGCGCAGGAGCCGACCGTGGCCCAGGTGTCGATCATGGTGCCGGATTCGACCCGCGCGCCGAGATTGACGAATGACGGCATCAGCACGACGCCGGGCGCGATATAGGCGGAGTGGCGCACCACCGCCCCGGGCACGGCGCGGAAGCCCGCCTCCTTGAAGTCCTTGGCCTTCCATTTGGCGAATTTGCTGTGGACCTTGTCCCACCAGGCGCCGCCTTCCGGACCGCCGTCGATCTTGTGCGGCTCGTTGAGACGGAACGAGAGGAGGATCGCCTTCTTCAGCCATTGATGCACGATCCAAGCGCCGTCGCGCTTCTCGGCCACGCGAAGCTCGCCCTTGTCGAGGAGATCGAGCACCTCGCCGACCGCATCGCGCACTACGCCCTTGGTCTCCGGCGTGATCTCGACGGCATGCTCGTAGGCGCTGTCGATGAAGGTCTTGAGATGGTCGTGGGTCATGGCGGCCTTGGTCAGATAAGACAGAACTGTGCCTGCGCCGGCGAGAGCTCCGCGTCGCCGGCCGTGAGCGCGGCGCGGATTTCGGCAAGGAAAGAGGGTAGCGACTCGGTGCGATGATGAATATGGGCCGGAAGCTCGGTCCAGCCCGTCATCGCCTGATGCTCGGGATGCGGGGTCAAGCCGTGCACCAGGACCGTGGTCATCCCAATCGCATGCGCGGTCTCCAGATTGTGCGGCAGGTCGTCGAACATGGCGGCCTTGCGCGGCGTGACGGCATGGACGCCGACGAAGCGCTCATAGGCTTCGCGCTTAGGCTTCGGATGGATGTAGCCGAGCGCATGAATGTCGAAGATGTCCGCGAATTGGGAGCCTATCCCGAGCCTCTCGACCACGGCCTCCGCGTGCTTGCGCGAGCCGTTGGTGAAGATGAATTTGCGCCCCGGGAGTGCGGAGAGAGACGCCGCAAGCTCGGGGGAGGGGCGCACCGCGCTCAGATCGATGTCGTGCACATAGTCGAGGAAATCGTCGGGCGGAACGTCATGCAGGCGCACGAGCCCCGCGAGCGTGGTGCCGTGCTCGTAGTAATAAGTCTCGCGCAAGCTTTGCGCCTCGTGCAGCGGGATGCCGAAGCAATCGGCGATGAATTCGCCCATGCGCCGGTCGATCTGCGCGAAGAGATTGCAGTCCGCCGGATAGAGCGTGTTGTCGAGATCGAACACCCAGGCCTCGACGTGATCGAAGCCGCGTGCCGGCCCCCCGCGCTCCGTCATTGCGCTCCCCCCGCGGCGCTCTTCCGCCGCCGCCGCTCGATCAGGGTGCCCGCGCCATGCTCGGTGAAGAGCTCCAGCAAAACCGCATGCGGCACCTTGCCGTTGATGATGACGACGCCCTCGACCCCTTCGGAGATGACGTCGATGCAGCTCTCGATCTTCGGGATCATGCCGCCGGAAATCGTGCCGTCGTCGATCAGGCTTTGCGCCTCCGACGTGGTCAGCGACTTGATCAGGTTGCCGTTCCTGTCGAGCACGCCCTCGACATCGGTGAGAAGGAGGAGGCGCTTCGCCTTCAACGCCGAGGCAAGCGCCGCGGCAAAAGTATCGGCGTTGATGTTGAGGGTCTCCCCGTCGGGCCCGACTCCGATCGGCGCGATAACCGGGATCAAGTCGGATTGGATGATCACGTCGATGATGTGCGGATCGACCGCGGCGGGGTCGCCGACGAAGCCGAGATCGGCGATCTGCTCGATATTGGACGTGGGGTCGCGCCAACGCCGCTCGAGCCGCTTGGCCCGCATCAGATTGGCGTCCTTGCCCGAGATGCCGACCGCCTTGCCGCCATGACTGTTGATCGCTGTCACGATCTCCTTGTTGACGGTGCCCGCGAGCACCATCTCGACCACTTCGACGGTCGCCCTGTCGGTCACGCGCAACCCGCCCCTGAACTCGGACCGGATGTTCAGCCGGTCGAGCAGCGAGCCGATCTGCGGACCGCCGCCATGCACGACGACCGGGTTCACGCCGGCCTGCTTGATGAGCACGATGTCGCGGGCAAAATCGGCGGCGAGCGCCGGATCGCCCATGGCGTGGCCGCCATATTTCACCACCACGGTCTTCCGGTCGTAGCGCTGCATGTAGGGCAGCGCCTCCGACAGCACCTTGGCCTTGGCATGGACCGAGGCGATGACGTCGGCAACGCTCGCGGCCGCCGCGCGCGCTTTCAGCGCGGGACGGTCCTTGGGCCTGGCAGGGGATGATTTGGTCTTGGCCACCTCGCGCTTATAACGGCGCGGGGGGCGGGGGGACAAGCGATAGGCTCGGCTATTCAGCGCCTCCCGGCTCGCTTATACCTCTTCGTTCACCGTATGATGGGTGTCGGGCTACCAATTCGATGCGTCAAAAGGCGGAAAAAGAAGGGTCCGTGAAATCCGCCTCAGGCGGTCTCCCGCCCCCGCGCGCGGCCCTTCCCGGACGAGGCGGGCTCGCCCAAATCGGCGCTGCCTTCTGGAACAGCCTTGGCGGCCTTCGGGAAGGGCTCTCGACCGAATCGGCGATCAAGCAGGAGGTGGCGATCGCCTGCCTCCTTCTCCCTCTGTCCTTCTTCGTCGCGACGGACGTGTGGACCTGGGCGGCGCTTGCCGGGAGCATCCTCTTCGTTCTCTCGATCGAGTTCCTGAACACAGCGATCGAACGCTTGTGCAACCATATCGAGCCCGAGAAGCACGAAGCGATCCGCATCACCAAGGACCTCGCCTCGGCCGGCGTGTTCTTCGCACTTGCGCTTGCCGGGGTCGTCTGGATCGCGGCGCTCTGGGCGCGCTTTATGATTGATCTGTCAGGGCGCGAGAGCGGCGATGGCGGCGCGCAGCTCCTTCATCCCGGCGCCGGTGCGGGCCGAGCTTACGAGAATTTGCGGATAGGCCGCCGGGTGCTCGGCGAGGTCGCTTGCGACCTTTGCTTGGATTGTCTCAAGCTCCGAGGCCTTGGGCTTGTCGGCCTTTGTCAGCACCACCTGATAGGAGACCGCGGCCTCGTCGAGCAGCTTCATCGTCTCTTTGTCGTTGGGCTTGATGCCGTGGCGGGCATCGACAAGCAGGAACACGCGTTTCAGCTCGCGGCGCCCTTTGAGGTAATCGCCGATCAGCCGCGTCCAACCCTTGACTTCGAGCCTTCGAAGCCCGCGCGTAGCCGTAGCCCGGCATGTCGACGAGATAGAGCGCGCCGTCCTTGCCGAGCGCGAAGAAATTGAGCTCGCGCGTCCGTCCCGGCGTCACCGAGACCCGGGCGAGGCTGGTGCGGCCGGTGAGCGCGTTGATCAGGCTCGACTTGCCGACATTGGAGCGGCCCGCGAAGGCCACTTCAGTGCGGCCGTCCTTCGGCAAGCCGTCCACGCTCGCCACGCCCTTGACGAAGGTGCAAGGGCCCTTGAACAGCGTCTCGCCCTTGGCGAATTCGGCGGAGGCGAATGCAGGTTTTCCATAGTCATCGCCGGGTTTGACCCGGCGATCCAGTAACCACCGGGGTCGGTTGAGCGCGAGCGCGGTCTTTACTGGATTGCCCGCCTGCGCGGGCAATGACAAGGAGGAAGAACGTCGCTACCCCTCGGCCTCGCCCTTGGCCTTGCGCTTGTTGTTCTTGAAGCCGAGATTTTCGAGAAGGGGAATCTCAACCCCCTGCCGGGACATGATCACCGATTGTTGGATCACGGACAGGAGATTGTTCCACGCCCAGTAGATCACGAGCCCGGCCGGGAAGGAGGCGAGCAAATAGGTGAAGAACACCGGCATCCAGGCGAAGATTTTCTGCTGCACCGGATCGGGCGGCGCCGGATTGAGCTTCATCTGCACCCACATGGTGATGCCCATGATGATCGGCCAAATGCCGATCGCAAGAAAAAGCGGCGGGTCCCAGGGAATCGAGTTCCGAACAGATTGAAGACGTTCGTGGGATCGGGCGCCGACAGATCCTTGATCCAGCCGAAGAACGGCGCATGCCGCATCTCGATGGTGATGAACAGCACTTTGTAGAGCGCGAAGAAGATCGGGATCTGCACCAGGATGGGCAGGCAGCCCGAAGCCGGGTTCACCTTCTCCTTCTTGTACAGCTCCATCATCGCCTGTTGCTGGCGCATGCGGTCGTCGCCGTAGCGCTCCTTGATGCGCTGCATTTCGGGCGCAAGCTTCTTCATCCTGCTCATCGACACGTAGGACTTGTTCGCGAGCGGGAACAGGATGAGCTTGATGATGATGGTGACGATGAGGATCGAGACGCCGAAATTGCCGACCAGCTTGTAGAAATAGTCGAGCGCGAAGAAGAGCGGCTTGGTCAGGAAATAGAACCAGCCCCAGTCGATCAAACGGTCGAATCTCGGGATGGCATAGGTCGCGGCATAGCCGTCGACGACATTGACCTCTTTGGCGCCGGCGAACACGCGCCCTTGCGCTTGCCCGGTTTGTCCCGCGGCGATCGATAGCGGCGCCATGAGGTAATCGGTCTGGAAGATGTCGCGGCCGTCCGTCTGCCTCCCCGAGAACGTGGCGCCGAACGGCTTTCCCTGCTCCGGAATGACAACGGTCGCCCAATATTTGTCGGTGATGCCGAGCCAGCCGTTCTTGCTCTCGAAACGCCTCGGCTTTGCGTCTTTGAGCGCACTGGCGTAGGTGATTTCTTCCAGTCCCTCGTTCACCACGCCGATCAGGCCTTCATGCAGAATGTAGAAGCCTTGGACGTGAGGCGTCTCGTGACGGGAGACGAGCGCGTAAGGGTGGAGCGTGACCGCCTCGGCCCCGGTATTGGCCACCTTGTCGTCGATCGTGAACATGTATTTGTCGTCGATCGCGATCGTGCGGGTGAATTTCAGCCCCTTGCCGTTGTCGTAGGTGAGCATGACCGGTGAGTCCGGCGTGAGCGGCGCCTCGCTCGCGGCCGTCCACAGCGTGTCGCCGTCGGGGAGCGCAAGACCCTCGCCTCCGGTGCCGCCGACGAAGCCTGACTCTGCGTAATAGGCGTGCGGACCGCCCGCGGGCGACAGAAGCACGACTTGCGGGCTCGAAGGTTCGACCGTCTCGCGATAATCCTTGAGCACGAGATCGTCGATGCGCCCGCCTTTCAGCGCGATCGAGCCTTTGAGGCTCGGCGTGTCGATGGCGATGCGCGGGCTTCTGGCGAGCGCCTCCTCGCGGGTAAGCGCGACAGCGGCTGCGCCCGCCTGCGGTGCGCCGCTTTCGGGCGTGCCTCCGCTTTGCGGTTGCGGCTGCGGCGGCCCTGGCTCGACCTGCTCCTGCTGCGCCGCTTGCTTCGTGTCGGGAGCCTGAGGCGGCTTCGGCAAGAACAAGACCTGCCAGGCGAACAAGACGCCGAGGGACAGGAGGATGGCGAGGATGAAGTTGCGGTTATTCTCGTCCATGTCGCTTTCAACTCAAGGCCCGCACGTCTTCCCCGGCGCGAGCGGTGAAATCGGAGTTAGGCGTTCAGCGTCTCTTTGCTGGGGAGGGCGCGTGTGCCTTGGCCAACGCGCGTTCAAGGTCCTTGATTAACGCAGTGAAGGGCCGTTGTACCGTGCCTTCCCGCGCGATCAAGACATAATCATAGCCCTCCAAGGCGTGTGCCGGTCCGGCGAGCCGCACCGCCTCCTTCAATCGCCGCCGCGCCCGGTTGCGGACGACGGCCGACCCAAGCGTCTTCGTGGCCGTGAAGCCGAAGCGCGCAAGATGCGGATCCTCATCCGCGCCGGCCGCGCGCTGCCGTGCCTGGAGCACGAGCGAAGGCGCGGCATGACGCGTACCGTCCCGGACATATAGGAACTCTCTGCGGGTCTTGAGGCGTCCGATCGCCGTCACAGGCAAGGGCGTCAAGCCGACAGGCGCTTGCGCCCCTTGGCTCTGCGCCGCGCAAGCACCTTCCGTCCGCCCTTCGTCGCCATACGCGCGCGAAAGCCGTGGCGCCGCTTACGGACGAGCCGCGATGGTTGGTAGGTCCGTTTCAACGGAGGGGCTCCTTACTCGGGCTTGAGGGGCGAGACGCCGTCTTGGGCTAGGTCCGCGACCCCGCGGCTTATAGAGGCACGCGGCGGGCGAAGTCAATCCTGGGCGCTCGACGGGCGAGGGCCCCAAAGGGGGCCCGCCCATCGCGCAAAGGTCCTGACGCGGCATCACAATAGCGCGAAAGGCTGTTCCGCATCGGCCGAACATGGTCCATCTACCTGTCAAATGAATGGAGCGCGGACCAAGTGAATACGGCGCCGGGAACCGCTGACGGCGTGACAGGCTGGCTCAGGCGTCTTTGGCCGCTCATCGCCCTTCTCGGCGCGATGGCCTTCGTGTTCGCCATGGGCTGGCACCGTTACTTCACCATCACCGCGCTTGCCGAGAACCGCGAAGCACTGCGCGCTTTCATGGACGCCCACCGACTGCTCAGTCTTGCCGCCTTCATTGCGCTCTACGCCGTCGTCGTTGCCCTGTCGCTGCCCGGGGGCGCGGTCATGACCATCGCCGGCGGCTTCCTGTTCGGCTGGCTGTTGGGGGGCTTGGCCTCCGTGGTCGGCGCGACGACTGGGGCGACAATTGTCTTTCTCATCGCAAGGAGCACGCTCGGGCATCTCTTGGCGCAGCGGGCAGGGCCGTTCCTTTCGCGCTTTCGCCAAGGATTTCAGGAGGATGCCTTCTCCTATCTGCTCTTCCTGCGGCTCGTGCCGATCTTCCCCTTCTGGCTCGTCAACCTTGCCCCTGGACTGCTCGGCGTCCCTTTCGCTACCTATGTCGCGACCACTTTTCTTGGCATTATCCCGGGAACATTCGCCTTTGCGCTGGCCGGTAACGGCCTCGACAGCGTTATCGAGTCGCAGAGCGCCATGTACCAGTCCTGCCTTGCCAAGGAAGGATCGGGAGGCCAAGAGTTCGTGCTCATATTCGCTCGATCCCGGGGCGCTGCTGACCCCGGAACTGATTGTGGGGTTCGTGGCGCTCGGACTCGTGGCGCTCATTCCCGTGGTTCTCAAGTGGATCAAACGGGCGCCTTGAAGCATTTGGCGATGGGGGACCAGCAGGTATGGAAGAGGTACTGAAGCCCGACCTTTGCGTTATCGGCGCGGGCTCAGGGGGATTGTCGGTCGCTGCGTCCGCGGCGCAATTCGGCGTGCCCGTCGTGCTTATCGAAAAGGGGCGCATGGGCGGCGACTGTCTCAACTATGGTTGCGTTCCGTCGAAGGCGCTGCTTGCGGCGGCGAAGCGCGCGGAGGCGGTGCGGACCGCATCGACCTTCGGCATCGACGTGATCGAGGCCCAGATCGACCATCGCGGCGTCCATGATCACGTGCATGGCGTCATCGCCGCGATCGCCCCCAACGACTCGATCGAGCGCATGACCGGCTTGGGCGTGCGTGTCATCCAGGCGCAAGCCTCCTTCCTCGACAATTTCACTGTGGAGGCGGGCCGGGTCCTTGTGCGCGCCCGCCGCTTCGTCATCGCCACCGGATCGATGCCGTCGATCCCGCCGATCCCCGGTCTCGACGAGGCGCCCTATTTCACCAACGAGACGATTTTCGACGTAAGCGAGCGGATCCAGCATCTCATCGTGCTGGGCGGCGGGCCGGTCGGGCTTGAGCTTGCCCAAGCCTATCGCATGCTCGGCTCCCATGTCAGCGTGTTCGATGTCGGGAGCTTTCTCGCTCATGAAGACCCGGACGCTGCCGCCGTTCTCATCAAGCGTCTGACCGACACCCAAGTGATGCTTCACCCCAACACGCGGGTGGAGCGCATCGAGCGCTCGACGCAAGGGATCGCCGTGCATTTCACCGAGAACGGCGAGCCCACCGCGCTCAAAGGCAGCCATCTTCTCGTCGCCACCGGACGCAAACCGAACGTCAAGTCGCTCAGCCTCGAGCGCGCCGGGATCGCCTATAGCGAGGCCGGCATCAAAGTGAACCACTACCTCAGGACCACCAATCGCCGCGTCTATGCGGTTGGCGACGTGATCGGCGGACCGGGCTTCACCCATCTCGCCAACTACCAGGCCGGGCTTGTGATCAGGAATGCCCTGTTCCGGCTGAAGCCTGACGCGAGCGCCGGCAACATTCCGCGCGTGGTCTATACCGATCCGGAACTTGCCCAAGTCGGACTGACGGAAGCCGAAGCGCGCAAGCGCTATCGCCGCATTCGCATCTACCGCGTGCCCTATAGCGACAACGACCGGGCCCAATGCGAGCGCGCCACGGACGGATTCATCAAGGTCATCGCCAGGCCGGACGGCACCATCCTCGGCTGCACCATTGTCGGCGCCGAGGCCGGCGAATTGCTGCAGCTTTGGATCGTCGCCATGGCCAAAGGCATGAAGGTCGGCGACCTGATCCATCTTGTCCTGCCCTATCCCACCCTTTCCGAGCTCTCCAAGCGCATTGCTTATACTTATTATTTGCCAACTTTGACGAAGGGCTGGCTCCGTAGCATCATTGGTTTCCTGCGGCGCCTAGGATAGGTGCGCGAGCGAGCGCGACCCCGCGCTTGCTTAGTTTCGAGTATCTCGGTGAAAGACGAGGCCCCAAACCTAGAGCCTAAAAAGCAGCCGATGTTCCGCTTCATGCCGGGACTGTCGGCCAAGCTTCTCCTGCTCACCATTCTCTTCGTCATGCTGGCCGAAGTGCTCGTGTTCGTGCCCTCGGTGTCCAATTTCCGCCGGCAATGGCTGATGGAGCGGCTTGCGGCGGCGCACATCGCCTCCCTCGCGGCCGAGGCCGCGCCCGGCGCCCAGCTGCCCTCAATGCTGCGCGACGAGCTCCTCGAGCGGGCACAAGTGAAGGCCATCGCCGTCAAGCGCGACGCCTCCCGCACGCTGATCATCGAGATGGACATGCCCGCCGAGATCGATGCGTCTTACGACTTGCGGGACGCCTCCTGGCTCAAGCTGATCGCCGACGCGCTCATGGTCTACATGATGCCCGATGACAGAGTGATCCGAGTGATCGGCGACCCCGGCTTCCACGCAGGCGAGTTGATCGAGGTGGTCATGGGCGAAGCGCCGCTGAAGGCCGCCATGATCCGCTACGGGCTCGACATTCTCGGATTGTCCATTTTGATTTCGATCATCACCGCGGCGCTCGTCTATCTCACGCTCGATGCTCTCCTGATCAAACCCATGACGAAGCTCACCTGGAACATCGTTCGCTTCACCGAGCGCCCCGAGGACCCGACCAGGGTGATTGCGCCTTCCACCCGCCGCGACGAGATCGGCACCGCAGAGCGGGAGCTCTCCGCCATGCAGAAGGAGCTTGCCGAAACGCTCTCGCAGAAAACGCGGCTCGCGGCTCTGGGGCTCGCGGTGAGCAAGATCAGTCACGATCTCCGCAACATGCTGTCGAGCGCCCAGCTCCTCTCCGACCGCCTGATCACGGTCAAGGACCCGACGGTGCAGCGCCTCGTGCCGAAACTGATCGCCTCGCTCGACCGCGCCATCCGGCTATGCGCGCAGACGCTCAACTACGGCCAAGCCCAGGAGGCACCGCCGCGGCGGAAACAGTTCAAGCTTCTGCCGCTCGTGACCGAGATCGGCGACAGTCTCGGGCTGCCCCGGCAGAGGATCTCCTGGACCATCGAGGTCGAGGCGATGCTCGAGGTCGATGCCGACCGCGACCAGCTCTACCGCGTGTTGAGCAATCTCTGCCGCAACGCCGTGCAGGCTCTGGAAAGCGAGGGCGAGACTGATGGCGAGATCGCCGTCTCGGCGCGCCGCGAGGGCGCGGTCACCGTGATCGAGGTGGCCGACACCGGGCCCGGCGTGCCGGACAAGGCCCGCACGCATCTGTTCGCGGCGTTTCAGGGAAGCGTCCGCAAAGGCGGCACCGGGCTCGGGCTCGCCATCGCCCATGAGCTCGTGCAGGCCCATGGCGGCCAGATCGCGCTCATCGGAAACGAAGGCGGCGCCACCTTCCGCGTCACCATCCCCGACATGGTGGTGGAATTGAAGCGGGCTCGGCGGCTGAGCGCTTAAGCCCCGCATCCGGCGGGGCAAACCAGCCGACCGATGCCCTGATCCGCCTCGCGAGCTTCTGCGTCGAAGGCGTGACGATTGCGCGCTACTCGACCTTTTCGGCCGCTGACGGGGTGCCGACAGGTTTGCCGTTCTCAATTGCGGTCTTCTGGTAGCTGTCGCCTTGCTTGGTGATTTTCGTCACCCAGCCTGACTCCCAGGTGATGACGGCGGCATCGCCCTCTTCCTTCCACATGCCGGCCAGACCCTCGCCGCTGCGGTCGCCTTTTGCGGTTCCGTCATCGGAGAGCCAGATCGCAAATGGCTCGCCCTTGGTGTCGCTCACCTTCCATTTGCCGACAAATCCGCTCGCGGCGACGGAAGCGCCGCCGATGAGAGTGATAGCCAAAGCAATGGCAGCGATGGCCGCCGTTGTCCTGGCGAAGAAACGGGTGGTTCGCATGGTCCTACTCCGGTTGTTTCGTGGGGACGCCTATATAGAACGCCAGCCTTTCCCAAATCATTCATAGCCTTGCCTTTGCACGGGCGACCGATTAGGTAGGGTTTGCTTGACGCCTTGCGAGCCTCGCTCACTTCCTCTTGCGCATCCCGCGCTTGGGCTCAAGCTCGCCTTCAGGGGAAAGGGTCGCCTTCTGAAGGCCGGACGCGCCCGTAGCTCAGCTGGATAGAGCACCAGACTACGAATCTGGGGGTCAGGAGTTCGAATCTCTTCGGGCGCGCCATTAAATCAATGATTTAGACGTTCTATGCAGAGGCCATTGGGAGGCCAGTAAGCATATAGTGAGCACGCAATCGCGATTTCGCGACGCGCGTCGGTCTGCCGAGGAGCAGCGCCAGCTAAATGCCAAGAAGCGCAAGGACACCGAGGCGACTCGCAATTTTTTTTGGAGACCTCTGCCGCCGGGACGAGAAAGCCATCGCTGCTCACCCACACTCATTTAGGCCGCCTAATTGCCGTTGACGCGAAGGGATAAGTGCCAAGAGGCAACATCACGAGGTCTCAATGGCTGAATTGAGAGCCTTGGCGAGAGCCTTAGCCTTGGACAGAGCGGCCCTATGCTTTTCATTATCCGAACGCTCGTCCGAACCGCCCAAGGCCACGGAAACCATGCACCGTATTGTGTCGCCTCCCCGGACCAGCGTAATCGAGAACTGGTTGGTCTGGCCGTTGCGGGTAACCTCAATTTCGTCCATCACCCTTCATTCCGTTAATCGCCACAGGCTTGGGCGAATTCTCTTGAGAGCGCCAGGATTTGGTTTAATGCCGCTTGCTGCTGGTCGGCCTCCGAACGGTTGTCGGGCGGCCCTTCTTGTCCCACCCGCACCCGCCCTGAAATGTCGCCACGCCCGGTCGCGAATTTGAACTTGTAGGAACCGGGACCATCTGTCTCCAGCGTGATGCTGTGGTGGATCACAAAGCCAATCCTGCCTGGTTCTCGTTGAGACTCTCACAGCGAGTTGTGAGGGATATGTGCATCGCGAGATCCTGTTCCTGTGCTGCCTGAAGATCGAAAGGATCAATGATCACCATCTCGACTGCGCAACCGGACTCCGCCGGCACAAAGATGGCCGTCGAAACGCGCCGGTACGCCGAAAAGGACAGACCATCGATCAGTTCTTCGTCAGTCATCACGCGATAGTCCGTAGGCGGTAGCAATCGATCCACGCCCTTCAGATAGAACGGTCTACGGAACGCAATCGTCCTGCGAATTGTCCGGATGGTCATGGAACGAGCCGCTCTGGCCTTCCTTCAGATGAAACTTTTTCATGCGGCCAAAGCAACAAACTGAGAATGCCATATGAAACTGTGAACGCGACAACTGCTGGCACGAGCCACGGTTGAGCTTCCTGTGTGCCGTATCCTCCCATCGGAGACAGCAGCAGAGACCAAACCATCGCAAGAAGATACAAACCCGAGATGATCCAGATCAGGAAACTAACTGACTGGTCTTTTTCTGAACGACGATTTGGCCGCTGATTTTTCGTGTTCATGCGCCACCTGCAAGCCTCACTCGTGCTTGGTCAAAAAGCAGGCTAGGCGATGCCGTGATGTACTGCCGCGACGCGCCCGACTCAAACTCGGCATCCGCAACGTGGATCTTGACCAGGTCGCCAATGGATACGAGGCCGAGAAGCTGACCTCTCTCAACCACAGGCATGTGACGGAACCGATGCATCGTCATTTCCGACATTAGCTGGTCGACCGTGTCGGCCTCTCGCGCAGTGATCACAGTCTTGGTCATGAAGTCCGAGACTGGCTCGCTCAAGACTTGGGGGCCTGCTTGGCCGATGGCCCGCATGAGATCGCGCTCCGACACAATGCCCACGATCTTGTCGTCGTCTCCCAGGATGACGATACAGCCAATGCCATGCTGCGCGAGCAGCTTTGCGATTTCGAGCAGTGACTTATTCGCGGTAGTGGTGAAGACACCACCACCCTTGAACTTCAGAACGGTCGCTGCATTCATCTCGGTTCTCCAGCCCTCGGAACTTTGGCAGGAGATAACAGCTACGAGCCTAAGGTCCGGTGACGACTCAGCGCGCCAGCCCGTCCGCGCCGTGTTTCACCTGCTCCTTAAGCGGCTGGCTCGCCGCGGCCGCCATCTTGTTCGCGAGCGCGCGAATTTCTTCGGCTTGGGACGTGAGCGTGTTCAACAGCTTCTGCCAATAGGCCGCCTGTAACTCCACCATCTCGGAGAGGTTCTTCGCGCCCGCCAAGCTCTTGGCCAGGTCGAAGCCGGAATTTACATTCCGCTGGGCGATGTCGATGATTTTGCGGTTGAGCGCGACAGCGCCTTGGCCAGCGGCGTCGAAGGTCCTCTCAAGTGTCACAACCGATGCGTCGAGAGCATCCTTCGAGCGGTCATAGACCTCGCGGCTCTGCTCCACGGCCTTCTCGGCCGTGGCTCGCACGCTCTCCGGTATCGAGGTATTGAGACCGAGTTGGGCCGTCGAGGCGCGATAATTTTTGCTCGCTTGTTCGGCAGCAGCTTGGGGATTGGAGATAGCATTCATAATAGCGCCTCTTGGGGTCACATCGCGAGCGATGTTTGGGCTGGCAGCCGCCGAACCACGCTCCCGTAAGGGGGCGCTTAGGTGCTGATTTTCGGGAAAGGGGGCGTGCACGGAGTTGGCACGGTAGTCTTTACCGCCAGCGCCTAGGTCCGGCGTGCCAGTACTTCACATATGGTTTCTGACGAAGCCCATTACAAGTCCTGGGCGATGAATATACTAACTACGCGTAATAGTTGAGGCGCTTAGCCGCGCGGCGAGGAATAGGGACTAGAACCGCTCGGGGTCAAATGACCTAGGTTCGGCGCTGCGCATCCGCTGGTGCCAGTTGCCGACTGAAGACCGAGACGAGTTGAATCCCTTGACCTGCACGCCACAAAATCTCACTGCACACGGAGTTAGGTGCGCCGCACGTATTGCCTTGTTATCGTCAGCGAAGGCGCGCATGCTGCGGCATCGCCAGTAAGGGGACCCCGGGCACTGGTGGCTGAGAGAGGTAAGTCGCGCTCCCGCCTGCAGACCAGGGAGGGAGCCTAATGACCTCTCAAAATTCACAACCGGACATATACGATCCTAAGACGCTTGCAGTGATGGATCAGGCGTTCGCCGCCATTTGGCACGTACTAAGGGCGGATGACCCCTTCCGCGACTATGCCAACGATAGCGAGCTTAGAAATGCCATCGGGCATAAGCTTCTAGATCTTGTGGCGGATGGAGTGACCGATCCTAGTCGGCTTCGACACCTCGCCGTAGAGAGCCTGCGTCACTAACCGACGGCGCACAAGCGGACAACTACCTCGACATACTGTTGGTCCGCTTTTTGACAGGAAGCCGACGTACACCGCTTTACGCGACTTGTGGTGATGCTGTGGTTTTTCGCAATTCTGTGAGTGACTGGCTTACAACCACCCACGCCCCTTGGAGCGCAAGGCTCGCCATTATTGCTGCTACTATCAGGTCGGGCCAACCGGTTCCGGTGCCGAACACACCAGCCGCAGCAAGCAATACCGCGAGATTACCGAGCACGTCGTTGCGGGTGCAAACCCATGCCGACCGCATGTTGGCGTCGCCGCCTCGGTAGGCCCACAACAGGCCGAACGAAGCCGCGTTGGCGAGTAGCGCCGCAAGGCCCACCGCACCCATCGTAAAAGCATGGGGAAGCGTGGCGTGCCATGCGTGCCAGCCGGTCAGCCCGAGCACCCACAAGCCGAACACGCCCATTGTCGCCCCCTTGAGCAAAGCCGCCATAGCCCGATAGCGAAGCGCCATGCCGACCACAAAGAGACTGATTGCGTAGTTCCCGGCATCGCCCAGGAAGTCGAGCGCATCGGCTTGAAGTGAAGCCGAACCCGCTGCGAGGCCTGCCGCGACCTCAACTACGAACATCACGGCGTTGATGGCCAGCACGGCCCATAGAACGCGTCGGTAGCCTTCATCCCCTCGATGGGGGTCAACGGCGTGGTCGCAACACGATGCACTCATGCCCGTAGATTAGGGAGCTGGTTCGTAGATTGAAAGGGCGCCCGCCGAAGCGAGCGCCCTTGCCACCGTGCGAGGAGTATAGGGGCTTACATCTTCGCAGAACACTTCTTGGCCGTGTCGTCCCACACGCCACCAGCCTTGTCGCAACTAGCCTTGTCGGTTGCTTTCGTCACGTCTCCTGCTCCGGCGAAAGCGGGGCCGGTAAAGGCAAGTGCCAACGCGAACACAGAAACGAGCATTTTCATAGCATTTACTCCTCTTTTGCTGATGTACCCAAAACTCCGTTGATCGGCGAGTGTAATTGCGAGCAACCGCTAGAGCGGCGCGGCACGCCAACATCAGCCCAGGGCCGGAGGCAGCACCGGGCCCACAGCCGGGCCTACACTAGTAGTAGTGATGATAGCGATGATGCCGCCGCCGCCGCCGCCGGTGGTGGTAAGGATATCCCCATCCTCTACGCCCACGCCAGTAGCGGCGCGCATTTGCGGGCGTGCTGGTCACCGCGTTAATCGCGGTGGCCAAGGTGGTGACGCCTACGGTCGTTCCGATGGTCGTTCCTACCGCGCTGATGCACCAAAACACCGCGATTGCAACGGCTGCGACAGTTTGAGCCAATAGCTTTCCCGGTGACCAAGGGCGTTTCATCATTCCGCTCCTCTCATCTGCATCGCTATCTAGCTTAACAGGATGTCGGCGACCAGGGGAGTGCAAAAAGCCAGGACCCGCCGAAGAGCGCCCCAAAACAAAAGCCCCTGCGAGAGTCGGGCGCGGGGGCTTTTGCCAATATCCTCGGGGCCAGCCAAGGGAGGAAAGCTGGCCAGTCTGGGTGATAAACGCTGTCGGCGGACATTGGTTTCATGGGTCACTTTTTGTTCCTCTTGCGCGACCGCGCTAGGGCACCAGATTCGGTTTCGTCCCGGTGCCCTTTGAGTTCGCGTCGATGCCCGCTCCCTCGCTATGGTCAGGCAATCTCCGCCTGTCCCTGGTCCTCATCCCCGTCAAGCTCTGCCCCGCTATCTCCAACGAGGAAGCGGTGTCGTTCCGCATGATTCACGAGCCGAGCGGCAAGCCCATTCGTTACGTTAAAGGCGTGCGAGATGGAGATGAGTTTGTGGAGGTTCCCGAGGAGGAAATCGTCAAAGGCTATGAACACGCCAAGGGGCATCACGTCCTAATTGACCCCAAGGAACTTGACGAACTCAAACTGGAGGCCAAGCACACAATCGACATGGTGCGCTTCGTGGACGAGGCCGAGATCGACAGCCGCTATTGGGAGAAGCCCTATTACCTCGTGCCCGATGGCGACGATACCGACGAGGGCTATACCGTCATCCGCGATGCGTTGAAGCAGACGCGCAAGGTCGCTATCGGCCAACTCATTATGCATGGCCGCGGGCACCTCGTTGGAATTAAGGCGCGCGGCAAAGGGTTGGTGTTGTCGATTCTTCGCTATGGGAACGAGGTCCGCGCCGCCGAGCCTTATTTCGAGAGACTCACAACGAAGCCGAGCACCGAGTCAGTTACTCTGGCGAAGGAGTTGATCAAGCGAATGAGCGGGCGTTTTGAGCCCGAGAAGATGCCCGACGAATATGCCCACGCCGTCCACGAACTTGTAAAAGCAAAAGTCGAACATCGCGCCGGAAGTGGTGATTGCGCCTGACGGCAAGCCTGCTCCTCAAGTCATCAACATCATGGATGCTCTAAAACAGAGCATGCAGAAGCAGGGGCAAGCGAAGGTGCGCGACGCGGTGCGCAAGCGGATGGGAAAGCAGCCGCAAGAGGAGGCCAGACCGAGACCTGCACGACACCGGCCAAGCGCACGCCGAACGGCGCACTAGTCGGGCCTAAAGCTTTGCCGAGTTTGCCAGCGCCAAACGGCTACGCCCGCCCATATCGCTTCAATAATCCCAAACGGCCAAGCGCCTGCGGGGAAGCCAACTGATCGGCCTCAGCCTGATCATGCGGCATCGCGGGCAATAGCACTCGACATGCGTGAAGCCCTCGGTGGCAAACTCTTCAATCGTCGCATGCGGCGGGTCCATGGTCCGAAGCATAGTATCAAAAACAACGAGGCCCGCCGAGAAGCGTCGCGGGTGGGCCAAAAGGCCAACTGAAAAGAAGCGTTAGGCTACCACTGCGGGCAATCTGATCGATCTATTGCGAAGCTCGTCAGCCGCCCCCGCCGAAGCGAGCACGCGCTCATTGCTTGCGTAGCAGTTCAGGCAGCTTGGCGATGTTGCTCGCTCGCCCGGCCCCTGGGAAAGCTCGTCACGCTTCGTCAAAAGGCACGGGTGATAACGAAGAGTCGATGATGGGCTACCCGTTTTTTGGCCATGTTCGCTCTAGCCCGCTGGCCATGCATCGAAAAACCTCTTCGAGGACCGTTTTGTGTAGCTCTTCATCGCTACGAAGCTCTTCAATGAAGCGATCACTTAGCTCGTCTGCCGATGCCGTGGGGTATCTTACCTTGAGAACTCCAAAAGCGCCCTGAGTTTTGATTGAGGCAAGGTCCAAGGCTCCTCGGTGTTGGAGTGGACAATCTAGACGCGGTGAAGCCACTAGAAAGCGAAGCGTTCCTGAAGCTAACTAGCCTGGCGCAGGGTTGGCAACTTGCGAGTACAGTCTGATTTCCCTAGGCGCCCGCCGTAGCCTCTTCGAAAACTATTCGGTCCGTGCTTGCCTGTATTGCGGTCACGGCTTGTGAGACGCGCTTCTCAAATAGCATCTTAACGTCAATGTCTTTGGTATACCCGCCAAACCTCTCGGCTATTTGCCTTATCTGCGTGGCGTTGAAATCGAGGCGTTCGCGCGTGTGAGCGAAGGCGTTGCGGATGTCTTTGATGACGAGCAGATCATTGCGGGTCTCATCGTCTATGAGGCCGAAATGCTCGTATGCTCCCCAAATCTTACCCGTGAAGTTGCTATAGGACTTGTAGTCGTCGAAACATTTAGCAAGCCCTGCCGCATCGGGCTTTAGGTGCGCTAGGAGCAGTCTCTCCAGCTCCTCCTCGACGATGGCTGCCGTGAGGATGGCATAGCCGAGATCGGGCGAGAGGTTCTTGACATAAGCGTCGAGGTCAAAGGGTTGGCCTGAATAAAGCATGGATGCGTTCCCCTGAAGCCCGAGCATAGCACGGGGTCGGGAACCAGCCCAGCTACGCAATGCTGGCGTCGAGGTGCTAGACGATGGCTTGCGGCTGGTGCCGATGCGCTCGCGCGCCACGGTGCAGAGATCACCGAGGACGGGGTTCGCCTGGTCCCTCGCGGCAAGCGCCCTTGCTGGTGCGTCTTCTAATAGTACCCGGTGCACAGGTAATAGCGGTTCCACCAATAGGGAGAGCCCGTCGCTATCGCATTGCGATACAGCCAAGCGCAGCCACCATAATAGCCATAGGAGACATACGGGTAACTGTAGCCATAGCGCCGGTAACGATTGTAGTAGCCGTAGTCGCGGTACTTGTTGTAGCCGCCATACCCACGATGCCGGTTGCCATAGGCGTAGTGACCGCCGCCGCCACCACCATAGTGACGCCCGCCGCCGCCACCACCATAGTGACGCCCGCCACCGCCACCACCATAGTGACGCCCGCCACCGCCACCACCATAGTGACGCCCGCCGCCGCCGCCGCGCATCGCGTGTCCACCACCACCACCACCACCACGCGCGTGTCCGCCGCCACCGTGGCCACCGCCCCTACCGACGAGCGTTACGATACCGGGAGTGGCATCACCTTTCAGGACCGGCAAAGAGGTTGCCTGTGCCGACCCCGATACAAGACAAGTGGCGAGTAGAGTGCCCGCAAGGGCGGTCGCCACAGTTAGTTTGGTTCTCATGGGTTTAAACTCCTTCAAAGTAGGTTTGTTGCAGCAACGCGTCAGGGGCCGCTTGGTTGCGATAGCCGCTCGCTTACCCTTTCGGGGCACCATTGCGCCAAAGAGAAAGCGCCTCGTTCGCCGCGCTAGGTTTGTGAGAGATGCCTGCATTGGAAAGCACCTTGCGCGCTCCGCAATGCTGGCGTCGAGTGCGAGACGATGGCTTGAGGCTAGTCCCGAAGGGGAAGCGGCGTTGTTTCCCTAGCGGCTGCAAAAGTGTCGTACGAAGTGTAGTACGGAACTGAAAACCCCCCGCAAATCCTTATGCAGCAATGGGTCGTGGTGGAGGAGGCAGTCATCAGCGAACTCGTCTCTGCGCGCCCTGTTCCCTGTTTCACGGGAAAGTACAGGGAAAATCGCTGACTTTGAGCTTGAGAGAGCCACGGCGAGTTGGCATTTCGGCGGAAGTTCAATCGCCTAGCAGCGAATTCCCTAGTCACCGAACAGGGAAAATTTGCGGGCGAACAGGGAAACCCAAACCCCTCAACAGCGAACTATGTCCCTTAGTGGGTCTCGCAAAATTCCGAGCGACGCCTGCGGCCTTATTTCGAAGTTTTTCTGAACTGGATCTGAATTTAGACAGAGCGCTCCGGTTCCCAGTCTACAGTGGAAGACTTGAAGTAGGTCAGGCCGTCTTGGCTCCAGAGTCGGCCGTGTGCCGCCAGGCGTGCGCGGTGGTCGGCCCATGACGACACCTGCGGGTCGCTCCAACCCTTCTCGGCGATGCCGGCAAGCCGCGGCAGCAGCATGAACGTCAGATCGGTGAAATCCTTGAGGGTCTCGCCCCATATCGACGACCCGACCCCTGCCGGAGAGGCGTTGGGCCCCAGTCCCTCCGCGGGGTCCCAGTCGAATGTCTCGGCGATGGTCTTCGGCGCGTAGACATGCAGACCAACCCCGCGCCGTCTCTCCTCCTGACGCGGGTCGGCGGAAGGCTCGGCATAGGGCACGTCGAAATAGGCGTGGCTGAGCGGTGATAAGAGGATCGGAATCGAGAACTTCAGCGCCCGTTCGATGTCTTCGCACGAGCGGGCGATGTTCTTTCTAGTCATCGCCGCAAAGTGGGCAGGTAGCGGGAGCGAACTGCCCTCCAGGTCGGTCATAGAAATCCAATACATAATTTGCTGCTCATGAGCCCGCTTGCGCTCAGTGATATCCCTGGCAATTTTGGAGGCGCCGATGATCCTTCCATCGGCATCCTTTACTGGTGAGATCGTCAGCGAAATATCGATCAGAGTTCCGTTCTTGTGGCGACGGACCGTGTCGTAATGATCAACCCGCCACCCCGGCGCAGGCGCTCAATGATATCGCGCTCCTCGTTCATGCGATCCGGGGGAATCACTTGTGATGATGCCGTTGAGGTCCTTGCTGACGAGTTCTGCGGTTCTTGGAAACTCTATTGGCCCGGGCGCTGGCTGAAGCAGACTGTATCCGACACCGGCCGAAGCCCACGCCCCGGCGGTCGAATGAGCCTAAGTCGGCCTAAATGGAACTTCATCCGGTTCACGGTCCTTGCCTCCTCCATTGTCTTGATATTTGAGGGCCCAGATCTTACGGACTGCCGCAATAAACCGCTGGCCCGACATCTCCGCTCGCTGCTCCGCTTGCTCCAGTGAGCCAGAGCCGAGGACGAGGGCCGAAGCGGCCAAGTGCAGGCCTGCCGTGAGAACGGCATTTGTCCGATACCCTGCCGACAAGTCGGAAATCAGGTCGAACAACGCTTTCCCACTCTCAGCGTTTTTTTGATGCTCTGTCATGGCTGCTCCTTGGTTAGAACAAGGGGCGGAAGCGTCAAACACTTCCGACCCGGCCCCCCTTTCCCCGCGGCCTTCGACGCGCCGGGGCCGACGGACGGGGCTTGAGACAGCGCGCAACGCAGAGCCGCCGAGGGGGGCACATCGCGAGCCATGTTTCGCAGGCTGACAGCCGCCGAACCACGCCCCACTTAAGGGGCGCTTGGGTACGGATTTTTCTGGAAAGGGGGCCGTGCACGAAGTTGGCACGGCAGTCTTTACCGTCAGCGCCAAGGTCCGGCGTGCCAGCAACAAAGATATGGGCATTGACTGAGGGAATTACAAGCGATGCGCGCTAAATTGTCACCATCTCACGTCAAAGTTGCAATAGCCTCTCGGGCCTGAGCCGAGCCAGAGAGTCCGCTTTGGGTCAGTAGCAGACATCAGCGTGGTAATCGAGGCGGTCGGCTTTGTGCCATAACCAGCTTGTCGCGGCGCTAGAGCAAAGCAGAGCGATAAGGAGAGCAGCCGTCTGTCGCAGCGACAATGCCGAGCACCACCATCCAATAAGGGCCAAACCTATGGTCTATGCCCTCCGCGAGAGGTCGGGGTCCTTCGCGGCACCCGACACTTGCGGGGGCGCAGCCTCCTGAAATTTCGCTCGCTGCAAAATCTCGCGGCAGGGCGGAGTTAGTAGTGCAAATGCCAACCAGCGGCCTTGGTAATGTCACATGAGGGGCTCATACTTGATAATCACCAGTAAGGGCACCGCCACAGGCACTGGTGGCTGAGAGAGGTAAATCGCGCTCCCGCCTGCAAAGGAGGGACCCAATGACCTCTAAAAATCCCCGACCGGACATATACGATCCTAAGACGCTTGCAGTGATGGATCAGGCGTTCGCCGCCATTTGGAACGACCTAAAGGCGGATGACCCCTTCCGCGACTATGCCAACGATAGCGAGCTTAGAGTTGCCATCGGGCACAAGCTTCTAAACCTTGTGGCGGATGGAGTGACCAATCCTTGTCGGCTTCGGCAGCTCACTATAGAGAGCCTTCTCCCGGGGCACTGGCGGGCTGAGATCAGCGGCCGCCCCCATTAATAAGGGCAGGTGAGGAGTCTGTTCGCGTAGGAAGCTGCCTTCCTTCGACGCCCCGGCGACCCTTTGGCTGATACCTCGCAGCCGAGCTTTAACGGGTGCTTTTCGACTTCTTCACGTGCGGCTACCGGAATCAGCGTTTGATACGCTGCTAGAGACCCGGCCGTATGGACCGCCGGCCGATTTCCTAGTTCATCGTTGGCTGAGAGAGAGGCCGATTGCCCCGACGCCGGGGGTGAGGTTGAGGACGAAATGACAAGCCCCGGGTCAGCTCTCCATATCGAAGTGCTGGGCGACGAGATCGTCATCACCCTGCCCGGCGCGAACTACGCGGTGACGTACTACAGGGCTACAGCCTTCCCTCAGCGCTTCTCACCAAGTCCCACTCGGGAGGAGAGGATCACGATGCCCCAATGACGCAAGCAGAGTTTCACGGTCACGCCTGGAGGCTTACCAACGACAAGGCGCGCGAGTTGGGGTGGATTGTTTAGCTCTCACACCGCGGGGCGGCCTTGCCGTTTGGTTCTCCCTCATGCGCTGCGGCCTACTCGGGCGAGCCCCTCCGAAGTGACGAGAACGAGGCCAGCGTCATCAAAGCTCGTACCAGCGTCGTAAGCATCGCTTGCGACCTGCTCAATAAGCTCGCGATAGGCCTCGAAGACCTTTTCGTCAGTGCCCTCGAAGTGAACGCGTTCGGCAAGATCTCGCAGCGCCTCGTGGCTCACCCTGCAAAGAACTGGGCGCTCCCCATCCGACATCCAGAACTTGACACCGTCGCAGGCCGTCAAGTCATCAATGTGCCGCTCTAGAGGCATCGCCCTGCTCCTCATTGGTAGGAGCCAACGCTACTCTCTTGGCACTGAAATTGGTACTGGACGGCGAGGGGCGATGTGGAAGAGAAGCTGGCGATCAACCCGGGTGCACAGTGCTCACTGCCCATCTTGTTCTTGCGCCGCCTGAAGTTCCACAGGCTCGATGGTCACCATCTCGACGGCAGATCCAGACTGCGCCGGCACGAAAATTACCGTCGAAATTCGATGGTAAGCCGGAAAAGGCAAGCCCAGTGCGGTACCTATCAGCGATGGCGAGCTCGCCCAATTAGTAGGGCCTAGGCTCTCAACCAATCTGCTCCAACGCTTCGGATCTTTTGGTTTCATCGCAGCAATGTTCGACGCCGTGTCCACCCGATTAGCGAAGTAGCATTACAGGCTCGGGCTCTTGGTCGAGCGGTCGAAAATCCGGTCGATCTTAGTCGCCATGATGAAGTCATTCTCGTGCAGTCCCTTTATTTTCTTCGTCTGCAAGCCGACCGTTGCGTAGCCCCAGCCGAAGCTGATGTCCGGATGATGGCCTTCGGCCTCAGCGAGTTCACCGATCTCTTGGACAAAGGCCCCTGCTTCGCGAAAGTTGCGGAACCGGAAGGTCCGCTCGATACGATGTGCGTCGTCGCGGAGCCACCAGTCCGAGGCCTGCGCACGGAAGCGTCGCGCTTCCTCATGAGTGAGTGGTGGGATGCCACCACGGCAGGGCGTGCAGGTTTTCTCGGCAAGAGTTTCGATCATGTAAGTCTCTCTCTCATAAAACTATTAGCCCGCACAATGCCCACGCAGAATAACTATCGTTCAGTGCCACGCGCCCCTTTCGAATTCGTCCGGGCAGCTGTTCGATCCGACTTGCTGAGACGGATGTCAGGGGGCTCATGGTTCATTCTCCAACTTGTACGCTGGTAAGGTCGTGAGCCGTTTGTCCTCGACGCGGGGCCACCCACCGTGAAGTGGTAGAAGCTCTGCCAGTCGCGCGAACAGATGCCGAACACCTCGTGGACGGGATCATCGAAGTAGCAGCCGATCCCGGTAGAACGAATGCTCGCCTCTTCAGCTTCGAGGTACAGCACCTGTCCTACGAGACCGGCCTCCCAGAAGAGATTTCGATAGAACGCAGCGCCGTAGGTAACCAGGCTGTCCATGTAGTCGGCGATCATCCCTAGGCTGAAGGACCCATCTCCCGCGTCCGGTTCACTGATCCTGGAATTAGTGGGGAGGCGGAGCTGAACCATCGATCCAACCACGTATGACATCTCGACTAGCCGGCTTTTCGGCGTGGGAGTGGACGAGCGCTGTCGTCGCCGCGACGACCGTGCCCGTCACGCTTGGGGTTCAGATGCATGCCGGTGATCAGCCGCGCGCCGCGCTCGAAAGTGACGTAGGACCAGAGCCATTGCGTTGCCACAATCAGCCGATTGCGAAGGCTGATCAGGAAGTAGATGTGGGCGATGCCCCAGATCCACCAGGCAAGCCACCCCTTTAGCCGCAGGCCTGCGAACGCGATGATTGCCGCCCGCCGGCCGATCGTGGCGAGCTTGCCCCGCTCCCGATAACGAAAGGGCGGCGCGTGGGTCTTGCCGGCAAGGCGTGCCTGGATCACCTCGGCCACGTAGGCGCCTTCTTGCTTTGCGACTGGAGCCAGTCCCGGGAGCGGTTCACCGTTCGCGTCAAGCACGAGGGCGGTATCGCCGATCACGAAGACGTCGTCGGATCCTGGCGGCGTCAGTCGTGCGCCGACCTTCACCCGTCCCGCGCAGTCCGCCTCGACCCCCAGCCACGTGGCTGCCGGCGATGCGGCCACCCCGGCCGCCCAGATCACCGTGCCCGCGGGAAGGCGCTCCTCACGGAGCGTTACTCCGGCCGCGTCACAGCCTGTGATCGCACGCCCAAGCCACACTTCGACGCCCAAGCTCCGGAGTGCACGCTCGGCATAGCGGGATAGGTCTTCGGGGAAGGTCGGGAGCAGCCTTGGCCCGGCCTCGATCAGCAGCACCCGCGTGTGCCTGGGATCGATGGTCCGGAAGTCGGCCGCGAGCGCCTTGCGGGCCAGTTCCGCAACAGCGCCGGCCATCTCCACGCCAGTCGGGCCACCGCCGACGATGACAATGGTGAGGAGCCGTTCGCGCTCTTCGGGATCGTTCTCCATCTCGGCCCGCTCGAACGCGATGAGCAGGCGGCGCCGAATCTCTGTGGCATCGTCGATGGACTTGAGGCCGGGTGCATGCTCGGCCCAGCCGTCGTTGCCGAAGTAGGCATGGGTCGCGCCAGTCGCGAGCACCAGGAAGTCATAAGGAACCTCCCGGTCGCCCATAGTCACAACATGCCGCTCGCGATCGACGCCGGTGACCTCGCCGAGCAGCACCCGGGTGTTGCGTTGCCGCCGGACCAGACCCCGGATTGGCCAAGCGATCTCCGCCGGGGATAGACCCGCGGTGGCTACTTGGTAGAGCAGCGGCTGAAACAGGTGGTGGTTCTCGCGATCGATCAGGGTGACCTCGACGGCTGCCTTGGCGAGTCCTTTCGCGGCAGTCAGGCCGCCGAACCCGGCGCCAACAATGACAACGTGCGGCCGGCCGCCCACGCTGCCGCGCGACACGAGCCTCAACCGGGTCGAATCCGACGCCTGATCCGAGCGAAGGTCCATGCCTCTTTACCCGCTCTTGCCATTGGTTGCCGTTGCCGCCCAGAACGCGACCGCGGCGTTGAACTCCCGCGCATGGAAGGCGCACGCCTCGAGTTCCTGCCGCATCGCCGGCAAAGCGTCCGAGCCGCCGGGCGCAATCAAAGAACCCTGGGGCCGGGAGGCCGCCCCGCGCCTTACTGATGGCGATGGCGGCGATAAACGGGCGGCCGGTCGCCGCGTCCTCCGCCATGAGATGCTCCAACGCCTCGGTCACCTGATGAATCCTGTGCCGGGGCGTCAGCGCCCGTGCCTTTGCAAGCTCTTGGTAGGTGGTCGGAATCCGCCGCCCGGCGATCTTTTGCAGGTGCTTCCGAAGCCTTAAAGCGATCGTCTGAAGGCGGTTCCCATCGGGGTTCGTCGTTACGGCGAGGTCCTCTGCTATGAATGTCATCACGCCTTCCTCACAAGATTGAACAAACTCAATGGATCGTTGTTTGTTGGTGCGTGCGCGGCTCAGGCAGCCCTCACCTCTCTGCTCATGACGCGGCGGGCGTCGGTGCAGATCCGCTCGACCATCGAGGCGAATCCGTTCGAGCGCTGCGGCGTCAAGTGCTCGGCCAACCCGAGACCCCGAAACACGCCCTCCGCATCGATCCGAACGATCTCGTCCGCGCAACGACCCGAGTAGATCGCAAAGAGGATGGCGATCAGGCCCCGCACGATATGAGCGTCGCTGTCGCCCTTGAAGTTGAGGCGGGGCGCGGCCCCGGCGGTGGCGCCATTGACCTCGGTCGCGAGCCAGACCTGACTGGCGCAGCCGCGAACTTTGTTCGCCTCCGTTCGCGCCGCTTCCGGCAGCGGGGGCAGAGCGCGGCCGAGCTCGATCACGTAGCGATAGCGTTCCTCCCAGTCATCCAGGAGCTGGAAGTCCGCGAGGATGTTCTCGAGCGTCATGGGTCTTGCAGCTCATCTGCGACAGGAGACACCACGTCGCCAGCCCCGGCCTCTGCTCCAGTTCCGATGTCGCTGTCGCCAGGCTTGGGCTGAAAATAGACGCAGAGGAGACCAGCATCCTCTGGCGCGATCGCAACGCCGAACAGCAGGCATTCGAGGGCCGACCGGGTCGCGCCCGCTGAGCTGCAGCAGGTTTCTCCACCGAGGTACGCGCAGTCCCGGCAAACACCGAAGAGCCGATGCGGCCCCACTCGCAGCTACCGTGGTCAGCACTTGGTGCAGGGCGTGGTGCATCGCGGTTTGCTCTTGCGCGTCGAGCGAGTCCACGGCTCCCACCAGAACTTCGAACGGATCGCGCGCAACCGCTTCGTGACCTTTATCCGTCAGTCGCAGACTGACGCTTCGCCCGTCCGCCTCCGATCGCTGTCGGACCAAGTACCCACCTGTCTCAAGCGCCTTGATGGTCTGTGTCGCGGTGCCACGGGTCGTCGCTTGAAATTCCGCGAATGCGGACGGGGTGCGGGAAAACGAGTTGGCGCGGGCGAAGAAGCGCAACGCAATCCATTGGGCGGGGCTGAGGTCGCCGTGATAGCCCTCGGCTCGCACGAGTCGTCCCAGCAGCAGCAGCAGTTCCGCCGTTTCGCGCGCTGACAAGATTGCCTCTTTTGAAATATAATAGTGTTTCGAAATCAAGTTGACAACCGAACGGACCCTGATAATTTTGTTTCGAAACTAGTTGCGCTGATCATGGCCCGCACCGCGGCCGCGCCGATCCTTAGGGCCATCCGACCCACCCCGGCATTTTGAGGAAATCCGGTGGTTCCCAATGCCGGCCGCTATGCGGGTGCGCCCGGAGGAATTTGATCCAATGGATTCAATGCGGAACTATCAATTTGAAGTGGAGTACGACGGCTCCGCCGTTGAGCGTCCGGCCGACGTCGCCGCTTTCCGGCGCGCCAAAGTAGCTGGGATCGATTCAGGTCACGAGCTTGACTCGGACAGGCTCGAACCCGGCGTGCCCATGCGCCGGGATGGCGCAGCCGCCATCGGCAGCATCGCGAATCAGGTCGACGATGCGCCGCGCTCGAGTGACCCTCTCGACGCATACTTCCGTCACCTCGACAATACCGAGTTGCTTTCCCGCGACGAGGAGCTCGCGCTTGCAAAGCGGATCGATGAGGCGCAGCGGACGTTGCTGATTTGCCTCTGCCGAATTCCTCTTGTCGTCGAGCGGGTCGGTACCTGGGGAGACAAAATGCGCGAGGGGCGCATTCGCTTGAGTTATTTGCTTGATGCCGTCCCGTCGAATGAGCTCGAAGCTTCCGAAGACGGCTTTCCTGGCGATGATGGTAACCTCGAGGTAAGCGCCGAAGCGGTGGACCTAATCGCGCGGGTAGAACTCGTTGCCGCCCTAAGTCCCGAGATCGCCGGTCTTGCTCGGAAGCGCATCGCGGCGCTCGCTCGTGGCAAGGAGCTTTCACGGCGTGAGCGCAGGCGACTTGACGAGCTTCTTTCGCGTGCCGTGGCGGAGATTGTCGGCCTGCATTTGCAGCAGGACCGGATTTCGGATCTTGTGGCCGAGGTCGACACCGAGGCTCGGAGTCTACGCCGGACGGAGCGAGAGCTGTTGTCGGCTGGCCGAAGGCGGCGGCATCGCACGCGCGAAGGTGATCGACCGCCTCTTTGGGCGCGAGCTCGATCCGGACTGGATCGGCGAGGCCGCATCTCTATCCGACCGAAGCTGGTGCGCATTCATGCAAACGAATGCGCAGCGTCTGGCCGAGCTTCGTGCAGACTTCGAGGCTGTAGCCCGGCGGCTGGGCTTGCCGCTGTCTAAGCTGCGTCTTGCCCTTACGGAGGTCTACCAGGCACGGCGCGAGTTGAAGCGGTTGCGCGAGGAGATGGTGCGTGCGCATCTCCGTCTCGTGGTTGCCATCGCCAAGAAGTATCGAGGTCACAGCTCCTTGGAGCTTTCCGATCTTATCCAGGAAGGCAATCTCGGTCTCATGCGTGCGGTCGAAAAATACAACTATCGGCGTGGCGTCAAGCTCTCGACCTATGCAGTTTGGTGGATCCGGCAGTCGATCACACGCGCCATAGCCGACCAGGGCCGCATGATTCGCGTCCCCGAGCACATGGCGAAAACCGCAAGGAAGGTTCATCGCGCGCGGAGCAAACTTCAACAGCACGGGCGCGAGCCAGGGTCCGACGAGATTGCTGCACGCTCGGGCATTGCAAAGGCTCGAGTCGAGCAGGCGCTGTCGCTGGTGCAAGACCCCACTTCGCTTGATATCCCAATCGGCGAGGATGGCGATGTCACCTTGGCCGATATCATCGAGGCGCCGGACGCTGTCAATCCTCATACCGCGGCGGAGGCTGCCGCGCTTCGAGAGTGCGTGGCGGAGGTCCTGGCCGAGCTGACGCCCCGCGAGGAGCGCATTTTGCGGATGCGGTTCGGGATCGGAATGCCCGACCGCACGCTCAAACAGGTAGGCAAGACGTTCGGCGTGACCCACGAACGTATCCGTCAGATCGAAGCGAAGGCGTTGCAGAAGCTGAGCCACTCGGCCAGGGCGCGCAAGCTGCTGACCTTCACAGGACGCTGATCAGGAGTGCGGCCAGGTCAACGGCCCACGCGTCAGCCCGAGCACACCAAAAAGATTCGTCTCCATCACTCGCCGAAGCTCGGACTCCGGCACATCTTCGAAGGCGCCAGCGGCCGCCACGCCGGCATTGTGCACGACGGCATTGAGCGTGTTGCCGGTTCGCGCCAGTATTGATTTAACAACCGCTTGGATAGAGGCTCCACTCGTGACATCGAGTTGCTCGATTTCGACGCTATTTTGCCCGCGCGTGTCCTTGAGCGCCTGCTCGAGCGAGCCTGCCTTTTCCAGATTCCGCATCGTCGCAAACACGCGCCAGCCCCGCGATGCAAGAACGACCGCTGTTGCTTGCCCGATGCCGGTAGAGGTGCCGGTGATCAGTGCTGACTGCATCGTTCTCAACCTTCTTCCGGAATGCTTGGCCTAGCGTAGCTGTGTTGCGACCCAAAATCGGAGTATCCTCTGGTTGGCAATATGGTTGGGTGGCGCTCGCCACCCGGTGCACAGTTTGCGCGCTACAATCCCCAGCCAGTGACCGCAATGATTTGACCGGTAATGCCGGCGGCGGCTGGCGAGGCGAGGAAGACGACAGTCTCTGCGATATCTTTGCGTTTGGTCCAACGCTTCAAATCTTTTGGTTTCATCGCGGCAATGTTGGATGCTGTGTCCACGAGTCCCGGCGCAATCGCGTTCACGCGTATTCCAAGATCTCTTCCCTCGAGCGCAAGCGTGCGGGTAAGCGCCTCAATTCCTGCCTTGGCGCAGTTATAGGCGACCATGTTAGCCTGAGGCTGGCCAGCCCGCGCGAAGTTGATGATGACACCGTCACCGGCTGCCTGCAGAAGCGGGAAGGCTGCGCGTGATGTCAAAAATGCGCTCAACAGGTTATTGTCGACCTCAGCACGCCAATCATCGAGCGTGTGCTCTACCGAAGGCTTATAACGCGTCAATCCTCCTGCCAAATTCACCAGGACGTCGATCCGACCATATTCATTAATGGTACCGTCGATCAGACGCCGGACCTGATCCTCATCAGTCAAAGATCCGGCCATGGCGAACACGCGGGCGCTTGCATCTCGCAGCTCTTTGGCCCGCACTTCGACGTTGCTTTGTGTGCGCGCGCAAATCGCCAGCGCGGCGCCGGCATCTGCCAGCGCCTTGGCGACGGCCTGTCCCACCTGTCCGTCGCCGCTCACGCCCGTCACTACGGCGACTTTGCCTTCTAGACTGACCTGCATGTCGTTTAATCCGATACTCGCGTTAGTAT
Source organism: uncultured Alphaproteobacteria bacterium (assembly GCA_963818165.1). Classification (GTDB taxonomy): domain Bacteria; phylum Pseudomonadota; class Alphaproteobacteria; order Rhizobiales; family Methyloligellaceae; genus Methyloceanibacter. The sequence goes on from CAWFRD010000031.1 coordinate 54,746, forward strand.
AACTCACAGCGCTGAATTGGAGTAGCGGTTAGCCGATCACAGCGCTGGAACTTACGCGCCCTGCCTATCGGAGCAAAGGATGGCGACGGTTGTCGTGTTTGGCGGTGGGGGTTTCCTTGGTCGGCGACTGGTAGACCGCCTGACCGCCGAGGGGATGACTGTACGCGTCGCCGTGCGGCATCCGGACCCGGCCCGGATTGAGCTGCGATCGATGGGTTTCGAGCGGGTCACGGTCGTCCCTGCCGATGTGCGCGATCAAGCCTCGGTTGCCGCCGCCATTGCCGGGGCCGACGCCGTGGTCAACGCGGTCTCGGCCTATATCGAGAAGGGTGGGGTGACCTTCGAGGCCGTGCATGTACGAGGGGCCGAGAATGTAGCGCGGGAGGCAGCTGCGGCCGGGGTTGCGCGGCTCGTGCTTGTATCCGGAATTGGCGCCGATCCCGATTCAAGCTCGCCATACATCCGGGCTCGAGGACGCGGCGAACTGATCGTTCGGCAGGCGTTCCCAGGGGCTACGATCGTCCGTCCGGGGGCCATGTTCGGTCCAGGCGATGCATTGTTCGGCACGCTCGCCGCGCTTGCTCGGCTGCTGCCAGCACTGCCGCTGATCGGCGGCGGCTCCACCCGATTGCAGCCAATCTTTGTGGAAGACGTGGCTGAGGCTATCAGTAGCATCCTCAGCGACCCCGGGACCGTCGGCCGGACCTACGAGCTTGCTGGTCCCAAAGTGTACACGCTGCACGAGCTGGTCAACATGACGCTCCAGCTCATGGGCAAACGGCGACTGCTCGTGCCAATTCCCTTTGCAGTAGCCGAGGTCCAGGCGCGACTATTCGAGCTCCTGCCTAACCCACCGCTCACCACCGGCCAGGTTGACCTTCTCAAGACGGACAATGTGGCGAGCGGGGCCCTGCCAGATGTCCAAGAGCTCGGTATTCAACCAAAGACAGTCGAGGAGGTAATACCAACCTATATCGGCCCCCGAGCACCAGGGCCTCGCTGATCGGTCTCACAGATCGATGACCACGCGCCCTCGCGTTTTGCCATCGAGGATTTCGGTCGCCAGAAAGGGCACGTCCTCAAGCCTTGCCCGTGACGTCATGGCGTTGAGCTTGGCGAGGTCGAGGTCCTTTGCCAGTCGATTCCAAGCCTCTTCGCGCTTCTCTCGCGGGGTTAGCACCGAGTTCACGCCCGCAAGCGTCACGTCGCGTAGGATGAAGGGCATTACGGTCGCGGGCAGGTCGGGGCCCTGCGCCAAGCCGCAGGCGGCCACTGCGCCGTCATATTTGATCTGCGACAGCACGTTGGCCAGCGTCCGGCTGCCGAGTGAGTCGATGGCGCCCGCCCAGCGCTCCTTGCCCAACGGGTTTCCGGCTCCGGAAAGCTCACGAGCATCGATGATCTCATCGGCGCCAAGTCCTTGTAGGTAGTCACCTTCCTGCTCGGCCCGGCGGGAGGAGGCAACGACGCGATAGCCAAGCTTGTCGAGGAGCGCGATCGCGACCGAACCCACCCCACCGGCAGCACCGGTCACGAGCACATCGCCTTTATCCGGTGTGATTCCCTCCTTTTCTAGTGCCAACACGCAAAGCATGGCGGTATAGCCGGCGGTCCCAATCGCCATGGCTTGCGCCGTCGAAATATTCTCGGGAAGTCTGATAAGCCAGTCGCCTTTGACACGGGCCCGCTCAGCGTAGCCGCCGTGATGCACCTCGCCGAGACCATAGCCGTTCAGGACGACACGATCACCCGATTGGAACCGCAGGTCCTCCGAACTGAGCACCTTGCCGGCCAAGTCGATGCCGGGGATGAGCGGGAATTTGCGGATGATCGGCACCTTGCCCGTTATCGCGAGGCCATCCTTGTAGTTCACGGTTGAGTGCTCGACCACCACGGTGACATCGCCCTCCATGAGATCAGCATCCGTTAGCTCAGTGACCGCGGCGCTTTGCCGGTCGCCATCTTTAGTCACGAGCAAGGCCCGGAACTTGTTAGCCATATCATCCTCTCTAACAGCGCCGCCCGATACTTCGTGTCCGCATCTGAACCGGAGGGTTAGTGGGCGCCAATTTCACTTTCCCGATCTGCGACAAGCCTATCCGGCCACAGCTTCGCAATCGGCCACCAAAGTCGGTTACCGCTGAAGCCGGTGGTGGCGTTGTGACCACGGTTCCGTCGGAAAAAAAATAGTTTGGACCACCCTGAGCGCCGGTCCTCTGAGCGCAGATTTTTGGCAATGTCCGCTTCTGGCACATAGCAGACATTGAGGCCGGCTCTGAAAATGTCGGCTTTTGAGTTGTAAGCGGACGTAGCCTTTCGTCGCCTGCAACGCCATTAACGATGGTTGCCCACCTTGAGCTTGCGCCCTCGTAACTTGCAACGTCGGGCTCGGGACTTCGGACCCGAGGGCGATCCGATGATCCTTGTCGCACAGGGCGCCACCCGTGACTTCAACCCGGACTTGGCTCAATCGTTCATCGATCGGGCGATGGAGCATGATCCCGCTGCAGCGAGTGCTGAATACATGGCACAGTTTCGCACCGACGATTGAGGGCTCCATCACGCGCGAGGCGGTAGAGGCTTGCGTGGCGGGAAGATCGTGCTTCTGCCCTGGCCCGAGGCCTGATTTCAGGACGATCGCCTTTAAGTCTCGTCTCCAAGTGCCAAGGGTCTGGAATTGGCACTCAACTAGGGGCGCGTGCCTAGGAGCGTCCGGCCCTCCTAAAGGCAGTCGCCGCCTTTCCGGCAGCTTCGAAGGTCGCTTTGGCATTTTTCGGCTGTCATCGCGACTGTTGTCTCGATTTCGGACAGGATGGCAGAGGCAGCCGCTTTATCGTCAGGGAATTCGCGTACCGATTTAGGGTCATGCCCCGAACTTGCCGCGCCCTAAGTCGTTGAGAACGACAAAAGGAGGGCAGGAGCACTCGGGCTTCGTCAACAGTCGCCGGCGTCAGGTAAATACGATCCACTAGCCCTGATAAATCCACTAGCCCTGACACCAAGGGAGACCGGCCGCCTTCCAGCCTCCAACGGAGCCGCGGTGCCTATCGTCGTCGAGCAGACCTTCAAAACCGCCGGCGACGTTATGACAGGCCCGATAGCCCGCCTCCGCCATCGCCTTGGCCGCAGCCAGGCTGCGGCCTCCCGAACGGCAAATGAAGAAGAGATCGTCATTCAATTGAGCGCCAAGCGCCCTAAGCTCGCCGGCAAGACGCTCCACAAAGCGCGGATCTACGGCCTGATCAGGAAAGGTCTGCCATTCGACGAGGACAGCCCGCTTGCCTATGGCTCCGAGATCAGGAATCCCGACATAGGTCCATTCCGCGCGTGTGCGGACGTCAATCAGCTGCGCGCCCGGACGCGAGACGAGGCTTTGCCAAGTCGTCTCGACATCGACAAAGTCGACCGATTTACCGGCGTTCTGCATGCTCAAATGATAATTCTCCCCTAGTTTCGGTTAACCGTTGTGCATCGAGGCAACGCCGGTCAAACGCCCATTGCCCTTGAAGCGAAGGAGGCCAATGGGGTCGGGCCATCGGGCGATCACCTGCGCTTTCGGTCACTTCGCGGAACCACGTATCCGCCTCGCCGCATGGACCATGTTTATGAGGGCAGGCCGTACCTCTTCCCACTTACGGGTCTTGAGGCCGCAGTCCGGATTGACCCATATCTGATCGGGCGAAAGATGTTGCTTCGCCTTGTCGAGAAGCGCCGCCATTTCGTCGACGCTTGGACAACGCAGCGCATGAATGTCGTAAATGCCCGGCCCAATTTCGTTCGGATAGCGATGGGTAATGAAGGCATCGAGCAGCTCCATCTTCGAGCGGGCGGTCTCAATCGAGATTACGTCGGCGTCGAGCGCACCGATCGCGTCGATGATGTCGTTGAACTCCGAGTAGCACATGTGAGTGTGAATCTGCGTCTCGTCGGCAACCCCCGACGAGGCGAGACGGAAACTCTCCACGGCCCAGTCGAGATAAGCTCTCCACTCGGCCTTCCGCAGCGGCAAGCCTTCGCGGATCGCCGGCTCGTCGATCTGGATGATCCGGATGCCGGCCTTCTCGAGATCCATGACTTCGTCACGGAGCGCCAGCGCAATCTGGCGGCAAACCTCGCTGCGTGGCAGATCATCGCGCACGAACGACCATTGAAGCATGGTGACCGGGCCGGTGATCATGCCCTTAATCGGCTGCGTCGTAAGCGATTGGGCATAGGCGGACCATTCGACCGTCATTGGATGCGGCCGTGAGACATCGCCGAAGATGATCGGCGGACGGACGCAACGCGAGCCGTAGCTTTGTACCCAGCCATGCTTGGTGAAGGCATAGCCGGCAAGCTGCTCGCCAAAATACTGTACCATGTCGTTGCGCTCGAACTCGCCATGGACGAGCACATCGAGGCCAATCTGCTCCTGCCAACGTACCGTGGCCTCTGTCTCCCTCTGCAAGAAGGCGTTGTAGTCGGAGTCGCTCAGGGTGCCTTTCACGTGCGCGGCGCGCGCCTTGCGGACCTCGTCGGTCTGCGGGAAGGAGCCGATGGTCGTGGTTGGGAAAGCGGGTAGAGAGAGGCGGTCACGCTGGAGCCGCCGCCGTGCCTCGAAGGCTGCGTGACGACGAGCCATGTCCGGACTGACAGCGGCCATGCGCTTCTGTACCGCCGGATCGTGGATCTTCGGCGATGCGTTTCGCGCGGCAACGGTCCGCGCCGAAGTGGCAAGCGCATCCTTTACCGCCCCGCGACCTTCGCCGAGCGCGCGGCTGAGCGTGGCGAGTTCACTGATCTTTTGTACAGCGAAAGCGAGCCAGGACCTTAGATCGACATCGAGTTCGCTCTCCAGGTCGAGATCGACGGGAACATGCAGCAACGAACAGGAGGGCGCTAGCATCACCTTGTCCGCTCCTCGCTGCTTCACGACGGGTTCGATGCGGTCGAGCACGGCATTGAGATCGGTCCGCCATATGTTGCGGCCGTCGACCACACCCAGCGAAAGGACGAGATCCGTCGGCGCCTTGGCGAGCACGTCTTCGAGCTGTGCGGGGGCGCAGACCAGATCGAGATGCAGGCCCGCGACGGGCAAACGGAGCACCAGGTCGAGATTGTCGCCAATCGCCCCGAAATAGGTCGTGAGTAGCAGCTTCAGCCCAGGTGCGGCCGACGACAGTGTACCGTACGCGGTTTCAAAAGCGCGTCGCGCGGGATCATTGAGATCGAGCACCAGGGCTGGCTCGTCGATCTGCACCCAATCCGCCCCAGCGGTGACAAGGCGGCGCAGAACCTCCGCATAGACGGGAATGAGACCCGGCAGCAACGATAGCGGATCGAGACCCTCGTCCTTGCTCTTGCCGAGCGTGAGGTAGGTGACAGGGCCGAGCAGAACGGGTCGCGTGTTGAAGCCGAGGCTCTTCGCTTCCAGAAATTCGTCGAGCGGCTTGGTGGACGCAAGCATGAACGATTGCCCGCGAGAAAGCTCGGGAACCATGTAGTGATAGTTGTTGTCAAACCACTTGGTCATTTCGAGCGCGGGAAGGTCATAATTATGCGTTCCACGAGGTGCGCAGTCATGATCGTCTGCGGCGCTGTGGGTGCCGCGCGCCATGGCAAAATAGGTATCAATCGACACCTCGCCCCCGCGCCAGCCATAAATCTCCGGGATCGCGCCGACCATGACGCTCGTGTCGAGAACGTGGTCGTAGAGCGAGAAATCGTTGCTCGGGATGTGCGTGACGCCGAGGGACCGTTGCCGCGCCCAGCTTGCGGCGCGAAGACCCGCAGCATCCGCTAACAGCGATTGCCCATTAGTCTTGCCCGCCCAGAAGCGCTCGAGCGCGGTCTTCAGCTCGCGGCGTGGGCCGATGCGAGGGAAGCCGAGGGTGCTAACAGTGATGGACATTCACTTCCTTTCGCCGACGCCGCGGAAAGCGGATCGTCAGCAGCGAGCGACTGCCACTCGCCAACCGCGAATCTGATTAACTGCTAAAAGTCCGATTATGATCCTGCGCTTGCGCACCGTTTTCGCTTTCTGACCCTGAAAGGCCGATCCTTAGATCCGGTACCAGAGAGGATGTGGCCGAGCACAACTTTACAGTCGAGGGCGAGTTCCTCGCAGGCACGGCGGCGACACGCCATAGCCAAACCAAACATTGCTATCCTTCCATAGGCGCTCATTCTAATCCTCCTCTGTGCTTGGAATTCGGATTGCGGACGGGTGAACGATCAAACTTGCGCCAGCCGTGAAAACTCGAATCGTCGCTTCTTGAAGCCATATGAGGCGCATTCCCCTATCAGCCTGTTCCAGCAGGCATGTCAGGAGACCGAAGAATAGCGATGACGATACGGACAACGAGCAAAACCATCACGTTTAATCGACCCTTCTGTTTGAAAGGCGTGGATCGGTTGTTGCCAGCTGGCGACTATCGCGTGGTGACGGATGAAGAGCTAATCGAGGGTTTATCGTTTCCGGCTTACCATCGAATTTCGACCGTAATTTTCGTGCCGGCGCAGTCTGGATCCGCCGTCGAGATGGTGACCATCGAGCCTTCGGACCTTCAGGCGGCGCAGGAACAAGATGGGCAGTGAGCACTGTGCACACGGTAGACGGGGCCGACGAGCGAGCCAACCATGCCCGCTTAGCAGCGGACTCCAGAACTACGGTTGGCTTCTGACGGAAGCAATTATCTTGAGATAGTCCTCCGCCCGAGTGGGCCGCAGCGCATGAGATCCCCGCGCGGTTTAAGGCTACACTATCCACGCCAGCTCTCGCGTCTTGTCGTTGGCAAGCCTCCAGGCACGACCGTGAAACTCTGCTTGCGTCATTGGGGCATCGTGATCCTCTCCTCCCGAGTGGGACTTGGTGAGAAGCCGCTGAGGGAAGGCTGTAGCCCTGTAGTACGTCACCGCGTAGCTCGTGCCGGGCAGGGTGATGACGATCTCGTTGTCCAGCACTTCGACATGGAGAGCTAACTCGGGCTCGTCATTTCGTCCTCAACCTCACCCCCGACGCATCGCCGTTGGTGAACTCGACGCCAGCATACTCGACAGCGCGCTCCGCTAGGTCACGAACGGTCCAGTCCAGCAATCCCCAAGGTGCTCTAATCGCCCAGGAGTCAGCGATCAGCGGGGGGCGCGAGCTCCTAGGCCGCTTTGCCGGATCTCTCTTGATACCTATGCGCGTTGTGGTGGTGAAGACATAGGCTTTGGGTGTTGTCGTATTGCATGAAAAGCGACCACTCACCACGGTGAGGTTCGACGTGATCAACGCGGTTCGCGGGTACGGTCCGACCCTCAATCGCACATTCTCGGCACTGGGGTTCCTCGGCGAGCCTGTGCCTTCTGATCGATTTCCAAATAGGTGACCGGGACCAAGAGTCCCACGGCCGCTTAATTCGACGCGTGTCGTGGCGGGGCAGATCACTTTCCAACTTGGGGCCGATGCTGTGCTGGGTCATGGGAGCGCCCTTCATTGGCTAAGCTGTAGTCGCGGCACGATCGCTGGCGAAACCAGCCCGCGCCTCCCAAATGCGAATGGATATTGCGATGAGTCGCGGACTAGGGTGGAAAATCATCGCCAACTGCGCCGGAGCAGACCAAGCATCGGATACGTGAAAATGCGGACTAGCCGTGCTTTTTTGGAGCGAGAGCAACTCAACCAGGAAAATAAGAAAGACCCAAGGCTTACCCCAGGTCTTTCGTCGAACTAGGCACTTCGCCGATTAGGCGACCCGGCCTTGGCAGCAGCTTGCTCGACCGGCTTGTAGGCGTTGCGCGTCAGACCAGCATACATCTCACCGAGCTTCGACAACTCGGCAGTATAGGTGTCATAAGCCTTCTTGGCGTACTGAGACTGGATCTCGATCACCTGCTCGAACGACTTTGCGCCGAGCAGCTGCTCGAAGGCACGGGTGCCGTCCTCGAACGCCTTCTTCGAATAGTCAGTGACCTCAGCGGCGATAGCCTGGAGGCCCTTATTCACCTCACCAAACGAGTGGACCGCGGCATCGAAGCCGTCCTTGCCCACCCTCTGAAACTCTTCACCAAACTTTTGAACGTCGGACATCTCACTACCTCTCTGGGTCCCGCCTTGTGCGGGAATGTTGCGTATAAAGATTCATATAGGGTGCTATGGTGCACTGCACAATGCCATAGCCAAGAAATATTGCACTGCACAAAGGCGATGGCCGTGGGTCTCAGATTAGTCAGGTGCGCTGCTACCACCGTGAGCGAAGTCACGGGCAGCCAGGATAAGAATAGAGCCGTGTGCGTAGCGCTTTGCGGTCCGGCGTGCCTGAGCTGCGTCGCGCGCGGTGTGGCAAGAGCATTCTTTACCGGGCCGTCCGCTTTGGGTCAGTTGCTGACCTAGCAGCGCCCCGATGCGTTGGGCGTGCCACTATCCGACATGCCAGAGGCGATATTCCTGCCTCAGAATCGTCCTTACGGCGCAGTATCATACGGGTGTTAGCCGGCCCGACTTATTATTGGCTGAGCACATCCAAAATCAGCTCGCGGCTTCCGTTCACTGCACGTATCGCAATTCGCGAACAGGCCCGGGTTCCAGTCAGTCAGCAATTCCGTGGAGAATGTCATGGAACACCGAACATCAGCTGAGCTTAAGGGCTTCGCGGACGTCATTCATCCGCAGAAACTCTCAAAGAAAGAGCGCCTTGAGAGGTGGGCTCTGGCACTTGAAAAGCGAAGGGGTGTCCGCTTACGCACCCTAAGAGAGACCGAATACAGACCAGCCAAGGAACAGTCGGCTCTGCGTCAAGAGAACTCCCCGCTGACCGTAGCCTTCGAGGACCCGGTGCTGCGGTCGGCTGGTCTCACGAACGATACATTCGGCGAAGTTGCACGCTTTTTTGGACTGTCGCATTGGCAGCTTCACGAGGTGGTCTGCAACTGTCATTTCGGTGAGACCGTGGCCTCCGAGGCGGTTGCGGCACGCGTGCGGCGCTTATCCGGGCGGAGCTTCGCGACGTTTGCCTACGGATATGCGATCGCCGCGGCGCTTTTGGCCGGAACTGTTTTGCTCTCAAGGGTGATTTGAACCAGACAACCTCTGGGCCCCAGTTCTCCCTGAGAGGCTTAACTGAACTTGCTCAGAATTCGGCAAGGATGAGACGAGTTTGACGCCAAGGCCTAGGCTGCCCTGATGGTCGTCAGGCTGCCGTCTGCTATGAGCGCGTTCGCTCCTAGTGACCCGTGATCCATTTCTTCCATTTGGACGTGGGTATTAGTAGTGCAAAACCGACTAGTAGGAGGAAAACAATAGCTCCATAAACCAAGACTGCTGGCTCAGTCTGAATAGCAATGAGCACAGCACGCATCCCTTCGGCGCCTAACCTGTCGGCGCAACAAGGTGCGCGATGGAAGAGCCATTCAGACCTCGACTGCGCGGTCAGTGGCCGGAAACGCGAGCGTTATTTGCCACAACTGGTGAACAATCAGGAGGCTAAGCTATGAGTATCGCAACAGCCGAAATCCGACTCGACAAACGGGTTACAAGTTTCGTCAAGGAACGGCGCAAGCTCTTGATCGATGGGCAATGGGTCGATGCTGCCTCGGGCAAGACTTTTCCCGTCGAGAACCCCGCCACCGGCGAGGTGATTGCGCAGGCGGCGGAGGGCGACAAGAAAGATATCGACCGTGCCGTCAAGGCGGCCCGCCGGGCATTTGAGAGCGGGCCTTGGCCAAGATTGACTCCGTCAGAACGAGGCCGCCTAGTCTGGAAGCTCGGTGATTTGATCCTGGAGAATCTCGAGGAGTTAGCGGAACTGGAGTCCTTGGATAATGGGAAGCCCATCACTGTTGCCCGCGCAGCCGACGTGCCGCTGGCCGCGGATCTCTTCCACTACATGGCCGGATGGGCCACCAAGATTGAAGGCAACACCATCCCAATTTCGGTGCCCTACGCGCCAGGGGTAAAGTTTCATGCCTATACACTGCGTGAACCGGTAGGCGTAGTGGGCCAAATCATCCCGTGGAACTTCCCGTTTTTGATGGCAGCGTGGAAGCTCGGACCCGCCCTCGCCACCGGCTGCACCGTGGTGCTGAAACCGGCCGAGGAAACGCCGCTATCGGCCCTACGACTGGGGGAGCTGATTCAGGAGGCGGGATTCCCCGATGGCGTGGTGAACATCATTACCGGGTTTGGTGAGACGGCCGGTGCGGCACTGGCGGCACACCCCGGGGTCGACAAAGTGGCATTCACCGGCTCAACCGAAGTGGGCAAGCTCATCCTAAGGGCCGCCACCAATGACCTGAAGAAGGTGTCGCTTGAGCTGGGGGGCAAGTCTCCGAACGTCGTCCTGCGCGATGCCGATCTGGATCTCGCTGTCAAGGGTACGGCGAGTGCGATCTTCTTCAATCACGGTCAGTGCTGTTGCGCCGGGTCACGACTGTTTGTGCAAGAGAGTGTCTTTGACAAACTCGTTGGCGGTGTCGCCGATGAGGCCAAAAAGATCAAGGTCGGTCCGGGACTCGATCCCGACACACAGATGGGCCCGATGGTTTCCGAAAGCCAGTTCAACCGCGTCTGCGGATATCTCGAGTTTGGCCTGGCAGAAGGCGCGAAGGCTGTCGCGGGCGGCGGGAAGGTCGGCGGCAAAGGTTATTTTGTTGAACCCACCGTGCTGGTGGACACCAGTCCGGACATGAAGGTCATTCGGGAAGAGATTTTCGGCCCCGTGGTGGCGGCCATTCCTTTCAAGGAACTGGATGATGATCTGGTCAGGGCCGCCAACGACACGATCTACGGCCTGGCAGCCGGGGTTTGGACGAGGGATCTCAGCAAGGCCCATTCTCTGGCAGGCAAGCTGAAGGCAGGCACCGTTTGGATCAACTGCTATAACATCTTCGATGCGGCGCTGCCCTTCGGCGGCTACAAGCAGTCTGGCTGGGGCCGTGAGATGGGACATGATGCCCTCGATCTCTACACCCAGAAGAAGGCTGTCTGTGCTGCCCTGTGACAGGGTTTAGTGCGCCCCATGTAGGGCCTTCAGTCCGATCGCAGGCGGCGCCGCTTCGAGCGGCGGGGTCGGGCGATCGCCCATTTCCACGGCCGCTTTGGGTCAGTAGCTGACTTAAAAGCGGCGATAGGCTTGTTCCGCTTTGTGCCAAAAATGACCTGTGTAGCTCGCGGTGAGACAAGCGCGCGTATCGTCGCCCGAGCGCGTGTCCCCTGATTTAGGAGTGGGCTGTGCATGCACGCTGTGGCCCATGAGGCCGTTGTAGTTGGCGCGGGCGTTGTTGGGCTGGCTATCGCGCGCGCCCTTGCGCTGCGCGGCATCGAGGTCTTTGTAATCGAAATAGCAGGTGGCATCGGATATAGGACCTCCTCGCGAATCCATAGCCGCTAGAAAGGCGTTGTCTTTGAATGTGTGCGAAAAAAGCCTTACACGTGAGTCGCGTATAGCTTTTGGTGATCGAATAAGGGGGAGTTTTTGGCCATTTTTGAAAAAGGGGAGATGTCTGATCAGACATGGCGGCTGCCGCGCCAAGCCAGGGCCAATTAAGGGCTAATAGGCTGCCGCTGCGCGGTCGTCCAGTCCGCGTCGGCCTCAGGGGTAAAGTAAGACGCTGAATTCTTCGCAGATGCGCCGCACCTTCTCGTTTTCCGCATTGTAGAGGTTCACATGCGCCCGCAGAGGACCGAGCAACTTGGTGAGTTCATTTTGCCAGTGGTGGCCTAGCGCGGCGTAGTGGCCCTCTACCGTTCCCGGCGCGGCACCGCTTGCGACGGTCAATGCAAGGTCAACGTCGCTATCTGCAGGCGCGTCACCCTTCGCTCGACTGCCGAACAGGCGGACCTCGTCAATAAGAGGCGTCCGGGCCGCCCAATCTTTGATGATACGTTGTTGCTGTTCGCTTAGGTCCATCGGGGAAGAGTAACATAGGGTGAAGGCGGCTAGTTGGAGGCTAAAGACTAGCGGCGCGCCCGAAGCGAGCACCTATTCTTTTGGCGACAACAGCGTCGGCAGCTTGGCGAGTGCTCCCAATCTGACCGCCTTGTTCATCGTGAGAACGTTCGCCGTATCGGCATTGGCGCGCGTTTCGCGGCCGTCGTAGGCGAGCGATTGCCCCGTCGCACGCCAGGCTGAACCTTCGCTAGAGGCTCACGGAGGGATCGTATCAGGACTGACAGCAGTTGCTGGACCGGCGGGTTTGTCTAACACCGCGTTGCGCGCCATACTTAGTCCCGCAAGGAAGCATACGGTCCCCGCTATCGCCGCCACTATAGCGACCCAGCGCAGCGGCGTCGTGTCTTGCAAGGGCCGCTCCATCCGAAAGAGACGCCGGAGATAGGCAAAGAAGACACTGGCCAACCCTGCCGAAGCGCCTACTCCGAAGACCATCATTGCATCGGCAAAGCCCTTGAGGCCTTGACCCGAAGCCGATCCGTGCGCGAGGCCGACGAGAAGTGCAATGGCAGCAATGGCATTGATCAAAATGATCAACGCTACGCCCCTGCCTGCGTATCGGTTTCTTTGTCTTTCGGCAGATGTGCGGTTAATGCGGACATCAATTTCGTCACTAACTCCTACTTCTTTTCTGCGATGGGGGGTTTGGGGGGCTGGCATGGTTCTAGCCTCCAGCTTCAAATGGGAGTGCCATTATATCTGCATATCTGCCGGAAGCATCCTTCACGACATACCCGCCAGCGATGCGCTCGGCGGCCCAGGGCGGCTTGAAGCGGCGAGGCATTGACTGCTCTGAACTTGGAACCCGGAGGATGCCGATTGGTTGTGCAAGGCGTCTAGACTAGGGCGTGTACTCATAAATCCTCCCTGTTGCCCTAAGCTGCTGAAGATATTCGCTTTCGACTGCGTTGACGCTGCAACAATGCCTGCGGTAAGCAGGTCCTACACCTTTCGGAGAGAGCCATGGACTACGATTGGAGATGGCCAGGGCTGTTAGCCGGTCCTCTAATGATGCTTTGCCTCTCATCTCAACTGGCCATCGCGGAAGACGTAGAAAGTTCCAAGGACGACATCGCAGACCAAATTCGTCGTCAGGGCTACCCCTGCGACCAACCGCAAAGCGCCACGAGGGATGTTCAAGCCTCAAAACCCGATGAGGCCGTGTGGCTGTTGCGCTGCGAGGGGGCGAGCTATCGTGTTCGCTTTATGCCCGACATGGCTGCGCAAGTTGAACGTATTGATCAAAGGTCCGATTTTATGAGTACACGCCCTAGGGAACATGGAGGCCATCATGCCTGATAGACCCCTTCCCAGAGACACCCGCGAAGCCCCCGCCCGCTTCGGTGATGGTTACAATGATTATTACATAGTCGGGGGTATCGCGTTTGTATGTGTGCTTCTGGCCCTCGCCCTACTTGGCGCGGGAATGTTGGATACCCGCTCCATTTTCGCCACGCAGCCCAGCTCTCAAGCACCGGTCACCACGCCGTCGGACTCTCAAGCACCGGCTATCACGCAGCCAAGCACCCCAGCACCCGCAACACCATAACTGGACGAGCGAGCGCCTAACGCCTTACGCTGCTCGGACGTTTAGAGCCCTCATAGCTAATAAATCCCCTGACTGTTCCGTGTCGGTTTCGTCCCGGCGAGATGGTGCAGAGTAGGCATCCGCACAGAGAAGAAGCCCCTGAGACGGGGGGACTCGGGGCTTCTTCGGGTTCCTTATGGGGGGAACCAGTGATGGGGAGGGAAGACCCATCACAAATCATATTCTATTGCGGCCTCATGGCTTTTTTGCAACAGCATGGATTTTATCCCCTTGCGGTTTATCGTCGCCCCACTCCTGCCACGCTTATCCCGTCCAGTGGACGGTGAGATTCGCGCGAAGAATTTCGGGGGAACGGTAGAAAGCCCGGCAGGAGCAGCCGGGCTTCTCTTGTGGAAAGCTGTGCGAGGGAAAGGGGAGCGAGAGCCCGACGCGATAATAACTACGAGACACTAATGGCGCTCCCGCCACAATGCCCTTTAGGGGGGCTTACCGCTCGTGCAATTGATTGCACACGTTGACACTCCGGTTTCCGGCTGAACGCTCAGACGAGGGAAGAGTTGAACGTCTCCGCGTGGAGTTGAGAGCGAAATATAAGGCCGCATAAGCATGCCGCCGTTCTGTGCCGTTGCAATTAATTGCACAGCCGGAGGGTGTCTCAAAAGGTGTTGTCTTTGAATGTCCAGAAAAAAACCGGTGTGAATGTCGGACACGTGTGGGGTTTTGGGAATTAATAAGTGAGGAAATTAGTTGAAAGAAGAGGAATGTCCGAAACGTGTCTGGTCTGGACATTTCAGACATGCCTCAGACATTCCAGTTTGTTTGCAGCTTACTCGTCCTCGTAGGAGACGGAAATCTCCTTCCCCGTAATCTCCTGAACATAGGCCACGACACGCTCTAGGAAGGTGGATATGTCTCCTGCCTTCTTGTATTCCGCGTTGAGGGCGGACGTAGCGTCAGCGAACGCGATACCGGTCCCCATGAAGCTCTGTGCCATATACTCAAGGGCCACCGTATCGAACTTGGTCCCGGTCTTCTCCTTGATCAGCTTTAACGCTGCCTCGACAATCTCCTCCTGGTCCGGGGTGAAGCTTGAATGTCTCTGGCGTCGCAGAGCTTGAATGCGGCGGCCCACGACCGAATGTCGAGTTCAACAGCCCACCCGAGTTCTGAAGCGTGTCTGGTCAGACACCGAAGACTGACCCCGAATCGTGCAATTAACTGCACGCGAATGAGACGGCTTAGGTTGCAATTGGCTCTAGGTCATGCTGCGAGACAGTGTCGAGCACTTTCGAGTTGTTGTGGGTGGCAAGAATTCAGGGAGCCCGAGGGAATGACGGGGACGGCTCCAAGCTCCTTTCCTAGACCCAAGGAGACGAGGGTGCTCGGCCAAGCGCTCCACGCAGCGTCGAGATTGGGCAAGAGCGACATTGCGTCCTCGTAAGCCTTCTTGAGCAACTTCCGTTGTACTGGCGTAAGGGCAAGCAGTGCGCGTTTCAGACCACCGATGTAGATGCTATCGGCGATGAACTGAGCGGGAATAGCGATGCCGCTCGCCTCGGCAAAATTTGCGGGTAATAGTTTGACTTCAGCGAATGGGTTTTTGAGGGCGGCGACTTCAGAGCCTCGACAGCGAGGCTTGAGACGGCATTCGAGCCTCAAATGGGTTGAAGGACTACCTTTGATCGACTTCTCATAAGCCACGACACACCTGGATCGCCGCGCAGTCTCAGTAAGCACATAGTAAGCACGCCAAGAAGCAACTACAAGAACGCAGAAGAAAGACCCTGCCTGGTGTAGCCGGATTATGTGGAAATTCGGCTATTCAAGGAAAGCCGCTGACGCTTAATGACAGCTCGAACACCAGACTACGAATCTGGGGGTCAGGAGTTCGAATCTCTTCGGGCGCGCCATTTTTCTATAGAAAAACAGTAACATAGACAAAAAGCTCCAATCATCGAAGTCACATCGATATTGTGTCAGGTAGTGTCAGTGCAGCGAGGCCCTTACGCCTGTGTATATATAAAGTGGCGGAACCATCATCGGCTACGCCGATCAGGAGGTCGCCGCCCTCGGTGTTAAGAAAAGCGGCAATTGTTTTCATTGCCGCGTGGGTGACGCCCTTGCTGTCTAGCCGGTTCTCCTTGAGGCTCCAGCGCAGCGATGATTTGAATTCCAATGTCTTGGATTCGCCGCGCTTGATCAGCTCGACGGCATTGCGATGACGGCGCAGGTACTGGTCGAATAGGAAATTCTTCAGTACCTCGCCAAAGCCGCGATCATCGGTGATGCGCTTGTAAAGCTCAAAGTTTGAATCAACGATCTCCTGGATGACGGCCTCGACCTTGTGGTCGAAGGTGAGGCGCACGTTCTCCCGGGTATTGACCCGGGCTGCAGCATCCAGCGCGGGATCGCCGTCCAACTTCTCCATCATCTGGCTAAGCGTCACCCGATGTTCAGGGTCAAGCTTGAGCCCGTCCGACGTGTCCACATACTCGCCGTTGACCGCCCAATCCTGGTGCGCTGTTTCGCCCGCGTTACCGGACAGCGCTCCCTTGGTCACCTTGGCAAACATCTCGCGCAGCGTGATGCGCTCTCGTAAAATGATCGGTCGAACTCTGGCCCTTGCGGCGTTGGTCGGATCTGCGGGTATTGACGTCGTTCCTCTGACCCATGCCAAGCCCATTGCCGTCTCCCCTGAGCTATTGCAGCAGGCGAGCATCATCACGCCGGAAGGGGTCATGGTCGACCCGAGCAACAAGGAAGAGCTCAAAAAATATGATAACCGCCACGACCTTTCTGAGCTGGCGGATACCCTGCGAAAGGAATTTGGCGTAACGACGTCCCATCTAACTCAACTGATCGCGTGTACTGGCGCTGTGGTCTGCGGAGTTCCGTCGGCAGACGGAAAGCGGATTAATATCTATCAGGGCAGCGGCAATATAGCGCTTCAGCCCAACATACTTGTTACGGTCAAGCATGCGTTTCAGGATTTAGGCACGGGGCAGCTATTGCCGATTGATAAGTGTCGCTTTCATAACTGGAAAAATCCCAATGATGAAATTGCGATCATTATTGATGATCCGTCCCAACTCCCGCCTGTAGCAACTTCTATGTCCAAAACACCGGAATTAAAAAGGCAAGACTTGACCGCAGTCAGACTTGCCCATCCTGTCGAAGGTTGCCAGCCTTTGGCTATCCCTAAAAAAGGGGCGATGCTGCAAGAAGGTGATCGTGTTTTTCAAGCGACGGCGAAGCAAGATGGCATGCTCAGCCAGTGGAGCGGCCGAGAACCCGTTAGCCAAATCGGGACAATCCGCCGTGTTTTTCCCCCTGGCCCGGATGGTCCTTTGGCATACTTTTCTGACTTATCCGGAGGTGAAGGTGGCTCAGGCGGCGGAATCTTCAGGGTTGTAAACGGGCAATTGAGTTCTTGAAGCGATTGTTCAGGGTGCCGGTAAACCGGATATGGACGGAAAGCCGTATAGCGAGGAAATTTATCAAAATCAGTCAGGGCTGGTGGGACTGGATGAGAACGTCTTACATCCCATGCTAGCTCTACTTCCCCAGCCAAGACCCTCTCCTTAATAAGACGAGCCCTGTCACCTGAGCATCTGCCATCAAAGCAGGTTGCTATGCGACTTAGAGTCAGCCTGACCGAGAAAGACGCCAACCTTTGTTAATAAATTAGGGATGGCACCACGCTGCTCGCAGCCATGTGCCAGCCGAGAAATAATTCCAGTTAGAATCGGCAGGGTCATTAGCGGACATCGGCCAGCCGATCCGGGATGTCCGCTTTACCCCCCGAAAGCAGACATGTTCAGCGTCGAAATCGATGTCTGCTTTGTGCCATTAGCGGACATAGCGGATGAGGAGCCGGGCACAGTTGCGCGGTGCGGTTCGTGCGAAGGCACCCAGGAATTTTCTGCGGCAAAGGCCGCCAAACCGCTTAGCGGAAAGGTGGCACTGGTCACTGGCGGGTCGCGCGGCATCGGTGCCGCCATCGCCAAGGAGCTTGCCGATCAAGGCGCCGACGTCGCCCTGAGCTATGCCGCTTCCGCCGACAAGGCCGAGGCCGTCGCCAAGGAACTCAAGAGTACGCCGCCGCCTTCAAGGCCGACCGGCCGATGCCAAGCGGGTCGAGGATTTGGTACGCAAAGTCGCCACAGCGCTCGGCCGCTACGGGAAGCCAGAGGAGGTTGCCGTCACCGTCGCCTTCCTCGCCAGTCCTGCCGCGGCCTATATCACTGGCGTGTCGCTAAATGTCGACGGCGGCTTCGGTGCCTAACACGCGACAACAATAAACTTCGAGGCGGAGCCGATCCCAAGATTACGGGGACCGGCTTCGCCTTGATCTGCCTTCGTGCCGATCCGTGGAGAACAGATTTGGATTTCGGCGAAATGACCAACTCGCGGCAAATTCGGCAGACTTCGGCGCTCCTTTATTGTCCCAGAGAGGCCACAAGTGCCGCGCTTGGACCCTACTTCGGCCACCCGAGCCGACTAAACTTCGACATCGAGAGGCGGGATTCGATGCTGCGCCGCTACGCCACCGTTGCCTTTGCCGTGCTGGGTTTGCTCGTGTTCGACTGGGAAGACCCGTCACCCGAAGCTACTGTCGTCCTCGATGCTTTTGATGGAATCGCCGAAATCGTAGACACCCTGGAGACAGATAGCGCCAGCAAGCGGGGGGCCGCAATGAACCGCCAGGTGCACATTGAAAGGCTAATGTGATCTTGGGGTCACATAGGAAAGCAGTCCAATGAATGCTGTGTTGATTATTGTTGCTGTTCTATTGGTGGGTTCAGCGATTTCCGGTTGGCGAGGCCGTCGTCAATAAGCTGAAAATGCAGGCTGTTACGCCTGCGAAAAATTTTGCCTTTTCTCTGCCTCACCTCATGGCAGCGGCCAGCAACGCGCCTCCACCTGCCACATCGGTCACTGTGACAGACTCGCAGATCGCGCCTTGGGGATGTCCGCTTCACCCCTATGAGCCGACATTCTCAGCTCGGCATCTATGTCTGCTAGGCGCCATAAGCTGACATTTCGCGCAGCTTGAGGCGTCTGCACATTCGCGAAGCCGGGATCGAACTCGAGTGGGCGCACCACAAGCTGGCAAATTCCAAATGATGCTGGTCGCTCACATCACGTAGGCTGCAATCATTGTCAGCTTCATCGTCGCCGTGACGTTAACCTCGACCTCCCCGTAAATAGGTATTGACTTGCCCTGTGCGACGGCAAAGAAGTGAAGCGTTATCGATGAGATAAGTGCAGCGACATCAAAACAGAATGGAAGGAAAAACTATGGCGACGACAAAACGCACCGCGCGCAAGACGGCACGAACTGCCCGCAGGACAGGACGGAAGGTGGCGCGCGCTACTCGCAGAACGGGACGCAAGACGGCACGCGTCACTCGCAGGACAGGACGGAAGGTGGCGCGCGTTACTCGCAGAACAGGACGCAAGACGGCGCGCGCTGTCCGTAAGACGGCGCGAACGACAAAGAAGGCTAGCTGACTACATTCGGCTCGGCCCCGGCCTGATGCTCAACATGCGGTAGTTCGCACAATCCGCCTCCGAGATAGAGGTGGTGCCAGAGCTGGGTAGCGACCACGCCGCTGAGGCCGAGGCTCGCGAAGGTGCCGAGCTTGCCTTCGCCCTGCGCCAACACTGCGCAATCCCGTTGCACGGCGGCCGCATCGAAATATCCGGTGCGCGCCAGTGAATCGGGGCTGACCAGATCGCGGACGAAGGACGGCGGCTTCGCCAGGAAGGTCTCGGCGAGCGGCGCGCGGAACATGGCCTTCTTCCGCTGCGCCACCGCATCGGGCAATATGCGCGCCGCGGCCTGTCGCAGCAGATATTTATCACCCATCAGCCCGCGTAGCTTCCAGCGCGGGTGAATGCGGGAGGCGAAGGTGATCACGTCCTCGTCGAGGAAGGGGTAGCGTGCCTCGACGCTGTTGGCCATGGCGACGCGGTCGCCCTTTTGGTTGAGCAGCAGTCCGGCAAGGTGGACTTTGCAGCCGAGATAGAGCGAGCGGTTCAACGGATGCCAACGTCGCATGCGCTCCAGGTCAAGAACGAGGTCCTCGTAGGCGACGAACGATCCCAGACGCTCCTTCAACTCGGCGCTATAGTAGCGGTCGCGCGAGGTCGCCACGAGATTGTACATGATGGACTGCGCATGAGGTCCGCCGATCATGGCGTCGATGCGCGCGAACTCGCCAAAGCTCAGGTTGCGTGCCGCGACTTTGCGCGCGATGCGGCTGATGCCCGTGCTCGGGCGGAAACTGTCGCCGATATCGAGCTTGCGCGCGGCCTCCCTGATCTTAAACCAGACATATCCGGCGAATACTTCGTCGGCGCCCTCGCCGGTGAGCACGGCCTTGTAGCCTTGCGCATGCACGTTGCGCGACAGCGCAAGCAGCGCGGCGCAGGATGTGTCGAGGACGGGATATTCCGCGGCTCGGATGAGTTCCACGTAATTCTCGGCCAGGACGCCCGCCCCAGCTTCGATCACGGTTGCCGCGCCCCCGATATGACTTGAGGATTCGCGCGCATTGGCCGCCTCGTCGAGCGCACGCACCGGCACCTTAATGGTGAAGCTTGGCAGCGGCCGCCCCGCGATTTTGGACGCGGTGGCGAGCATGTAGGCCGAATTCGACGCCGCCGCTGAGATAGCCCACCACAGGGACGTCGGCGCGGAGCCGGATCTCGACGGCCCGTTGGAACGTCGCCTCGAATTCGTCGATCAGAGCGGTCGGATCCGCGGCATCCTGCTCATCGCCCCAATCCGGAAAGTCGAAGTCCCAATAGCGCCGCTCCTCGATTGCCGCGGCGGCGCCCTCCTGCCGGAAGGCGATCCTAAGATAGTGGCCGGGCAGAATCGACTGCACGCCGTCAAACAAAGTGCGGCGGGAGCCGATCGCATAGAAGGTGAAGAGATGATCGAGCCCTTGCACATCGACCGCCGGCGGCACGGCGCCGGAGGCGAGCAGCGCCTTGACCTCGGAGCCGAAGTAAAAGACGTCGCCCTGCCGCGACCAATGCAGCGGACAGATGCCGACGCGATCCCGCGCGAGCAGCACAATCCGCTTGGCGAAATCGAACAGCACGAAGGCAAACTGACCCTTGAGATGCGGGAACAGATCCTCGCCATGCTCCTCGTAGAGATGCACGATCAGCTCGCAGTCGCTACCGCCGCGAAAGACGTGGCCGCGCGCCTGAAGCTCAGCCTTGCGCTCCGGGTAATCGAACAGCTCGCCGTTGCAGATCACGACGACGGTGCGGTCTTCGTTGAAGATCGGCTGCTGGCCGTTACCCAGTCCGACAATGCTGAGGCGCTGTTGGATGGCGCCGATGCCTGGCGCGAAGAGGGTGCCGGTCTCGTCGGGCCCGCGACGGGTCAGCGCCGCGCCCATGCGCGCGACTCGCGCCCGATCCGGCTCCCGCCGACCCTTGAGGTCGATCACACCTGCCAACCCGCACATGATTCCTCGCTAAAGAGCGCGACGCGATTGCCGCGTAGAACTTAACCCGCTTTTGAAGACCGGGTCATTCACGAAAGTCAGATGCAGCCGCTGGAGCTTTCTATGGCTACTAAGGGGCCGCCTGGTGGGGTTTCGGAGAAACAGGATAAGTGTCTCGTGCTTCTTGCGCACGCAAATGGATGTGCTGGTGCTCGGCGATTTTTACATTACCGACCGGAGCCCAACGCCCCCCGGGAAGTACTTGATGCGAGGGCGTCTTTGCCCTTGAATGTGAGCGCCTGCAACGCGAAACTATTGGCTGCCGACTTTTTTATGAACTCCTAGCTCCGGCGAAGAATGGCCCTCTGGCGAAATCTCGAATCCTCTGAATTGACCCGCCCGACCACCTGCCGGGATCTGCCGCGAGTTGTGGAAGCGAATGGACCACGATCGCTGGCGGACCTCCGTGCTTTCGTGACTGCCGAACGCGACCGGCTGCGGAATGAAATGTTGAAGCGCGGGGGCGTTCTGCTCCGCGGGTTCGAGGTGAACGAGCCGGCAGGCTTCGCTGACATCATCGGTGCGCTCGGCTACCAGCCCGAGGCGGACAACCCGTTCGACACCAGCCCGCGAAGCAAGGTCGCCGAAAGCGTATACACCTCGACCGACACCCCTAACGCGTACCCCATCCTCGCCCACAACGAGAACAGCTTTCTCAATGAACGACCCCGCATGATTTCGTTCTTCTGTCTGGTCGAACCCCGCCGCTACGGCGAGACGCCGCTGTTCGACTCGCGCGCTGCCGCCGTGACCCTCGACCCCAGCATCCGGGCGAAGCTCGAGGCAAAAAAGGTCTGCTATCGGCGGCGTCTTCCGAAGAAGCGCCCGGCCTGGGCGCCGGTGATGAACCGAGACTGGAACGAGGCTTTCGGAACCCGCGACCACGATGAGATCGAGGCCTTGGTGACGTCGCGCGGAATGGTCTGCCGCTGGCATCCGAACGGGCGCATCCTGCACACCGAAAACGTGGTCAATCCCCTACCTCGCCATCCCGACACCGGCGAGCAGTGCCTCAACCTTCAGGCCTTTCACCGAACGAGTATCCTTCGGGATCTCGACGAAGTCAGACCGCGCCAGAATCCGCTCCACAACGCCTCTCTGAAAATGGGCCTTAGGATCCTCTACGCCCTCGACGTAATGCCTGTGCAAATCCTATATGGCGACGGCACGCCGATTCCCGCCGATGAGATGGCCGAAATCCGCCGGGCCACATGGGATCACTCGGTACTGTTCCGGTGGAAGAAGAGCGATGTGCTCGTGCTCGACAACATCCTGACGGGGCATGGCCGGATGAATGTCGAAGGTCCGCGCAAGATTCTCGCCTCATTCGCAGATCCGGTTTCCTTTCCGGTGTAATGCCGTAGTCCAAGAGGCCAATAAGTTTCTCGCGGCCGCGCAGCCTATCAGACCGCGCGGCGACCAAAAACGCAACCACCTCTGCCTAAAGCACTTTCCTGGGACGGAAGCGATTAGGCGCGACCTACCGAGGCGCAGTTCCCTGTTGCCGCAGTTTCAATGAGAATCTCGCGCGCCATCAGGATGAGGCTGCATAATTCGATCCGGCGGTGACTCGGGACAAGACCTGGAAGGTTGTGGTGGAGCAATGGCTCATCCATGGCCATGCCAGGTCCGCGGCAGTCGGGATGGCACCTACACCGATCCGCAGGGCCCCGATGCCTCAAGCGGCATGCTGCGATTCTTCTTGGAAGAGCGGCTCGAGCTTGCCGGCGCCGAGTGAATCTAATGAGACCGCCAACTTGTTTGAGAGGCGCGATGTCCGCTATTGGCACTTAGCGGACATCAGAGTCGCTCCGCAGAATGTCGGCTTTTTGGGAGTAAACCAGGAAATCCGTCACGCAGTTCCAAATGTCTGCCTTTGACCCATAGCGGACATTGTTTGAAGAGCTCAATCGTATTTGTGCGACTTCTTGTAGATTTTCCACTGGTCCTTGCACCAGTGCTTGAACTCCTTGCGGGCCGCATGATCGTAGGGGAAATAAGCCTTAGCGGCGTTAGAGCAGCCACTGTGCTTGTAGTCTGCGGCGCTTAAGGGCTTGGGCGCAGGACCAACCAGGAACAGCGCAGCGGTTGCTGAAATCAACATTAACTTTTTCAACATGGGCAAGGTCCTCCAGCGAAATTGTCTCACCAGTGGGGGCAATCCCAGCATACCCACTCCGCTGTTAGTTTGCCATCAATGAGGACGTTAGAAGGTGAGCGATTTGCCGCGCTGCTGGGCCACTGCTGCTTCCATAACGCGAGACCGGCCTTATGGGTCACAGAGTCGTTTGTCCGGCGAGGGTCGCCTTGCTTATCGCTATTTGGTGCGGGATAAGCTAAACTGCCCTTTCAAGCCCACTGGCCGGGTTAAAGGGGGGGGAAAATGCAGCTCGAACTTTCAGCACCCAAGTTAATTACTTTCATTGTGTCAGTCGTCATCGCGTTGTTCGCGGCCGTCATTCACTACGCACACGTCGAAGTTCCGTATACCCGCACCGGGTTCACTATTTTGTTGGTGGGTTATCTGGTGCTTGCTGCCGGCAACGTGTTTCGGAACGTCTAGACTTCAGCGAGCCCTTCAGGATCGCCGCTGCCGGTCCCCAAGATGTGGCGGGCGCTAGAGGCCGCTGGCCGATATCAACACTTCCGCTCGTGGCACTTAGCGGACATCGCGTTGATCCAGCTGAAATGTCTGCTTTTGACCCAAAGTCAGCGCCAAGCGCGAAGCGATCGGGGTGCCATCAGGGCCTTAGTCTGTAAGGACCTCGACCACGAATTTTAGTGCCTTAATTTGTGGCAAAATCCATGGTTTGGTCCCCAGGGTTGCGGGGCGGGCCGATGCGGCCTGACCGCGATGAGAGGGCTCGTGGGGTGTCGAGGCGCGGCCGTAGCGTCGATATTGGGCGTATTTCTATCGCCTGGATTGTCGTGTTCGCACTCAAGTTTGTCGTCATTGGGTGTGCGAGCACCGATCGCCTGCCTCCTGTTCCACTTGCGATGGCGTCCAGGATCAGCGTCGATATACCAGACGCTCGGTACTACCCCGACACAGACGGGCAGCGCATGGCGGCCCTTGGCCTCCAAGCCTACAAACGAGCACTAGCTGCCCACCACGGCAAATTGCCAACCGCTTACTTCCTCGCGATATCTGGCGGCGGTGACGATGGAGCTTTCGGTGCGGGACTTCTGAATGGCTGGAGCGCTCGCGGCGATCGTCCGGCGTTTGGCCTCGTCACCGGCGTTAGTACGGGAGCGCTTTCCGCACCATTCGCTTTTCTGGGCGCGGAGTACGACGCAAAGCTCAAACAAGTCTACACCGACACGAGTGCTGGGGACATTTTCAGTAAACGCAGTCTCATTGCTGCAGTAGCCAACGACGCGATGACCGACACCACGCCGTTGAGAAACATCATCGCGAGCTTCGTTGATGACGCTATGATTCAAAGAATTGCAGAGGAGTACGCAAAAGGACGTTTACTGCTCATCATGACGACCAACCTCGATCAAGGGCGGTCGGTCATTTGGAATATTGGTGCTATCGCCGCGAGTGAATTCCCCGGCAAACGAGACCTGATCATCGACATCTTGCGCGCGTCAGCCGCAATTCCCGGACTATTTCCGCCCGTGATGCTGGACGTAAGCATCGATGGTCAGCGCTATCAAGAGATGCATGTCGATGGCGGAGCTGTCGCTCAAGCCTTCCTTTATCCGCCGACTCTGAACCTAAAAGCAAATTCTGAGCATTATGGGATTCGGCGGAAACGCGTGGCCTACATTCTCCGCAATGGTCGCCTCTTCAGGCCCGAAGAGAACGTAAAGCGCCAAACGCTGTCGATCGCCACGAAGGCTATATCCACCATGACAGCGACGAGTGGGGTCAATGATACCTATCGAATGTTTGTCACTACCAAGCGTGATGGCGTCGGCTTCAACCTCGCCTACATCGACAGTGACTTTACCGTTCCTTACAAAGGGCCTTTCGACCAAGGGTACATGCGTTCCTTATTCGAGTACGGCTACAAAAAGGGGAAGGCTGGTTATCGCTGGCACAAGACGCCCCCCGGCTATCAGGAGTGATCGGCGCATGCCCAAGGGCTGTTGAGCATGAATGCAAAGTTGGCTTGGTTTACTAGGGGCGCTATTTGCATCCGTCTTTTGGATGATCTTAGCGTGGGCTGAACGAGCGTTTGATGCAAGTCTTCTATGGATTTGCCGGTCACTGACCCCGCTTCGTGGCAATGCTCCGCATTAACGCGCGCAGCCACTGCACGCGGGATCAGCCCTAAGGGGCGTGGCCTCCACCTGCCGCTATTGCCGGTTCAGGCGTCGGCTCACATTGTCAGACTGGCATTGCGTTCCCGGCTGATCGTTCGAGTACTAACTAACGTGGTGACTCGCCGCTAAGGACAACATGTCCATAGACAGATTTTTCTGGCGCTATCTTTGCTACGTTCCTGTTATTGGCAGCAGACGTACCGACGTTCTTTCGCAGAGCCGCTGTGAGGCGATTTGACGGGTGCGCCAGCCTTGCTGATGTCAGTCGCGCAAAATTGGTGCTCGATAAGCATGGCAGCCAGCGCACCGCTTACCTCCAGTCTAGCCGTAGGGGTTTTCAGTTCGACTGTGGCGCTGGTTCTACCGACGGCAGACGACTCAGTAGAATGTCTCGGAGAGCCTCGGGATCACTCACGCCATTGAAACGAGCAATTTCGATAAGCTTGCGCCGGAGAATGGTCTCCAGGCCTTCGTCGCTGTCGAAGTCTACGGGAAAATCTTTGACCGCTGACCACGTAGCGTCAAAGGCTCTCTCCAAAATCTCCCGGTCGAGCGGGTCGAATTGATGTCGAAGCGATCTGAACAAAGAACTCTTACTCCAAGCGTGCTTCCGAGAGGCCGCGAAGATCGCGATCCCCTTGAGCGAATTCCGAGGCTGTACGGCTTGAGGCGGCGCCATAGCGTCCCCTATGCCTCGTGCAAAAGAGCCAGAAGAAGGACCAGTAGGATGGTCATCTGCATGCGGAAAAAAATCGCCAGCAGGCCGGTTGGGAGGTTAAGGCCCGCATTGCGACAGCATGACAGGCTGCTGGGAAAGTCTGCCAGGGGAGCCTCCAACCGGCGGTTTTCGGCTTGAGGAGGCTGCAGCCCGCTTCCAAAGCCTTGCCGAAGAAAGACGGCCTATTGACGTTCGCGAGACGAAGGCATTTGATGGCACATTCTACGCCATCGTGAAGCGCGAAAGAATCCGGATTTCTCGCTATTCGGTATAGGATTTAGTTTCAAGCTGCGGTCAGAGGGCCCAGTGCACCTTCTCCCAAATGGAGCAGAGATCTACGATGTTTCCGCGCGTCCAGTTCTTGAAATTCACAGTAGCCGGCGCATTGGGCGCCTTCTCGATCTTCAGCACCTCCGCCAGCGCTGTTGAGATGGTCCAGAATTTAGGGCCGGTCAGGGCTCACGAAGGTCTTCTCGCCTCGGTTGGCAGTATGCGTGTCATAGCCTTCTTTGAGCCTAGCAGTGGCCGCTGCGCCGTCAACGCAGTGCTGTGGGACATTTTGGGTAGCGACCCTGGCGAGACAGCTAAACGCGTTCAGGTTAGTATAGGGCCAGGAGAGATCATACACATTGAGACCGCCAGGCAGGAATCGCTGAACCTCCAGTGCGGTAGCGACGCCGAGAATCTTGCGATCGTTGACATCGAAGGCCTTTCTGCATCCGGCATTGCAGCCCAGCCACCGGGAACCACCCGTTAGATCGAGCTTGCATCGCAGCGTGGTTGCCCGCTCACTAGGGCTGGGTTTCCATGTAGCAGAGCGTCCAGAAATCCGCCAGTCGATGAGCACTGATTGCGCTCTGCAGGACATTTTCATAATATTGTTCAAGCGCACGCGGGTTGGCGCAGGTGGTGCCGGTTCGCTAGCACGAGCACGATGTGAAGCCGCCTCCAAACCCGAGGAGGAACTAAATGAAATCCATTTTTGCAAGCTTAATCGCGTCCCCAGCCACATCGTGGCTACTGGCGAAAAAAACGTACGTTGTCATGCTTGTTCTTTCGGTTGGCTTTTTTGCAGTTCCTATGCTCATGGCAGGCTCTGCCAATGCACAGAATGCGCGAGTTGCTAAATCTATGGCAGCCTTGAAAGAGAAGACGACCAAATTGGGAGCACCGAAAGTTGAGGGCACGGATCCAGTTGGCGGCAAGGATGCTCCAGCGTTGTATTTTGGTTCAACAAAAATGAACAATAACTTTACCGTGGTTGATGAGGTCGCGCAGGAAGGCGGGCGAGGTATGACGGCGACACTGTTCGTAAAAGATGGCGAGGACTACAAACGCGTCGCGACGAACGTGCCGAAACCGGACGGAAGTGGGCGGGCGATTGGAACGGTTCTGGCCGGCCCGGCGCTAGAATCGATCAAAGCCGGCAATGCATATTATGGCAAGGCTCCAATTCTTGGTACGCCCTACGTCACCGGCTATGAGCCAATCAAAGATGCATCAGGCGCAATCATTGGCGCTTATTATGTTGGCTACAGCCAGTCAGACCTCGAAGCCAGGGTCGCGGGCCGGCTTGCTTATGCAAAGACCTTGCTCGGCATAACCGACGATCAGTCTGCTGCCTGGAAGGCTTATGAGGACGCGTCGCGCGCCAATGTGCAGAGGATCGAGGCGGCGCACGAGGCCGAGTTGGCAGCGGAACGTTCAGGCTCCGCCATTGACCGCATGCATGCGCAGACCAACATGATGCAGGCGCGGCTCGATGCGAGAAGGGCATTACAACCTGTTACGGAAGGACTCTACAACGCTCTGACGCCCGAGCAACGGGACAGAGCCGATGCTGTGCTTTTGCTCCTGGGCAGCACCGGCGGTGTTAGTTTTGAGTAGTGGCCCTGGCTAAGTTTGCAGTCGATGGCGGCCAAAGCCTTCGGATTTCACTTGTGCGAAAAGGCACGATGGGCGCGTGATTGGCACGGCATTACTTATGAGGAGATCAGTTGGCCGCCAGGCGTGCATCAAAGCTTAGCAAAGCACTGTGGGCGCGAAAGGTACTACTCTGCCCAGCCCCAAGGGCGATGTGCGGTACCGCTTCGTTATTGACCTTGCGAGCCTTCGTTGGACGGGCTCGGTGCTAACTCTCGATCGATGTTGCGGCGGTGGGGGGTGTTCAAGTGAGAGTGAGGATAGCACTTCGGCGCTCGCTTCAATACAGTGTTGGCTTAGGCTTAGCGAACAAACAAGCTGAGCTTCAAGGGAGTGGATTTATTACCGCCAATCCCCAGTCTGTCAGCATAACGCTCCCAAAACGGAAACGGATAAACAGTGCAAAAAGGAATGCGAACACGATCATGGTCGTGAACGCATTAATCAAACGTCCCTGGAAATTGATCGTGTTGCCAATCAGGTCGGCGACAAACACGAAAATCCCTCCCCAAAAAATCAACTCGATCCAAGCGTATTCCGGCGGCAACAGCATTGCAGCCCTCCCTGTAAATTCCCTATTTCCCTAGCGAAGCAAAAGCTAAGAGCTATTAAAGCAGCGCTAAGTCAAGGAGCCGTACGTACCACTGCAAATCCCCACTTCATCAGCATTACCGTCCCATAACGCAAATGGATAGATAGCCCAAAGAGGATAGCGAAGACGATCGCGGTTGTGAACGCATTCGCGAAGCGGCCGTGGAAGTCTATAAGGTTGCCAATCAAGTCAGCGACGAACACGGCGACAGCGCCTATGACAACCAGCTCGAGCCAAGCATACTCTGGCGGTAATACCATCGCGTCCCTCCCCATTACGTTTGCAGTGTGAGTACGAGTGAACGATTACACCCATTTCCCATGAATCGGAAACGTCTAAAGGCCATTGAAAACACAAGCTCTCCCTGGTCCAGGTTCAATTTACACCACTTTTCTCTGGGAACGGCATTTGCCATACTGTCTTTTTCGAGTACCCGTCTGAGCTTAGTCAAGCACGATCTGGGGTGAAGGGGAAAAAGGACATGACTTACGTAACTTGGTTGATATTGCTGGTTGTGAGCAGTGTGGTAGGTGCATTGACGGGCTTGGTTCTCGGCGGCTTGGTTGGCAATCTCTTCCTGGCTTTGGTCGCTGGAATACTAGGCACGATTAGCGCAGGGGTCGTTCACAATATTAGAATTCCCCAGCTCATGGTCATCTATTCCGCTGTTACCGTTGAGATCCCTCTTCGTGTGATCAGCTACTCACTTATTGCCTCCCTTGTTGGTAGCGCGGCAGCAGTGCAGATCGCCTCGATGAGTGGGATCACATCTTCGGCTGCGATCGGCGCGTTGGCTGGTCTCATCGCAGGAATTCTTACGGCAATCTTGACGACGGTTTATGTGCCCCACAAGTCGAAATCGAACCAACAAAGGGGCTAAAGACGAAGGCTGCCATTTGCGGATTCTTTAGGTGGTCGTGCCTAAGGCCTTTTCGATATCGGCAAGAGTAGCCTTTTCGGCATCGCTTATTCGAGCACCACCAAGTCCGAGCAAGCCCCCCTCCATGGAGGCTTCTGCCACCTTCTGACTAATGCAGCGCAAAACATCCCTGAAAGCCGCTGCGTCTCCGGGGGCTTTCGCATCGAGTAGAGCCGAGACTTCCCGGAGATGGTCGAGCGCGCGCTTGACAATCTCCGGCGGCTCAGCATCAACCACGAGCTTGCGCAACGCAGCCTGGACAGTCGATCGTCCTTCTTGTGTCTCTAGTTCAGCAATGGCTGCTTTAACAAGCTCATTGGACGCGGATTGCTTGGATGCAGTTATTGCAGACCTGCTTGCAAAGGCCTCTTTCAGTGTGCCCCACAAGCCACTCGGCTCCGCCGCCGAAACCGCCATGCCGACCAGCATCATACTTTCCAAAACCTTGGCCCACTCTTCCGACGTAAAATTCTGTTTATTCACCATGGCAGCCTCCCCTGGCACGTCCTGACGTAGATAAACCATTATAACACGCTCCACAGTCGTTGATGAGCGTATAGTATTAGAAGGTGATTCTGTGAACGGTGGTGAAAATAATACACTGGTGGGCTTTGTCGACAACAGCATCGATGCCGCACAGCTAAATTGCTCGACACAATAAGAAGGCGGTCGTCGGTGACCTCGACTTCGCAGGCTGGCGGCGGACTGGAAGTGGCCGTCTCTGTAGTGATATAGCGACGCGGGGTTCAGGGGAACTTGGCGTGGTCACTTTGCCCCGAAGTTGAATGCATCCTTAGATGTCGACGCCAAAAGCTTGTGCTTGCTTGCTATGTAGCAGTCTGCGCGCCTTCCCCTGGCACTAGGCTCGCCGCTGCATTAATTTGCAAAGGGCCTCCTCCAAAGCGGCCTTTAAGGATGGCAACTGCGGCATGCAGCAACGGTCTGCCACGGAACAAGGAGCGCTAATTCGCCGTAGTAAGCCAAACCGCTCGGCGCCTGTCGCAACGATTCGGCTGAGGGCGCCTGGTCGCGTTGGCAGTCTTGGCCGGTTTTCTGGTGCTTCGCGGGTGGGACGCCGCACCACTACCTGGTCAGTCTAAACCCCATGCTGGAAGGACTGATCGTGCCAAGTAAACGGCAGGGCGTTCGATAATTTTCATCGGCGCACTTGACGGCGAGATCCCGCGGATCATCAATCAAGTCGGCTGCGGCTTCGCCGTGGCGCCCAGCGATGCAACGGCATTGGTGGACCGCATCCTGTAACCGGTAGAGGATCCCGAACTTTGCGGTCGTCGAGGCGCATGTGCCCGCGCAGCTTCGAGGAGCGTTGGGACAATGGCAGCAAGTTTTAAACGGGGCTGTTGCGCCTATTCGAGAGCAGGCGGCGCGCGTGGAGCACGGCCCAAAGAGACGAGCGACGAGATGCGAGAGACCGTCTTCAACTTTTATTGGAATGCGCTGAACTCGATCAAGGCCGAAGAACTCCCGCCCTACAAGAGAAGTGGGGAGGTTTCTTCGGAGTGGTGGTTGGGTAATTTTTTGAATCAGCCTCGGGCACGTCTGAAAGCCGTAGCGAGCGACTAACTACCTCTCCCATACCATTGGTTTAGAGCCTCTTTCAGCGTCGCCCACGTCGCAATGCCGGTAGCTGGCCTCACATCTTTCATCTGAAACCCAAACAGGTTGAGCGCGCCCTTGATTTCCTCGGGATCGGTGTAGCTCACGAAGCTCGGAGCGCGATCAATGGCTTGAGGCAACCCCTCCCCACTTAAACCAATGATTCTTTCGTTTTCTTGCATTTTCTCGAAACTCAGAGCGTTAGGATCAATCCTCGCCATGCTTCCAATCAGGTTGACTGCAAGCATTTCTTTGGCAGCCTCTTCCAGCTCGGCCACATAGGTGCTGATCGCCCCTTCCTCCACATCCAAAATTTCAATCTTGGCCTCCCAGGCCTTGCCTGCGGCGGCGGGTTGCAAGACCATAAGGGCTGACCGAAATGGCTGATTGATGGCCGCAGCGGCGATTCCTCGGCGAAGTTCCGGCATAGCATTCACGAAAGCGGCCATCCGGGTTTCGAGCGCAGCTGTGCGCGAATTCTGATCCCAAGCCAGCTTCAACAACCAGGCCAAGGCTGGAATCATGATGGCAAGGATGAGTAATTCGGCCCACTTGTGTTTCAGGCCCCTTCCGACGGTGCGGTCCAATGCTTCCCAGATTGTTTTGCCGGGCATGATTCCCACCAACCAAGCTCTAACAGCGTTCGGTCAACTCGCCACGACTGGCTCAGTGTGAACACCAGTCGTGTCTCAGAGAATCGGATCGGCGCAGTGCCCGGTTGCCGGTCCCGCGCGCTGTGAACCATTGATAGGTGGTGGAAAGGCCCTCTTCCAGTCCGATCTTCAGTTGCCAACCGA
The DNA here is from genome assembly GCA_963818165.1 of uncultured Alphaproteobacteria bacterium. GTDB lineage: Bacteria > Pseudomonadota > Alphaproteobacteria > Rhizobiales > Methyloligellaceae > Methyloceanibacter. Next base: position 86,577 of record CAWFRD010000031.1, read on the forward strand.
GGCCCATAAGCTTTGCTCGAGTTTAGACGCTTGCGCAGTTGATTCGTCCGACAAAACCCTAACGCACGCAATCAAACTTCCAGCTCGAGAATGTTAGATTACGCCGTATCCGACATTGACATGCGCGTCACCTGAGTAGTCCATCATCAAATGCACGAGGGCATCCGCCGCATCGTCAACACGCAAAAACTCGCGCGTCGTCGCGCTGAGTTGCGCGATTTTTGTCAATCGCAGCAAAATCGTGTTATTAGCACGTAGTGGGATGCTTCGGCCAACGGCCTTGCTTAGCCTCGGCTCGATGTGACTTCCCTCGGTGTATCCATTACGTGCTCTGGCATCCATGAGAGCATGGGGTGACTCATAGCGTTTTGATATGCTTCCGTGCTTGTCGTGAACGGTCCTATGGCTTCACCCTCGGGTGCGGAACCGGGCGAGCCCGGTCGCCAGAACCAGCCAGTCTGCTGCCAAAAAATCTCAAGTATTTTTCGCCGTCCCCGTTACGAAGACAATGATAACCTTGATTGGTCTCCTTAAGAGGGCCTGTCAGGAGCGCGCTTTCGGGGATCGGTTGTGGCGCGAATTTGGGATAGATGCAGGATGAGCCGAGGAACAGCAGCTTCTCGACCCCAGTGTCGGCTGCTGCCCGTATCACGTTCGTGGCCATGACAAGAGGAGCTCGGTCATTGGCGAAAATTCCGCCGACCCTGGCCGCAGCCAAGAAGATGGCTTGAGGCCGAGCCTTTCCCACCCACCGTTCAACCTACCCCTGCCGCGTGAGGTCAAGGTCCTTGTGCTCTACGGTAAGCAGGATGCAGTCCTCTTGCTGGAGGCGGCGAAGCAGCGCGGATCCGACCATGCCACGGTGGCCGGCCACCCATACGCGCTTCCCTTTCAGGCTATAGAGCGGTTCGCTTGGTGTCATGGCGCACATTCGATTCTAGTGCTTTGGATAGGTTGCATTGTCCAACCCACGCCGGCCGCAACGGAGGCAGGCGCCAATCCCCCAGCCAAACACGTTCGGGCTGGTTCTTGGAGACCTTCACCCCTTCCCGCGGCCGAATTCGCTCCATGAGTCAGTCATTGACGGGCCACACTTTCTAAAACCTGGTAAGAGAGTACAATTTCTGCTAGATATACAAGCTTACGGAACAAGTGGTGGCGGTATGTTTGCGACCGCTTCTTCCATGAAAGGATTTGTGCTAGGCCCTCCGAATTATCGTGGCCCTATTAAATGGAGGCCGCCATGTCGGCTCTACCAGTTCCAAGAATCTTGATCGCAATGCTAGTCGGCCTCGCTGCGGTTTTCTATACCCATGCGGCGGTCGCCGCGCCTGTAGGCACGGTCACTAGGGTGCAAAACCAAGCGCAAATAGGAGGCGCGGCGGCCGCCGTAGGCACGCCCGTCAACACGAATGACCGGCTGCGCACGGGAGCTAACGCGCGCTTGGAAGTTACCTTTCGCGACGGCACTAAGTTGAACTTAGGCGAAAATGCCACCGTTGTGGTTGATCGCTATGTGTACAATCCTGAGCAGAGCACTGGCGCTTTGGCCCTGAAGACGACCACAGGTGCCGTGCGTTTCGCGACAGGCAAGATTAACCAGATGAGCAAAAAGGATGTTACCGTGACCACCCCTTACGCGGCGCTCGCCGTACGCGGCACCGAATTTTGGATGGGGCCTATTGATGGGCATTACGGCGCCTTACTCCTGAAAGGACATGTTGCCGTGCGCAGTGGAGCTGGCGTCGTCAACCTCGACAAGCCAAACTGGGGCACCGACATACGCCCGCGCCGACGCCGGTAGATCGACATATTTTCATAGGGTCAGCGCAGTCTCGGGCGCGAAAGCCGTGGGTCGGGTGCCAGACGGCGCCCGAGCCTGTGACCTACAAGCCACACTTCCTGAAAATATGGGCAGAGCGCGCTATCGGCTAGCTGGAAACGTGCGGATTTGTTTATGTCTTAAGCGCTAAGCTGTTATCTTTCTTCGAGTAAACTAGGCCTTGCGGTAGACCGTCGGGGGGGCGGATGGGCCTGAGAGCTATATTTGCGCTTGCGTGTACGCTTGCAATCGCGTGCGGCCTGAGTTCGACATTCAGTGAGCCGGTCATAGCCGCGCCTGCCGTGGGCAAGGTGACCAGGGTCCAAAAGCAAGCGCAGGTTGGGGCCACGCCTGCCACCGTCGGCACGCCCGTGCATATAACTGACGAGCTCCGCACCGGCCCCGAGGCCCGCCTGGAGGTTACTTTTCGCGACGGTAGCGTGCTGGCCCTTGGCGAGCACGCGACAGTGGTCGTCGACCGCTATGTCTTCAATCCCGAACAAGGCGCTGGCGAAATGGCGCTAACCACCACTCGGGCTGCCTTCCGTTTCACCACAGGCAAGCTTAAAACGCTGCCTGACAAGAGCATTACGGTAAATACGCCCGTCGCCGCCCTCGCCGTACGCGGCACTGATTTTTGGGCAGGAATTGTCGATTACCAATATGGTGTGCTGCTGATGGAGGGTAAGCTAAATGTCAGCAATTCGGCCGGCTCGGAAGACATCACACGCCCCAATTACGGCATAGACTTTCCACCCGTCATTAAGAAAGGTCCGGCGATTTCACCTGCCTACGAATGGCCTCCAGACAAGATAGCACGCGCGCTTTCGCAAACCAGTTTTGGTGCGGCAGCCCCCCCCGGCGTCCTCATCCCACTCCTACTCATACCCCTGATACCGGGAATTATACCAGACGAAAAACCCGTTCACCCGTGACCTTCGTCCAGATAGAGGTAGAGACTCGGTGCTGACTTGCGGGGATACGCGTTGACTGCTCGCCTTCTTGCTCAGTCGACCTGGGTAGTCCGCTCCTCACTCAGGAGCAAAATAGCGCCCGGCGAGAGAGGCCGAAGCCACCGGAGCTAGCCGAGGCTAGCTCAAAAGCTACTTACGAATCCAGATAAGTTCTCTTCGAAATTGTTGTTCGCACCCGGATTTCGTCGCGCGCGATTACGATCCGGCATCCGGCCGGCGCGGGACTTGGCAGCCCCCAATTGGGGAGCAGAAGCCATGCTCTCGCCGAACAACGCCGTCGCCATGCGAGCGTCATAGCCATACAGGTCACGGAAGGTCGAGATTGAGCCGTCATCGTTCACTCGAAGGGTGAAATAGGTGATGTGAACCGGGATCTTCTGGTTCAACGCCGCGTGCTGATCGTTGCTCTTATGAATCGCCGAGGCGACCTCTGCGGCTGTCCAGCCCTGGTCTCGATTAAGCAGCATGAGCGCGAGCTGATCCGGATCCTGCACCCGCACGCAGCCATGGCTTTCGGCACGCACGGGGTTCGCGAACAAAAACTTTAGCGGTGTGTCGTGCATGTACACGTCGTGCTTGTTGGGAAACACGAATTTGAGGTTGCCCAGCACATTGTCGGGTCCTGGCGGTTGATAGATGTCGAGGCTGCGGATGTCGATGCGATCCCAATCGAGCCTGGAGGGATCGACTTGCCGGCCCCCCATGTTGACCCGAAGGTTGTTCCGCCTAAGGACCGAAGTGTTCCAACGGCGACCGCCGAACAACGAATCGCTTCCACCTCTCATATAGGGCAGCAATTCCTCGGTCTTGATCGAGTTTGGCACGTTCCAATAAGGATTGAATACGATCTCTTCAATTTCGTCGGAAAAGATCGGCGTCTGCGTATTAGGTGCGCCAACCACGACCGCGGCCGTGAAAGTTGCATCACCATCGGCCATGACCCGCAACATGAACTCGGGCACATTGACCATCACGTAGAACGACCCGAGGTCGTTGGGCAGCCAACGCCAGCGCTCCATGTTGATAAGAATAAGTCTGGTTGTCGCCTGGCGGGTAGCCTGTTGATGTTGTTGATTGAGTAAACGCCTGGTGCTGGGGCCGACCATGCCATCGGCAAGAGTACCAAGCGATAATTGGAACTGCTTCACCGCCTTAAGCACGGCCTCGTCGAACATTATCTCGTTGACGAGAACCCCATTTCCAGCCGTGGAAGGCACATCGAGTTGCTTCCTGAGCAGGGCTACCTGCTCATGCTCGACCCCGAGCTTGAGAACGGGGCCATCCGGGATCTCGACGACAGGCTTAGGTTCGCCGCGGAGCTCGATCAGCTTTTGCCGTAGACCTTCGAATTGAGGCTGGCTGGGCTGGAAACTCCGCAAATAGATACCCGAATCAGAGTGGATCGCGATGGATTCGATCAACTGACGGGGGTCCGGCAGTGCAAGCGCGGGGTTCAGATTCTTACTCAGTCGGATTGGATCGAGTTTGCCACCGCGCGCGTCGCGTGCATAGCGGAGTGCTGCAAAGCTGATCTTGATCTCCGCGTCGGCGAGCCAATTGGTGGCAGTGGGATTATTGGCGTCGAATTCCTCGGGCTTCGGGAGATCGTAATCGGAGGAGCGAAGGCCGTAATCGTCAGCCTTTCCGATCTCCTCCATTACGGATTTGGCGCGCGCCGAGAGGCCAGTTTCGTCAACCCAAAGCAAGCCCGCCTGAGGCGCCGCGTAATAGTCAATGAGTGCCCGTTGTTCGCGGCTGATGTTGCCGGAGCTGGCAAATTTCTCAGATAAACGGGTCCGTACCGCACTGAGGACAGTCTCTGTGGGTCCGACCGGTGCGGCCAGCCCATTGGGCTCCGCTGCGTCGGATGGTGCGCATGAGAGCATGAATGAGATGGCCGTGGCCACAAATAACGCAAGTACTCTGCGAGAAGATGATCCCACAACCTGCTCTCTTTCTGGCAGCTCCCTCGGGGCTCTAAGTCACAATAATCTCCTACGCTGGCCTGTCGCATCAATTTTGTGAAGACAGGTGGCAACCGCGTGCAGCCACGAGCCTTGCACTCATACACGGCAAGAACGTGGCTACCAGGTTCGGTGGACTGGCTCCAATTGCGAGCGGCGGGGGGACAGAATGTTACCGACAAAATGTTGACGGCGCATCCGCAATCTTCCGCGCGCCATATGGGGCTCGGTAGGCGGTTGAGGGCGATGCGCCGCAAGCACACGGCGGGATGCTGTGGCGGGCGCCATCTCGGCAACTTCATTTTCTTTGGCTCTTCCAACGGGTGTTCGAGCGCCTCAAGCAGGTCATCGAGGCGCAGCGGGAGAAGCCAGTAGGCTATGTTTTGCTCGACTTTAGCGCGGTTCCCGGGCTCGATACCTCAGCGGTGCTGAGTCTCGTCAGGCTTCGCAATTATTGCGAGGAACATGTCGTCACGCTCGGGTTCTCGGGTCTGAGTGAAAGCGTGCGGGTGAGTTTGGGCAGAGCGGACTTTTTCAGCAGCTCCCGGCCTCACCAGGTATTCGCCGGTCACAATGAGGCAATCGAGTGGTGTGAGGAAATGCTGCTTATGCATCATGAGGTGGGCGCAGCCGGGGCCCACAACTTCGAGAGCTGGCTGACGGCAGAGCTGGGCGGAACTGCCGATATGTCACGTATTGCCGCCTACCTCCAGCGCCATGAACTCAATGTGGGAGAGGCCTTGTTCCACCAAGGCCAACCTTCGGATTCCGTCGAACTTCTTGCATCGGGCCAACTCCACCCGCCGCGACGAGCATGGCCGGCAGATCCGACTTCGGCGCATGGTCGGCCGCACGATCGTGGGAGAAATGGGATTCTACCGGAACATCCCGCGCTCGAGCGTTGTCTATAAGCTGACGCGAGAGGCCTTCAACCGCATGCACGCGCAAGATCCCACCGCCGCCGCGGTGTTGCACACGCTAATTATCCGGCTGCTTTCGGATCGACTGGAATTCGCCAATCGCGAAATCTCGGCCCTGCTATAAGCGGGGTATTGCCACGATGCCGAGATGTGGCCGTGGAAGAGCGGCCCTGAATTTCCATATCTCATGGCCCGTGGGATCAAATGGGTCTTTGGCCTCCGATGATGCGCGTATGATCCTTAAGCCCATCAGAAGTCCTCGGTGCCTCCGAGCGCGATTCGACCGCGAGTTCGCATATGCATCTTCCGCCCATTCGAACCGGGCTTGGGACACCGAAAAATTTCGAGCGCCAGCTTTAGCATCCTGCTGCTCGCCGTCTGCAATCCACCGTTCTCATCCACGCGATTATTTTCCAGAGGTCATCATCACTCTTGATAATCTCGCCGAAGTACGGCATCGGTCCGACTACGCCCTCGGACCCCTTACGAGTATAGCCGAACTTCGCGAATGCATTATCAGGACTCAATTTCCCTGTGCCAAGCGCGATCACCCGAAACAGGGTGTCATCGTCATCGCCGTAGACCCAAATGGGATTGGTTAAGGGCGCAGCCATACCACCACCACCACCGCCACCGTGGCAGCCATTGCAACCGGCAGCCATGTACTTGCGGTGGCCTTCTGCGGCGACACTGTCGAAGTCAGTGTAGGGGTTTTTCAGTTGCCCCTTAGGGGTACTCATGGCGCGTTCAAGAGGTCTGACGGTGTCCGCCGTCCTGCCATCGGAGCTACCTAGCAAACCAGCTAGTATCAAAACTACTATAAACCCGCCGCATGCCTTATGTGTGTGAGGCTTAGACTGCATGGCGTTCCCTTTGATGCATCCTTGACTGTCCCACGAGAAGGCTTTTCTCTTAACGTTAATCACAAACGCCTAAGACGTCCACCTTGTCGCGAGTACTCAAGGTAGACACGCGTAAGTGCGGGCTCATGTCAGGTTTTCCCATTGCCAATGCCAATTTGGAAATGGTGTCGCCCCCTGCTCATCACGCGCCGTAGGCAAATCTCTAAATCGTTATAGCGAGCAGCGACGCAAATGCAGTCGCCGACCACACCTGAAGAAGACAACGGCGTCATCCTCATCTTCAAGACTACCTTTTCGTGCTGTCATAAAACTGGCTGCATTTTTTTTATCAAGGGAGAGAGAGTTTGCTTAAGACCTACTCTGGGGTTATTGTCTCGTAGGGCTGGCTTCCGGGTGGCGGCCATGGACCAATCTCAGAATATACCGTCTCGGTACTCACTCACCGGGATCGCAATATTAGCCGGGCTTCCGCCAGCGACGTTGGAACGCCTTCGACGAAGCTGCATCTGGCGGCGATGTGAGCCGGGGGAGCCAATCGTTGACTATCTTGACACCTCAGATGACGTGTTTTTTGTCACCGCGGGTACAGTCCGTGTGACGATTTACTCGCACACAGGAAAAGTCGTTAGCTTTGGAGAATTGGGCGCGGGGGAAGCATTCGGCGAGTATGCAGCCATTGACCGCTATCCGCGGTCGGCTAGCGTAGAGGCGCTGACAAGTTGTCTCGTTGCCTCGATGCCAGCTAGCGTATTCAGAGCGCTCCTGCGCTCCGCGCCCTCAGTGACCCTGGCGGTGCTTGAACAGCTCGTGAGAAGAACTCGCGCGGTTATGAACCGCGTGTACGAGCTTAGTACCCTCCGTGTGGATAGTCGCATTCAAGCCGAGGTGTTGCGACTTGCTAATTTGGCGCGGTGCACGGGTAAGAGCGCTCACATCGTTCCGGCGCCGACACATGTTGAGATCGCAAGTCGTGTAGGTACGCATCGAGAGGCTGTCACTCGTGAGCTTAATCGCTTAACGCGAATCGGCATCATCGAACGGCAGGGCGATGCGCTCCTAATACGGGATGTCAATCGCTTAGCGGAGATGTTGCATAACGCTACTGGTGAGTAGGGTAGAATTGTTCCCTGTGGTAGTTTGGCGCTGCAAGTACAGTAGTGGCGTGCAGAAGAACCGGGCCGTTGCAAAGTGGGGCTAGAATTTGGGAGCGGCTCATGGACTGTCATTGGAGTTGGTACGGATCGTCAATCGGATTCCTGATGACAACTTGCCTAGCATCTCAGCTGGTTATCGCGGAAGATGTCGAAGATCCTAAGGATGATATCGCAGCGCAAATCCACCGTCAGGGTTACACTTGCCAGCAAGCACGAAGTGCCACGAGGGATAATCAAGCCTCAAAACCAGATGAAGCCGTGTGGTTGTTGAAATGCGAAGATGCGAGTTATCGTGTTCGCCTTATTCCGGATAAGCAGGTTGAACGCATTGATCAATTAAGTAGCACAAAAGAAGGGACGTCGTCTGCCACCGGTCGAGACCCACTCGAACTACCTTCTTCATGTCTGGCAACGGTCGGTGCAACACTTGGGATGCTGACGATGCGGATGCCAAATCAGCCGGCGGTGGCTGTATCAGCCTCTTAGCTTGACAGCTTCCCCACCGCGCTCCTTATCCTCGTTGTGGGACTTCGCTGAGACGCTGGCAGCCGTCCCCAGCCGGTTGAAGTAACGTTATATGCTCTGGCGATTTAAAGGCTGCCAGGTTAGATTGATATCTCCGCGATGACTTCAAGGAAACACGATTTTGGCAATGTCGGTTTGGGGCAAGCTCGCAGCGGCTACGGCCGATCTCTCGATGGGGGGTCAAATTGGCTCCCTGCTTAGTAGCAGGTCACCGCAAGAACATCGTAATACAGTGTCTGACGAACCAGACAACGAGGTTCCTTTCACGGTGGGCGTGATCCTGCTTAGTGCCAAGATGGCCAAGGCCGACGGCATCGTCACCGGTACCGAGGTCAATGCCTTCAAGGACGCGTTCAAGGTGTCTGCTGCGGAGATGAAGCTAGCGGCCCGTGCCTTCAATCTCGCCAAGCAGGACGTGGCCGGCTACGAGGCCTGTGCCGAGCAGCTCGCTACGACGTTTAAGGGCAACCGCAAATTACTCGAGGACGTGCTTGACGGTCTTTTCCAAATCGCCAAATCGGACGGATCACTGCATCCACAGGAGGAACAGTTCCTCAGCCAAGTTGCCAAGCGCTTCGGTTTTACCGACACCGAGTTCGGCTATATCAAGGCCCGTCACGTCATCGCCGCCGAGCGCAATCCCTATGACGTCTTGGGCGTAAAGCCTTCCATCGGCAATGAGGAACTGAAGAACCACTACCGCCGGCTTCTCGCCGAGAACCGTCCCGACGAGCTCATGACGCGTGGCGTGCCGAAGGAGTTCGTCACCATCGCTACCGAGAGGGTAGCCACCATTAACAAGGCCTATAACGCGATCGCCAAGGACCGCGGGATTTAGTTTGTGCCGCCACAGTACCTCGTGACTTGATGGTTTGTCCCAGTTTCCCGACGAAAATGATGCGACCACATCGCTCGCATCTCGGCCGTCCTTACCACACAGGCCTATGTCTGCGTTGCCTCATGGCCTGCTTCGTTCATAAGCAGCCGAAGCCTGTTCTCCAATCTCATCAGTTGAGCGAACAAATCGTTTTCCGGCTCGAAGTCGGGAGCACACATTGGACTCTTGAAATAGACTGACAGCCAATCCTGAATTCCCTGCATTCCGGCACGCTGCGCAAGGTCAATATATAATGCAAGATCGAGGACGAGAGGAGCCGCTAAAATTGAATCTCGGCACAGAAAATTCACCTTAATTTGCATCGGATAATTGAGCCATCCGGTTATGTCGATGCTGTCCCAACTTTCTTTGTTATCACCGCGCGGTGGGTAATAATTGATCCGCACCATGTGATGCAAATCGTGATAGAGCTCCGGATACAATTCCGGCTCGAGGATTTGTTGTAGCGCCGCAAGTTTGGTCACCTCCTTGGCCTTGAATGACATGGGGTCGTTGAGAACTTCACCATCCCGATTGCCCAGTATGTTGCTGGAGAACCACCCTCTCAGTCCCAAAAGGCGCGTCTTGATTCCCGAAGCCAGCACCGTCTTGATGAGGGACTGTCCGGTTTTGAGATCCTTCCCCGCTACAGGGACCCCGTTCGTCTCTGCGAGTTGGACAAGCGCTGGAAGATCAACGGACAGGTTAGGTGCACCGTTGACGAAGGGAATGTGGCATTTCAACGCTGCATATGCATAAATCATGCTGGGGGCGATCCCCGGATCGTTCGTTCGTAGCCCCTCTTCGAACTCTTTGATTTCCTGATGGACTGCGGTTCTCTCCATAAAAATTTCCGTGGAGCCGCACCAGACCATGACAACTCGATCGACGCGGCTTTCGCTTCGGAATCGCTCGATGTCCTCCATCAGGCATTGAGCCAAATCAAACTTGCTCTTTGCCGATTTGATGTTTGCGCCAGCGCGCAATCCGGGCACGTAAGCAGGGTCGAAAACTGCCGGCATCGGTCGGATCTCCTCAAGATAGTTCCTCACCGAATCCAGATGAATTTTCTCTAGCGCTCCTGCCTTCAAGGCGGCGGCGTAGCAATCGTCGGGAAAGACATCCCATCCCCCGAATACCAAATCGGATAGGCTCGCGAGGGGGACGAAATCACGGATTTTTAGAACTCGTTGCGTCGTATCATTTCCCAACCGGATCCTACCCAGCTGTGTCATGGACCCGACCGGCACACCCAACCCTCTCCTCACCAATTCGACGCCGGCGATACAAGTCGTTGCTACCGCACCCATTCCTGGCAGGAGTACGCCCAACCTTCCCGATGCTGGAGCAATATCTTTTTTTCGATTCATTTTGTCGTGTTAGACAAAATCGGGCGACGCAGAGGTGTTGCGACTATCTTCACGATCAGAAGGATGTTTCCATCGATCCAGCGGATCTGTCCGGGGTCTGAGAAGTCGCGCATAACGTTTTGTCGAAACTCCGATATGCACTCTTCGAGGCGCTCTTTCTTGTAGAGAGTGAAGGTCGAATAATGACCGGTCCTCGCCTTCCCGATGAGCTGCTCCAGCGAACTCACGCGGTCGAATTGGAACAGTTTGATCGTATCGAGCGCCAAGCCGGGGATGATCCGAATCGCCGCTTCAATGCCGTCGAGCGAGTAGAGCCGCCGCTCCACCGTATTGAAATCTGGGAAGTACTTGCCCCAAATGCTGGTCGAGTTCTGAGACGGAAGGCGGGTATAAATACAAAGCGTACCGTTCCCTTTCAGGACACGTCGAGCCTCCCGCAAGAAGGCGGGGACGATGAAATGGTGAATGGCATTGAAGGTGAACACCGCGTCGATGGAGTTCGAGTCGAGGGGAAACTCCTCTGCTTCCGCAGTAACGGCCTTGAAGCGGTCGATATTGGCATGACCCAAGAGACGCGAAGTTTCGGCGATCATGTTACTGTTCCGATCGAGGCAAATCAGATGGAGTTGCGGCATCATCCGCAGGAGGAGAAGGGCATACCGGCCAGGGCCGCAACCAACGTCCACGGCGTCGCAACGCGCGCGCTCGGACAAGAGGTCTCGGATATACTCGATCGGCTCGCTGTCCGTCAGGCGGATTTCGTTGTACTTATCCGCTACCTCCGAGAAGTGCTCGTCCATGCTCATGTTAGCTCTCTTGAGCCTGCTGGCGTAGCCTAGGCCCTCGAATCCTACCCGCGGGTCGTCAAGGTGTAGAGCACGAGCATTGCATGCTTGCCCCTTTGCTCGTCCTCGTCATCGGGTGTGACAAGTGCAAGAACGCGATCGTAGGAGTCGACCCATAGAAAAGTAGGGTTCGCGAACGGTGCCCATCCGCCCTTCGTGATGTACTGGGCGGACGGCCAGCGCAGTGACACCTTTACCCTCCAGTTCGCGATATCGATAATCTCGAGACCGAAATAATCCATGCCGTTAGCCGTGACGCCGGTAGCCAACATCGTCGTTCCGTCACCGTCGGCACCCACGCATCCCCTGATCAACTGAGCATCCTGATGCTCCATCTCGTCAGAGCATGGATTCTGATGCTTGCTTTTGATGTTGCCCTTCAAATCCGTGCAGTAGTAATGACGAGAGCCCCAGGTCCCAAGAAAGAACTCACCATTATCCAGGTTTGGAACAACCAAACCAACGTGATCTCTGACGCGAAACAGCTTCTCATACGACCACTCCTTCACGTTAAATTTGACTAAGGTGGCGGAGGTTTCCGGCAGATACTGAGCGAGGGCAATGTACATATTGCCGTTAAGGAGCACCATGCCACTGGGGTGATATTCGTCGTCATCGCCGCTTGTGAGGTTAACCGATCGAAGCGTCTTTCCCTCAATGTCGCATTCGAAGAGGTGCGCCTTTCCGTGGCCGCAATGTCGTCGGTGCGCCTTGTCTGGCTCCTCGACAATCTCCACGGCGGTGACGTAGATAAGACCAGTCTCGCGATCAATCTCCATGCCCTGTGGATGAATTCTAAAGTTATGACGTGATCCATCGGGCTGTCGAAGGTGCAACTGTATTTGGCCGACTTCGAGGATGTCTACGGCCCCAGACGAAAAGCTCACAAGCTTTTCCAAAAGCCGACGTGATGCAGCCTCGTGGTCTTCGATGGATATCAGATCCTGGATCACCTCGCGGAGATCCGTCGGAGGCTTCTCTGTCTCACCAATGATGGAAGAACTCAGAGCAGATTTGTTAGTAGCCACGACGATCTCCCCAGTTCGAAGATTTTGCGACCCGGCGTTTACTCCCCGGTGGGCTTGCATCACGACAGAGCAAAGCACGCCCTTCTTCAGCAGTTCCTTCGTGATTGAATCCTCATGATTGATTGGGATATGTCTGACGCGATACCTCCCCGCGGGCTCGAGAATTGACCCGCGACTTCTCAGGCGTGTGGCACGCGTGCCTGGATGCGCCCCTTTCCTACCATCTTAGGAGGGGAAGGCAACTATTCTGAATTCGCGGGCGCATCTGTATCGGAATCATTCGACCAAGCCGCCTTCCAGACGGGAGACCTCATAGAGGCGCTAGGCGTCCGAGAGTTTGACTAGGGTCCAACCCACCGAAAACAATCTAAGCCATTGTTTTATATGTAATTAAGTTGTGGGTTGGTGGCATTCCCCACATCGCAAATCTGGGCAACCCGCTAGGATTCGTCCAAGCTCAAGATGATCTTGGGCGGCCACTCCGAAGGAGATTCCACGATGTTCCCGCTCTCTTGCAACTTTCTAAAGGTCGCAGCGGCTAGCACCCTCGTGGTCGTCACCGCTGTCAGCGCGCCAGCCCGCGCCGATGAGATGAGACAGAATCTAGGGCCGGTGCGGCCTCACGAGCCGATGATCACCACGGTTGGCAGCAAGCGTGTCATCGCGTTCTTCGTTCCTGGCAATGGTCGCTACAACATCCAAGCCGTGTTTTGGAATGGTGACGACACGGATGGACACAGCGGCCGGCGTTCGGGTTAGCCTAAACCCCGGTCAAATCGCTTCTATCGACAGCGTGGAGAACAAATCGCTCACACTACGGTGTGGTGACTACGCCGAGACCCTTGCCGTTGTCGATACCAGCCCGCAAGTCGCATCGAAGTAATGGTGTTTTTTAACTAGGGACCTAGACGCTGGTTGCCCTCGCGGCGTGGTAGCTACCCGCGATGAACCCCAGACGCCGTCACGATCCGTGTCGAGGCAATGCGCCCATGCCACAGCTTGCCATTTTCGTCCTTGTCGCGGTGGCGATCCTGATGCTTAAGCACACGGTGGCAGATTTCTACCTGCAGACCCAGTATCAGTATTTGAACAAAGGCATTTACGGCCATCCGGGCGGCCTTCTTCACAGCGCCATCCACGTAGCGCTCACACCTTTGGTCTATCTCGTGCTTGCGCCGAGCTCGTTCTTGCTAGCTGCAGCGGTGGCTCTTGGTGAGTTTGCCGTGCACTATCACGTCGATTGGCTAAAAGAGCAGGTTACTCACCGATACGGGTGGACGGCGCACGACCCCGGCTTCTGGTACGCGCTCGGGACGGACCAGCTTGTACATGGGCTGACTTACCTCGCTATCATTGCGATCCTCGTCGCCTCCATCTAACTGATGCAGCGTTAAGGAGATTGCTAACAGGCTCGACGGCAAGACCTCGGTTGTCGTGACAGACAAGAAACACGTTCGTGCGCGCGCAAGACCTGTCAGACGATGAGCTCGCAGCGATCATCGCAGAATGCCGCCAACTCACTGAGAAGGATGACGCAGTTCACTGAGTGTCCCAAGAGCGGACATATTGCGTGTACGATTCGATTATGGTTCGAATAATGTAGACTGCAACGCCTTAGGAGACTGGCGACACTGATAACCAATCGGCGTCGGGGACCCTGACCCCAGGTTGGCCACAGCCGCTGGAGATACGCGACCATCGTGTCGTCACTGCCCATCGCTCTGGAAAGCACTTTCCGCCACGTCTTAATAGCGTAGACTGATTGACCCTACGCTCGCTTAGCCGCGCCGATTGCGGGCTGGCACCTCAGCCGCCACGTGCTACCAGCCCGTCGCCGAGCGCCTTGACCAAGCGTCGCGCGATAGCGCCGTCTTCGTCCAGCTTCGGGTTGAAGATGGTGACGTCGATCCCGAGCGCCTTACCCGAAGCGACCGCCCTGCGGAGGATTGCGACGAGCTCATCCCAGCCCAGGCCGTCGGGAATGCGATAGTCGACCGCCGGCATGACGGCATCGTCGAGAGCGTCTGCGTCGAGGTGAATCCAGAAGCCGTCAAGCTCGGACGACGTCAGCCGGCGAAGCACGCGTTCCATACTTGCGCCGGCGCCAGCCTCCCGCAGTGCGGCGAGGTCGACCACCTCGATCGCGGTATCTTCGATCCGCTGGCTGCCACGTTCTTCTGTCTCCTCGGCGTCGCGACGCGCGAGTGCCGCAACATCTTCATCTCGCACCAGAGGCCGACGGCCCTCGAGGTCGGTAACGACTGTGGGGCCGCGCCCTGTCACCAGTGCTAGGTCCATCGACGCCGCCTCGCCGAAAGGCTCGGCTTCGGGTTGGTAGAAATCGGCGTGACCATCAACGAAGAGCAGACCGGCACGCCCACGTCGACGGGTTGCGAGCGTGCAACCAAGCAGGATCGAGCAGTCACCGCCCAGCACCACCGGAAACTCACCCCGTTCGAGCACAGGCTCGATGGCGTCGGCGAGCGCCATTGAATAATGCGCTAGGCCGTGGGGGTTGAGGAGCTTGGTGTCAGGGTCGCGTCGGTCGTCGTAAGGCGGCGGTTCCACCCGCCCAGCAACATGGGCGTCGAGCCGACCGGCGAGTCCGGCGGCCAGCAGCGCATCAGGCAGCGTTTCGACGCCTCTGGGGAACAGGCCGAGGATCGAAGGTGCCTCGATAATGGCAAAGACGGTCATGCATCCTTCTCTTGATAGCAAGCGCGAACCGCGCGCTGCTGGGACTCGAAAGTTAGAGAGCGTCGCTCACGAGGCTGGCTTCTTCGGCACGGGCGTCGCCCGCGTCATGTCGGCGCCGGCGAGCGCATAGGCCTTGGCGGTGACGGCGTTGAGTGCCGCCTCGACGTCCCGCCGGCTCTTCTCCAGAACTTCGCGCGAGGTATCGGGCGGCACCCTGAGGGGATCGCCCATGACGATGCCGAGTTTCGAGAATGGGAGATTGAATGTCATGCGGTCCCAGGAATTGACCGCGCGATAGCGGGAGCTCGCGACCGCGAAGGGCACGATCGGACACCCCGAAAGACTGGCGATGGTGACGATGCCGATGCCGCATCGCCGCGCCGGCCCCGGCGGCACGTCGGCGGTCATGGCGATGCTGAAACCTTCGCGGAGCGACGCCACCGCCCCGTGGGCGGCTTCCGCACCTCCGCGGTCGCGCCTTCGCTCGCCCGCGCCTGCGCCGCGGATGAGGCCGAGGCCGAAGCGGCGGAGCACTCGGGCGAGCCCCTCGGCGTCGTCGTGCCGCGCGATCATGGCGCGGCCCGGAATCTCACGCGGATAAATGCCGGGGAGCAGAAGAAACTGCCCGTGCCACATCGCGATGATGAGCGGATGGAGCGCGTGCGCGCGCGCGACGAAGTCAGGCGGATCAGCGATGCGCGTCGAGGTGCCGAGAACGAGCTTGATGTAGCCCGCGGCCACGGGGCTCGCGATGATCTGCAACGGCCGCCGCAGACGCCCCCTCTGCCGCCGCAACCACGGATTTTTCCATAGCCCCGCCAAACGAACCGGCCCCCCCCCGCGAGCATCCTTAGGGGCCACTCGATAGCATGGCAGCTATTCGCGTTGAACCGTCGCTTTATGGAATTGCGGCAACCTGCCGCGGCGAGGCTATGCCGCGTTCGCGGTGGCGAGCCTTCGCGTATTAGCGGCGAGGAGATCGGCCTCAACCTTGCCGCGCTCTTCGGCCGTTTCGGCGAGGAGATGGATATGCACCTCGTTCGCACCGCATTTCGCGCCCTCGTGGCGGAGATGAGCGAGATTGAGGCTCGCCGTCTCGTCGCGGGTCTGACCGAAGGCCAATGCGGTCCGGGTCCCGTCATTGTAGCGGCGAACGAGAATGTAGTTGGCCCGGGGCAGAGCCGGGCAGCCGATAAGGCTATAGACGCTGTGGAGATAACGCCGTCCCGAGGCGCCGCGCCAATAGTGGAAGGCTTGTGCGAAGTTCGCCTCGGAGCAGACGAGGGCCGGTTCGTCCGCAAGCCCCCATTGGGGCGGGTCAACTTCGACTTTGCGCGTCCACATAGGATCCCGACCCGTTAACCAGTAGAGCACCCTGTGAAATGGGTTCCGTGGCGAGGAATTCAAGACGATGCCTCGAATCTTAAGAACAAAAGTAGAACATCTGCCGGGCTCTAGTCAAGCATTCAAAGGTTAACAGGCTGCCCAAGGCCCGGTTCCTTGCGCCTGGCTTCGGCAAGGAGCCCCGCCGAAGCCGTTTCGATTGACTGGATCAGCCGCTTCAGGAACTCGGCCTTCGGCAGGCCGGGCGGGATGGGGTCGAGGAACTCCACGACGATCGTGCCCGGCCGGAGCGACAGGCTCCGGCGCGGCCAGAAGGCGCCGGAATTGAGGGCGAGCGGCACGCAAGGGATTTGAAGCGTCTCGTAGAGGAGGACCACGCCCGTCTTGTAGTCGGGCGGTGCGCCGGGCGCCCGGCGCGTCCCTTCGGGAAAGATGATGATCTCGCGCCCTTGCTCGGCCCGCAGTTTCGCCTCGCGGACCATGCGCCGCAGCGCCGCGGGACCCTTGTCGCGGTCGACCGGGATCATTTCGAACTTGCGCGAGAACCAGCCGTGAAACGGAATCCAGAACAGTTCGCGCTTCATCAGAAGCGCCGGGTCCCGGAACAGCGGGATGAGGCCGAAGGTCTCCCACGCGGATTGATGCTTGGCGGCGACGAGGCAACGGCCTTCGGGCAGCTTCTCCGCCCCTCGCACTTCGAGCTTGATGCCGGCAATGACTCTCGAGCAGCCAAAGCTCGAAACGCCCGTGAACGGCGAGCGCCGCCATGGCCCAGCGTCTCGGAGCGAAGAAGAGCGGGCTCCCGAGCACGACGAACAACGTCGTCGTCACATAGAAGAGAAGATTGAACAGCAGCGAGCGCGCCATCCCGCCTGACACCGCTACGGTTCGGGGACTTGGGTGGTATCGGCATCGCCGCCGAGGAACTTCTGCACGAGATCGGTCGCTCCGAGCCGCCCCAACGCCGGCAGATATTTCAGATACTCGGAGAGAAGCAGCTTGGTCGAGCCCGGATAGGTCCACCAGTGCTCGAGATGCACGTTGTTGTCGACCACCGAGTAGGGGATCAGCGTGACGCCGGGCAGCACCCGCGCAAGCTCGGCGAGCGCGCGCGGCATGTGATAGTTCGAGGTCACGACGATGATCGAGCGATAGTGGTGCAACGCGACCCATTCGCTTGTCTCGGTCGCGTTGTCGATCGTGTTGCGCGCCTCCTTGTCGATATCGACGCAGCAGGTGAAGTACTGGCCGCCCTGGCTTGCGAGCTGTTTCAACTCCTCGACGGTCGTGGTGCGGTTGACGCCGGTGATGAGGACGCGCTTGGCCTTGCCTGCGGCGAGCAGCGCCATCGCCCGGTCGATGCGGGACACCCCGCCGGTAAGCACGGCGATGCCGTCGGCGGTTTGTTGCGGCTCGCCCTGCTCGCGGTCGATCCCGTTGGCAAAGACGATGAACCCGATGATGAACAGCACGAAGAGGAAGAGCACGCCATCGAAGATGAGCCGCACGCCCCCCAAGAAGCCGCTAAACCGGCCTCTCCGTTGTTCCTGTTCCTCCCTCACCGCTTACTCCAGCGCCTGCCAATTAGGCGCAAGGATAGGCACAAACCGCGCTTGCATGAAACCGGCTCTATTGCCCGCCCAGGCCCAAATCGGCAAGCCTCACGCGTAATTCTTGAGGACACGGACCACGCCGAGCCTGGACGTGACCATGCAGAGCATGGCCACCACGATCACCACGAGCACGCATAGGAGATAGCCCTTGAGATCGAGCTCGCCCGATCCGATCAGGCGCTGCGTCTCCGCCGTCGTGACGATGCCGCCGCCGAGCATGCCGATCATCGCCGGCAGCAAGAGAAAGGCGAGCGCGGCGGCGGCGGCGCCCATCAATCCGGCGCGGACGCCAAGGCCCAGGAAATGGCGCTCGAACTCGCGGCTGATGAAGCGTTCATTGGCCCCGACGAAGTGCAAGACCTCGATGATCTCGCGGTTCGAGGCCATGGCGCTCCGCGTCGCCGACACGATGACGGCGATGGTCGCGGCGGCGACGAGGGCGAGCACGGCAAGCCCGCCGAGCGCCGCCGAGCGCGTCAGCGTCCGGATTTCCGCCTGCCAGCGGCGGTGGTCGTCGAGCACGACGCCTTCGAAATTCTCCGAGAGCGCGGTCTTGATGAGCTGAATGTCGGGCGGATTGGAGCGGTCGATCTCGACCGCGATCAGGCGCGGAATGGGGAGCGCCTGGAGCGCGCTGCTTTGTCCGAGCCAAGGTTCGAGCAGCTTGGCGCTGTCATCGGCTGTGAGCGGCTTCACCTGGGTGACGCCCTTCTGCTTGGCGAGGAACAGGGACACGAGCGTCATCTTCTTTTCGATGTCGGCGCTGTTGACCGGATCGAGTTCGACGGTGATCTCGCTTGCGATGTCGTTGACCCAGGCATTGGCCGATTGATTGATCATGTACACCGCGCCCAAGGTAAGGCAGGCGAGAAAGGACATGATCGCGATCACGACGGTGAGCGCATTGCCGGCAACCGAGGCGGGCGGCACGATCTGCGCGCTGTTGGCATGGAACCGCTGCGGCAGCAACCCGGCAAGCCGCGCCGGAAGCAGCCCGGCAAGAAGGCTCCTCCACGGATAGTCTCTAATGTCGGAGAGCAGGGTCACTGGGGTTCAGCGGAGTTGCAAATGGCCGCCATAGAGCACGAGCCTCGGCGCGTCGAGTTGCTCCATCAAGCCATAATCGTGCGTGGCGATGATGACCGAGGTACCGAGCCGGTTCAGCTCGACGAACAGGCGCAAGAGGCGATTGCCGATCGCGGGATCGACATTGCCGGTCGGTTCGTCGGCGAGCAGGAGTTCGGGGCGCGCGATCACGGCGCGCGCGATCGCCGCACGCTGCTTCTCGCCGCCGGAGAGGACTTCGGGATAGGCGTTGATGCGGTCGCCGAGGCCGACCCAGCGCAAGAGGTCGGTCACGTCCTCGCGGTAGTCTGTTTCCTGCTTGTCCATGACGCGCAAAGGAAGGGCCACGTTCTCCCACGTGGTGAGGTGATCGAGGAGGCGGAAATCCTGGAACACGATGCCGATACGACGGCGGAGCGCCGAGCGCCCGGCGGGCGAGAGCTCGGCGACGTTCTCGCCGAATACGAAGATGAGCCCGCGCGAGGGCTTCAGCGACATGAACAGAAGCCGCAGAAGCGTGGTCTTTCCGGCGCCCGAAGGTCCCGTCAGGAAGTGAAAGGACCCCGGATGCACGTGGAAGGTGACGTCGCGCAAGATTTCCGGGCCTGTGCCGTAGCGCAGCCCGACATTGTCAAAGCGAATCACCCGTGCTCTCTAAAGCTCTAAGATTGCGGAAGACTGGCACTTTATGCTGAACTCCCGGTTCGGTATCAATGGATTTGGGCGGCGTATGGGGCCCCGGCGCGAAATCCGAGATAAAAGGCCATTTTGGCTTTTCAGATGGCAACACTCCTGATCTGCCCGGCTTGCGGGACACGCTACGAAATTAAGGCGGTGCTTCCGCCCGAGGGCCGGAAAGTACGTTGTTCCAAGTGCGCCCATGTCTGGCAGGCCTTCCCCCTCCAGGCCCCCCCGGTCGCGCCTGCGCCTCAGCCCGTGCCGGGCTTGAGGCCCGCGGCGCCACCTGCGATGCCTCAGCAACCGCCTCCGGCGCTCAGGCCCGCTTCAGCCAATTCGGGGATGGGCGGGTTTCCAGGCATGGCGCCGAGCCAGCCCGCGCCGCCGAGTTTCCGGCCGCCGCCGGTGAGCGAGGCCGACCTCGCCGCTCAACTGGCGCGGATCAACGCCGAAGCGATGGCCGAGGCGCCGCCTGAGGCGCCGCCAGAGAAGCGCGGCGGAATCTTCTCGCGGCTCACGCGCAAGAGGGAGCCCGTGCCGCCTCCGCCCCCGCCGACGCCTGACATGGGCGACGCCTTCACGGCGAGCCCCGGTTTTGCCTCCGACGCCAGCATGGATGAAGGAGCAGCTTCCGGTGCCGGCATGGTGCCCGGGCTCGACGCCACCATGGGGGACGCCGATGCGCCGCCATGGGCGATGCCGGCATGGGCTTCGATGCGGGGATTGCCGAGCAGGCGCTGCCAAGCGAGACACCGCCACGGCGCAAGGGCGGCTCGGTCGTCGCCATCGGCTGGCTCGCGCTCGCGCTCGTCGTTGGGGGCGTCATCGCCACGCTCACGTTCGCGCCCTCGGCGGTCATGTCGGTGCTGCCCGGAGCGGCGCGCCTCTATTCTCTCTTCGGCATGCCGGTCGGCGCCCGCGGGCTTGCGCTTGAAGAAGTGCGCTATGGCTGGACGAGCGATGGCGCCCAGTCCGTGCTCGAGGTTCAGGGCGACGTGGTCAACCTCACCTCGGGCCCGGTTCCCGTCCCGACCGTGGTCATCGCGCTCCGCGACGCGGGCGGCGAAGAGATTTCCGAATGGACCACCGAGATCGGCGAGGAACAGCTTGCGGGGGGCGAACGCGCGCCCTTCTTGCGGCAGATTCCCTCGCCCCCGAGCAATGTCCGGAGCGTGGCGGTGCGTTTCGCCAAGGCCAAGTAGGCATGGCCGGGGAGCCGGCGGCTCAAACCATCCGCACGCTGTTCAGCGCCGAGGCGATCGCAAAGAGGGTCGAGAGCCTGGCTCGCGAAATCGCGGCCGCAAGCCCGCGAGATCTCGTCATCGTTGCGATCCTCAAGAGCAGTTTCGTCTTCGCCGCCGACCTCATCAGGGCCTTGCACCGCGAGGCCCTGAGGCCCGAGATCGACTTTGTCTTCCTTGCGAGCTACGGCGCGGGCAAGGTCTCCGGCGGCGAGGTTCGCATCTTGCGCGACGTCGAGATCGCTCTTTCCGGCCGCGAGGTCGTTATCGTCGACGACATTCTCGATTCGGGACGCACGCTTCATTTCGCCAAGACGCTGCTTGCGGGACGTGGCGCCAAGACGGTCAAGACTTGCGTTCTCATCGACAAGCAAGTACCGCGCGCGGCGGCGATCGTGCCCGACTTCGTCGGGTTCGTCTGTCCGCCGGGTTTCGTGGTGGGCTACGGCATGGATCTCGCCCACTGCTATCGCGAGCTGCCCTTTATCGGCGAGATGGCGAAGCCTTGACGGAGCGTCCTCGTTCGCTCACGCCGCGCGTCAGAACGGCCTGATCAGCCGCTCGAGGTAATCGAGCTCGACCGCGGGCCGCGACGGGTCGCCAAGACGGCGGCGCAGCTCGTCGAGCACTTCGCGCGCGCGCTGAATGTCGATCTCGTCGGGAACCTGCACCGATAGGCCGAGATCGGGCCGGTTCGAGCGATCGGGTCGTCCGAGCGGATCGCGGCCGTTATTGCCCGGGCCCTGTCCCGCTTGCGCTTCCGCGCCCTCCATCATCTGCTCGGCCATTGATTCAGCGCCCTTGCGCAGGCGGTCGAGCGCAAGCGTCTGCTGCTGCGTTGCGCGCTCAAGGTCGCTCTCGCCGATCGCCTCCTTGGCGTCGCCCATGGCTTCACCCGCGTCCTGAAGGCCGGTCGGCGCGTCGCTCCCCTCGATGCGGAAGCGGTCGATCAACTTTTGCAACGAGTTCGAGAAGCTCCTGCTGCCGCTCGGCAAGCTTGGAATGATCGCCCGAAGGCTCGTGACCGATCTCGAGCTGGCTTCGTTGGCGCGGACTGCCCTGGCCGCCCGACTCGCCCTGTCCTTTCATGAACCCCTGCTGGGCCTCGCCCGGCAACTCCTCGAACAAGGGCGCCATGCTGATGCCGGGACCGAATTCCATCGGCTGGCCGGGAGGGCTCACTTCGAATTGCTGGCTCTCGCCGCCGGCGCGCGCGGCCTGCTGGCGCTTGGCGGCGAACGTGTCGTCGAGGAGCTTCTGCTGGTTGGAGACGAGGTCGCTCAAATCCTTCATCATGCGCCGCGCACGCTGCTGCTGCTCGGTCTCGGCCGCGCTCCCGGTCTCGATCCTCTCGAGCAGGTCCTTCAGCTCCGACAACATGCGTTCCGCCAGGTCCTTCGATCCCGACTGGGCGAGCTGCTGGATGTTGCTCAGGATCTTTTCCAGGTCCTGTTGCGACAGGAGCTGGTCGCCGTCCTGCTGTGCGAGCGGCGATGTATCGCCTTTCTCCTGCTGCTGCGAGGCAAGCGCCTGGAGGTAGCGCGACAATGCCGAGCGGAGCTCATCGACGAGATTCTTGATCTCCTCCGGCGACCTCTCTTCCTTCAAGGCCTGCAGAAGCGCATCCTGGGCGGCATTCAAGGCGCGCTCGGCCTCGGGCAGGTCGCCTTCCTCGATGCGGAGCGCGGTGGACCAAAGCTGGTCGACGACACTTGCGACCCCCTCGAGCGAGCGGTCGCCGCGGAGCCGCCAATAGGCGTTGCGCAAGGCGAGATAGACGATGCCGTCGTCGATCACCCTGTCGCCGCCAAGGGTCAGCGCATCGAGCGCATTGGCCACGCCATCCGGCGCGTTCGGATCGCGCACGAGCTTCTTCCGCTGCTCGACCACGGCGCGCGCCAGCGGCTTGGTGAAGGTCCGCTCGGGCAGAACGAACTCGTAAGGCTGGCTCTCGCCCGACTGCCCGGCCTGGTCGCGGGCGATGAGCGTCATGCGCACTTTCAGTCCGGCCCAGGGATGGCCGGTCAGGTCCTGGCTGGCGCGGCCGTCGACGCGCTTTGCGTTCGTGCGCGGCAATTGCAGCGGCATGACGGGAGGTTCGAGCAGTGGGTCGGCTTCGAGCTTAGGGGACGCTTCGGTCGGAATCGGCGCGAGATTGCGCTCCTCGCCTTCGACGAGGGCGAAGCGGGCCTCCGCACTTGCGACGCCGTTGTCGTCGTCTGCGCGGAACACGAGACGAAGCGCGCCCCGCGGCGTGGTTGTCGGGTTTCCCATGAGGTTGATCGTGGGGACGGCGTCCTCGATCAGATCGAAGCGCCATTTGGAAACGGTCTGGCCGCCGATCTCGACCGCGGCGTTAAGCGGCTCGTTGAGCGCAACGTTGAATTCGATGAGCCCTTCGCTGCCGCCCTTCTTCGGCGCAACGATCGTGTCCTCGGCTCCGTCGCGGCTCGTGACGAGATGCACCGATTTCGCCCTGCGGCGCGTGGGTCCGCACGATCAATTCGCTGCGCTCGGGCACCGAAAGCGCCCGGAACGACTCCGCGCCCGCTCCCACCTTCTCGCTGCCGTCGGCGAGCACGATCGGCGCAATCCCGGTATAGACCGGCGGCGTGACCCAGGCGTCGAGCCTGAGCATCGCGGGCGCGCTCGTTGCAGCCGGGGCAAACGCGGCGCGCAGGCGGTCCGTCGCATTGCCGCCTGCGGCGAGCGCCGCCGCGACCACGCCGAGAAGGAGCGCTGCCCTGATGGCATAAGGGTCCTTGCGGTCAGTGCGCGGCGCGGGCCAAGACGGCTTGAGCTTCGCGATCAGGCGCGACAGACGCTCGCGGTGAGCCGCCCACAGCGCCGCCGTCTCCTTCGGCGGCGCGGCGCTGAGGCTGTCTTCATAAGAGGAGGCCGGCCGGTGCTTGATCCCCGCGTTGCGCTCAAGACGCCGCAAGGCCTCCTGGCGCGTGGGCAGGGAAATTCTGAGGAGCGGCAAGAAGGAAACGATCAGCGCCAATCCGAAGCCGCCGAGAAGGATGCGATGCGCAAGCGGCGGGAGCAGGCTCCACAGCTCGAGCAGCGACACGACGAGGAACGTCAGGACGACGAGGAAGGGCCACAGAAGCGCCTCCCACACCCTCTCGCCGAGGAGCGCAAGCCAACTCAGCCGCACACGCCGGTCGAAGCGTTGCGTGAGCGGGCTGCCTTCCGCCGTTTCGGGGGAGGGCGTCTTTTGTCGAGAGCTGGAACGCATCATCTTTTTCATCTAGCGCGAAGGGCACGGGCGACAAGCGAAATGTGGGGAGCGAAGCGGGCGAAAGCGAGGCTCGTCGGCCTCCTTCAAGACGCTCACAGCCACTCCGGCAGCCGCTCCTTGGCCAGCATGTCGCCGTAACTGGGTCTCGGCCGGGTCACGCTATAGCGGTTCCCGGCCACGAGCACCTCTGGGACCAGAAGCCTGCTGTTATACTCCGACGCGAGCACCGCGCCATAGGCGCCGGCCGTCATCACGCAAATGAGATCGCCGGCCTTAAGCGCGGGCAAGGACCGCGCAAGCGCGAGATAGTCGCCCGTTTCGCACACCGGCCCCACGATGTCGGTCACGACAGTCTGCGCGCCGGGCTCGGGCGCCACGACCGGCAGGACCTCGTGATGGGCGTCGTAGAGCGTCGGCCGCAGGAGGTCGTTCATCGCCGCATCGACGACGGTGAACGTCTTCGACGACGCGCCGCCCTTCACATAGAGCACGCGGGAAACGAGGATGCCGGCATTGCCCGCGATCATGCGGCCGGGTTCGAATAGAAGCCTCACGCCAAGTCCGCCGACCGCTTCCTTGACGAGATCGGCGTACTCGGCGGGCGAGGGGGGCGGCGGCTGGTCATTGCGATATGGAATGCCGAGTCCGCCGCCGAGATTGACGAAGTCGATTGCGAAGCCGTCCTGGCGCAAACGTTCGACCAGTTCCTTCAGCAGGGCAAACGCATTGCGGAACGGATCAAGGTCCGTGATCTGGCTGCCGATATGCATATGCACGCCGTTGGGCGCGATCCCGGGAAGCCGGCTCGCAAGCGCGTAGAGCGCAGGCGCCTCCTCGAAGGGCACGCCGAATTTGTTTTCGGCCTTGCCCGTCGCGATCTTGTGATGGGTCTTGGCATCGACGTCCGGGTTCACGCGGAAGGCGATGCGCGCCGTCAATCCGCGCGTCGCGGCGACGTCGCTAAGCGCCCGAAGCTCGGCTTCGAACTCGACGTTGAAGACAAGGATGCCGGCATCGAGCGCGAACGCCATCTCCTCGCGCGTCTTGCCGACGCCCGAGAATACGATTCCTTCGGGCGGAACCTTGACCGCAAGCGCGCGGCGAAGCTCGCCTTCCGACACGACGTCCATGCCGGCGCCGAGCCTGGCGAGCGTAGCGAGCACGCCGAGATTCGAGTTTGCCTTGACCGAATAGCAGACGAGCGTAGCGGACATGCCGGCGAAGGCGTCGGCGAAGACGCGGTAGTGACGCTCGAGCGTCGCGGTCGAATAGCAATAGAAGGGCGTTCCGACTGCGGAGGCGAGCTCTGAAAGATCGACCTCCTCGGCGTGGAGCACATTGAGGTGGGACACGCCGCGCCGGTAGGCGAAATGGTGCATTGGAGGAAGGGGGCGTCTATTCGAGCAAGCGGTCGATCCAGAGGCGGCGGGCCGGAGCCTTCGACATCTTCGTAGCCGGGTCGGCCTGGGCTTCAGGATAGGTCGGCTTGGGCCGGTCCAACGTACCCCGCCGCCCGCAGGCCGAAAGTCCGATGGTCAACACCAGCACAAGCGTTAAAAGGATGCGCAGAGCGCTTCCCATGGTCGTGCCCCTGTTCCCTCAAGCCTTTTTTGCGGCTCTTCGACTATGCTTTTATCGCGTTTCGGCGTCCTTCTCCAAACGGTTTATCCACCGTTTCGCCTGCCTTTTGACGTTTGAGGGGGCGGTTCCCCCATAGCTAGTGCGGCTTTTGACCGAGCCAGAGGCGTCGAGCGCCGAATAAACCTCCTCCGTGATCCGCTTCTCGACCGTTTTGAGCTCGGAAAGCGGCAGTTTTTTGAGGTCCGAGCCACGTGATTCGGCAAGCGCCACAATCTTGCCGGCGGTGTGGTGCGCGTCCCTGAACGGGAGGCCGAGCTTGAGCACGAGCCAATCGGCGAGATCGGTTGCGGTTGCATGCCCCGAGGACGCGGCGCGTTTCATCGCCTTGAGATCGGGCTCCAGGTCCGCGACCATGCCGGTCATGGCGGCGATCCCGAGCTTCAGCGCATCGAGGGCATCGAACACGGGCTCCTTGTCTTCCTGCATGTCCTTGGCATAGGCGAGCGGCAGGCCCTTCATCACCATCAGAAGCGTCTGGAAGGCTCCGGCGATCCGCCCGGTCTTGGCGCGCACGAGCTCGGCTGCATCGGGGTTCCGCTTCTGTGGCATGATCGAGGAGCCGGTCGTGAACTTGTCGGAGAGCCGCACGAAGCCCCATTGCGGCGACGCCCAGTTCACGATCTCCTCGGCGAGCCGCGATAGATGCATGGCGGCGATGGCGGCGGCGGACAGAGCCTCGAGCGCGAAGTCGCGGTCTGAGACCGCATCGAGCGAATTGGCCGCGGGCCGCGCGAAGCCGAGCGCGCGCGCCGTCTCCTCCCGGTCGATGGGGAACGAAGTGCCGGCGAGTGCCGCCGCACCCAACGGGCACTCGCCGAGCCGCTTGGCGGCGTCGGCAAAGCGGCCCCTGTCCCGCCCAAGCATTTCGACATAGGCGAGGAGATGATGGCCGAAGGTGATCGGCTGGGCCGTCTGGAGATGGGTGAAGCCCGGCATCACCGCGCCCGCGTATTGCAGCGCCTTGTTGGCAAGCGCGAGCTGAAGCGCGGCAATGGCCCTGTCGATGGCTCCGATCTCGTCCCGCACATAGAGCTTGAAATCGGTCGCGACCTGGTCGTTGCGCGAGCGCGCGGTGTGGAGCTTGCCCGCCACGGGCCCGATCAGCTCGCGCAAGCGGCTCTCGACATTGAGATGTATGTCCTCGAGCGCGCGCGAGAACTTGAACTTGCCTGCCTCGATCTCGGCCGCGATCGTGTCGAGACCGGCGGCGATCGCATCGGCCTCTTTCGCCTCGATGATGCCGGTTGCCCCGAGCATGGCGACGTGGGCCTTGGAGGCCACGATATCGTGACGCCACAAGCGCTTGTCGAAGTCGATGGAGGCATTTATCTCCTCCATGATTTCGGAAGGACTGGCGGCAAAGCGGCCGCCCCATATGTTGTTCGTCATCGCTTGCGCCTTAGGGCCAGACAAGGTGAGCGGGAAGATTTGAGCAGACGCAACGAACGCGCCGCGCCGCCGGCCATCTATCTCGTCGCCGCATTGCTTGCGGCGATCGCCGGATTCGGCACGGTATATTTGAGTTTCGCCCCCTCTGACAATGGCCGGTCCGGCGAGACCGTCGCTGCGCCCCCTGAAAGTGCCCCGGCCGCCCCCGCACCGGGCGCGGCAAGTGCGCTCGGGGGCCTCAACAAGGGCACCATGGCGCCCCTCGTGGTACGCCAGGAACCAATTGATTTACCTAACTTTTCCTTCGCAGCAGATGGGGCCACGACGACGCTCGAAGATTTCGCGGGGAAGGTCGTGCTCATGAATATCTGGGCCACTTGGTGCGTTCCCTGCCGCGAGGAGATGCCGGCACTCGACAAGCTTGAGGCCAAGCTCGGCGGCAAGGACTTCGCCGTGGTCGCGGTAAATATCGACAAAGGGGGTCCGGAGAAGGCGGCAGCCTTTCTCAAAGAGACCGGTGCCACGCACCTTCCCCTCTACACCGATCCCACGGGCAAGCTGTTTGCGACATTGAAGGCTGTCGGCATGCCGACCACGTTGATCGTGGACCGCCAGGGTCGCGAAATCGCCCGCCTCGTCGGTCCCGCCGACTGGGCTTCGCCCGAAGCGCTCGCGGTCATCGAGGCGGCGATTGCCGCGCCGCCCGCTAGCCTTCTTGGAGCCGATGGACCCCAGCAACATAGATGAGATTGTTCGTTTCTGGTTCGAGACGCTGAA
This sequence comes from uncultured Alphaproteobacteria bacterium, assembly GCA_963818165.1. Taxonomy (GTDB): domain Bacteria; phylum Pseudomonadota; class Alphaproteobacteria; order Rhizobiales; family Methyloligellaceae; genus Methyloceanibacter. The sequence goes on from CAWFRD010000031.1 coordinate 114,608, forward strand.
GCCCGAGGACTGGTATCGCAAGGACCCGGCAATCGATGCCGAGATAGCCAAAAGTTTCGAAGCGACATATGAGGCGCTGAAGACGAGCGTGCGGCCAGCATGGATCGCCGAACCGAAAGGCATGCTTGCCGCGATCCTCATGCTCGATCAGTTCCCACGGAACATGTTTCGCGACGATCCGCGCGCTTTCGCCACGGATCAGGCGGCGCTCACGCTTGCCAAGCGCTCGATCGACGAAGGCATCGACATGCGCCTTCCGCCCGAGCAGCGCGCCTTCATCTACATGCCGTTCCAGCACGCGGAGACGCTTGACGATCAAGCGCGCTCCGTCACGCTGTTCACGGCGCTCGGCAATCCGAACAATCTCGACTTCGCGCTGAGGCACCAGTCGATCATCGCGCGCTTCGGCCGCTTCCCCCACCGGAATAACGTGCTCGGGCCGCGTCTCGACCGCAGCGGAACTAGCCTTTCTGGAGGAGCCCGGCTCGTCGTTCTAGGCCTGGCGCGGCTACTCGACCGGAACGACCGTGTCCGTCTCGAGCCGATAAGTATATTTGCAGGTTTCGCTGACCGCCTTGTTGCAAGGGATGCCTGAGGTCGTCACGTAGAGCATGCGCTTGCCGCCGTTCTTGCCGAATTTGTAGCTCTTCACGAGGTCCTCGAACACCACGTCCCAGGACGTCCCGCCGCCCCAGAAATAGATCTGGATCGTGCAGCCCGCGTCGCTGCAGAGCGGATTGATGCCGCCCTCGCATTTCAACTTTGAATAGTCGGCGATCCAGTCCTCGCCGCCGTCGCCGTTGATGTCCTCCATCTTGAGCACGGCATTGGTGTTGGGCATGCCGTCCATATCCCTGCAGGCGCGCGCCGCCTCGGCGAGCGCCTCGGCGATGTTGTCCGGCGGCTCGATTGTCGCGGCGAACGCGGGCGCAATGGAAGCGGCCAGCAAAGTACACACGGCGAGACAGAGAGACTGGCGCGAAATGGGGCTCACTGGCCGCCTGAGCTTGCGGTGCTCCGCGACTTCTTTTTGCGGACAACTCTTTTTTTCGTCGGCGCGGCCTTGCGCACGCCGCAGACACTGTCGCGAAGATGGGTTGGGCCGCTGCTCAACGAGGCTTGAATGGCCAATCCGTCGAGGCTCGTGCCGAACAGCGACTTCCAGAAATAGCGCTTGAAGCCGTTATCGAGCAGATCGACGGCGCGCTCGCGGCGCGAGGCAACCGAGGGCTCGCCGAGGATCACGGCGACAAGCTTGCGGCCCTCGCGGGTCGCGCTCGCCACCACGTTGAAGCCTGAATCGCAAATGAACCCCGTCTTCATCCCATCGGCTCCCGGGTAGCTGACGAGAAGACCGTTATGCGTGCGCAGGAGCTTTTTGCCGACCTGGACCTGTATGGTCGTGAACAGATCGGCTTGTTCCGGAAATTCGATGATGATGGCGCGGGCGAGCTTGGCGAGATCGCGGGCGGTTGTGACTTGGCGTTCGTCGGGCAGGCCGTTGACGTTGGCAAAGACGGTTCGCGTCATGTTGAGGCGCTTCGCCGCTTCGTTCATGCGCGCGACGAACGCCTCCTCGCTGCCGGCTACCGTCTCGGCGATCATAACGGCAACGTCGTTCGCCGATTTGACGATGAGGACCTTGAGCGCGACGTCGAGGGTGATTTCCTCGCCCTCTTTCAACCAGAGTTTGCTCGGTGCCTGCTCCGTCGCCTTCTTGGAGCAGATGACCTTGGTGTCGGGTTTGGCGGTGCCGGCCTTCAACGCCTGGAAGGCGACATAGGCCGTCATCAGTTTGGTGAGAGAGGCGGGGAACCAGGCGGCATCGGGATCCTCGGCGTAGAACACGGTGCCGTTATAGGGTTCGAAGACGAGGGCGGGGCCGGCGGAAGCGGAAGCCGGCGCCAGCAAAACGGCTCCGACGATGAGGCCAAGACCGGCGCGCCGCAAGTTCATCCCTAACCCCTCATCCAATCCAGTGCCGCAAGGGGCCCGCTCTGCGGGCCACCCGGACGAAACACATCTGGGGCAACGATCTCCCCAGGCCCCTCCCGATGGGGTCGATCCCTATAGTGGTTCCAATTTCGACTGTTCCGTGGCGTGCGGACCGGACCGCGATCCCGATCTACAACCGACACGCCCCTAGGCCGTGTCCTTACGCCCCGAATCGCAAAAGCCTAGCAAACCCCGTCCCGCCGGGGAGAGTAGCGCGCCCTCCCCAATTCGCAACTGCGAAATGCCTGCCTCGAACAGCCCGTCCGCAGTGATGATTAGAGACAAGGAGGCAGCGCGCGCGGTAGGAGAGGGGCGCGTTGCAATCCTCTCGGCGCACCCCATGGACGCAGAATCAAGGCGCAGACAACTCGCCGCGGCGCTCCGCCGAGTGGCCGGCGGCGACCGCGCCGCCTTGCGCCTCGTCTATGACGAGACCGCGGCGAAGCTATTTGGCGTCTGCCTCCGTATCTTGAATGACCGCGGCGAGGCGGAGGACGTGTTGCAGGACGTTTACCTCAATGTATGGCGGAAGGCGGCGAGCTTCGATGAAGCTCGCGCGAGCCCGATCACCTGGCTCGTCGCCATTGCGCGAAATCGCGCCATCGACCGCGTCCGCTCGGGCGCGGTGGCAAGGCTTAGCGGCCCGATCGAGGAGGCATCCGGCGTTTCCGATCCCGCGCCGATCGCCACCGAGACGATCGAAGCCGCCCAGGAGAACCGCAGGCTCTATTCGTGTCTTGAGGAACTTGAGACGCGGCAGCAAGCGGCGATTCGCGCGGCCTTTATCGACGGGCTGACCTATGAGGAACTTGCCGAACGGTCGGACGTGCCGCTCGGGACGATGAAGAGCTGGATCAGGCGTGGACTTGCCAAATTGAGAACGTGTCTCGAGCGATGAGCGACACCGGCAGAAGAGACAATGAGGGCATGGGCCTGACCGCCGCCGAATATGTGCTCGGCGTGCTCAACGCCGCGCAACGCGGCGCCGCCGAGCGAAGGATCGGCCGCGACCCTGCCTTCGCCCGCGAGGTCGCCTTCTGGGAAGAGCGGCTCGGAGGGCTTGCGTCGGCCGTCCCCGAGGTCGCGCCGCCGCGCGCCCTGTGGTCAAGGATCGAGGCCTCGATCGGCCGTGCCGGTCGCGGGGAGACTGTGGGGCTCTGGCGGAGTTTGAGCTTCTGGCGCGGCCTTGCCCTTGGGGCGAGCGCGCTCGCCGCCGCCTGTCTCGCCGCGCTCATTTATGTTGGCGCGGTCGGCACGCCGGGCGCGCCTCTGGTCGCGCGGCTCGACGTCGATGGCGGGCGGGCGGGCTTCGTCGCCGCTGTCAAATACGGGCGAAGCGAGCCTCACCATCGTGCCTGCGGCGCTACTCGGCGCGGAGCAGAAATCCTTGGAGCTTTGGCTGATTCCGCCCGGCGACAAGCCGCATTCGCTCGGGCTGATCGATCCCAACCGGCCGGTGACGATCAAGGTGCCGAAGGATCTTCTGACAGAGGTCAACAATGAGGCCGTGCTCGCGGTTTCGCTCGAGCCTCTTGGCGGCTCGCCCACCGGCCAGCCTACAGGTCCCGTGATCGCCAACGGCAAGCTCGCCCAGCTCTAGCTCGAGCCCTTTGCCCTTGTCATCGTCTGCGAAGGCGGCCGATGAAGTCGCCGCCACCGCTCGCTGGTAACGATCACCGGGGTTTACTGGGGGCCCGCCTGCGCGGGCATGACATCGGGGTGCGGATCACGAAAACGTCATCGCACGTGTCTGCATCCGCCTGAGCGCACGCCTCCGTAACTCTGCCCGTACCCCCCAATGGGACAACAGGCAACTCAGGAGGATGTCATGAAGTTCGCCAAATTCGCTTTGTCCGGCGTTGCTGCGGCCGGTCTTGTCTTCGCAGCCTTTACCGCCATGCCGACCTTCGCCAAGGAATCGACGGTGATGGTAGGCGGCGCCCCGATGTTCCCCACGAAGAACATCATCCAGAACGCCGTCAACTCTAAGGACCACACCACGCTGGTCGCAGCCGTGAAGGCCGCCGGTCTCGTCGACACGCTCCAGGGCAAAGGCCCGTTCACCGTGTTCGCGCCGACCAACGATGCCTTCGCCAAGCTCCCGGCCGGCACGGTCGACACCCTGCTCAAGCCCGAGAACAAGGGTCAGCTGACGCAGGTCCTGACCTACCACGTCGTTCCCGGACGTCTCACCGCCAAGGAATTGATGGCGGCGATCGAGAAGGGCGGCGGCAAGGCCATGTACAAGACCGTCGAAGGCGAAGAGCTGACCTTCGAGGCCAAGGACGGCGCGATCTGGGTGTGGGATGCCAAAGGCGACTCAGCCAAGATCACCATCAAGAACGTGATGCAGTCGAACGGCGTCATCCACGTCATCGACACGGTGCTGTTGCCGAGCTAAGACCTCCACCCGTCTCAAGCTTGTGCCTCAGTGGAGCCCGCCGCGCCTCAGACGCGGCGGGCTTTCTGTAGGCGCCAACGATGCTGCGGACAGAAAAGCGCCGAGAGCCCCGCAATGCTATAACGATGCGGTAAGCGCCTACCCGCGTCGATCTCAATCCAGGCGATGTTCGGCTCGCCGCGGATCGGGACACCAAGCCCGACGCCGAGGGGCGTGTCGGCCATCGTTCGGGAAATATCGGCAATGATCCCGTGAGCTTGATGGTGGTTCAGCTTGAAACCCCTCCGACCGTCGACCAGCCCTGCCGCTTCAAAAAACGATTGTGAAGCCGCGAACAGGGAACCGGGAGGCCCGTCACGGGGTTAGACCGGCGTCAACCAAGTCGGGGGATCCCATCCATGCGCGATATTCGCAACGACCTGCAAGAGCGGGCGGCCATAATTGGCGAGCATATCAAGGCATCGCAGGCCCAGTTCGAAATGGGGCTGGAGCAGCTCAAGCGCGACCATGACAGCAAGGTCAAGGATTTCCGGGTCGAGCTTGAGGCGGTCAACGTCCTCCTCGGAATCGAGCAGCGCCGCCATGAAGGCGCCCCGCCAGGGCTACCGCAAGCCCAAGCAGCAAAGGCGCCGCGGCCGCTCTCCGGCATGCTGATGCGCCGAGCGGGCTAGGATCGCTCTACTTCTCGATCAGCACCGCGCGGAAATCGTTGACATTGGTGAGGGTAGGTCCGGTCACCAGCAGATCGCCGATCGCGTTGAAGAAATTCCACGGATCGTTGTCGGCGAGCATGGCCTTCGCGTTCACGCCCCTTGCCGCCGCGCGCGCGAGCGTATCGGGATCGATCAGCGCGCCCGCATTATCCTCCGAGCCGTCGATACCGTCAGTGTCTCCGGCGATGGCATAGATCTTCTTCATCCCGTCGAGCGCGATCCCAAGCGCGAGCAGAAACTCGGTATTGCGCCCGCCCTTGCCTTTGCCTTTGAGTGTGATGGTCGTTTCGCCGCCCGATATGAGCACGCAAGGCGGCTTCTCCGGCTGACCGCGCAGCGCGCATTGCCGGGCGATGCCGGCGTGAACGAGTGCAACGTCGCGCGACTCGCCTTCGATCGAGTCGCCGAGGATGACGGGCTTTACGCCCGCGCGCTCGGCGACCGCGGCCGCCGCCTCGAGCGAGGCTTGCGGCGTCGCGATCATGATGTTCTCGACCCGCGCAAGACGCTTATCGCCCGGCTTCGGCGTCTCGTCGGCGGTCTTGAGCCTGTCACGCACGGAGGCGGGCACGTCGATCTTGTATTTCTCGATGATCCCAAGCGCGTCCTCGTTGGTCGAAGGGTCGGCGACGGTCGGGCCCGACGCGATGATCGAAGGATCGTCGCCCGGCACATCGGAGATCATCAGCGCGACGACCTTGGCGGGGGCGGCCGCGGCGGCGAGCCGTCCGCCCTTGATGGCGGAAAGATGCTTGCGCACCGTGTTCATCTCCGAAATCGTGGCGCCGCTCTTCAGCAGAGCCTTGTTCACGGCCTGCTTGTCTTCGAGCGAGAGCCCCTTGGGCGGGAGCGCAAGCAAAGCCGAGCCGCCGCCCGAGATCAGGCACAGCACGAGGTCGTCCTCGGTCAGTCCCTCGACGAGCTTGAAGATGCGAAGGGCGGCCTCGCGGCCCGCCGAATCGGGTACCGGATGAGCGGCCTCGACCACCTCCAGCCGCTCCATGGGCACGCGATAGCCGTAGCGCGTCACGACGAGCCCTTCGATCGGGCCCTCCCAGGCATCCTCGAGCGCCTTGGCCATCGCTCCGGAAGCCTTGCCCGCGCCGATTACGATCGTGCGGCCCTTTGGCCGCGGGGGGAGATGCGCCGGCACGCAGAGCGAGGGAAGCGCCGCGTCAACCGCGGCCTGGAACATGGCCCTGAGCAGTTCTGGGGGCGTCATTGAAGAATAGTCCTTCCGTTTCCGGGCGATGAACCTGCACAGACGATTGCAAGAAGGCAAGCGAACCCATTACGGGCGGCAAAAAGGTCGGAGCTTTCGGGCTTTTCTGTAGAACAAACGGCGAAATTGGCACCGGATTGGCACCGGACTACTTCGGCCTCCTTGAACTCAAAGAGGACTTCCTCGCCATCGGCTTGGGCTTGCTGCCTGCATATTGGGTTTGCTGGCGGCGACCGCTTGGCGATGAACGAGGCTGGGCACGCGCTGCTCGCTGTCCTTGCGTTCGTCATCTGGTGGGGCTTTCTCGTCGGTCACATCATGAATGACATCATGGGCTTCGGGTCGTGATATCCGTTCCTACATTTAGCCGGTTCGCCTTTGCTTACGGAATGGCATTCGGCCTCCTCTACGTGGTCGCGCGGGCGTACGGTCTTGCATTGTTTACTGTCTATCCTTCGCTTGGTGTCGTGCTTCTGGGAATGCATCGTTCCCGTGATGTCGCAAACTCAGCAATGGCATTTCTTGCGCCAGAGATGTGGTGGTACGGCTGGGTTGCCTCAGCCGCCCTGGGCGCTTTCGTGATCGGCCTTGTTGCCACGTTGCTGCCGGATCGCTGGTGGCGCGGGTTCTGGCCTGGGTGGGTGTGGGTCACCCCTTTGATCGCAATGATCGGGTGCGTTTACCTGACAATTCCCTGGTTTCGACAATAGCGGTTTGAAGTGACCTTGACCTCCGCTATTGGCACATTTGCCGATCTGACCGAGGACGAGGTCGAGAGCGAGCAGGAGCGGCTCAAGCGAAAATGGGCGAGCGTCGAGGCGCTGGTTGGTTCTGAGAAGCGCCTAGCGCTTGTCTCGGACGACCTTACGTTTGCCCTCGGTGATCGCGTTGTCGGCTGCGGTGGCTTCCAGTAGGTCGAAGATGATGACAGAGCCGTCAGCAAACGATCCCGTTCGGTAGCCTTCCAGGGCGGATTGGTTGGCGTAGATGTGATGTATCCCGCCGAAGGATTCGTAAAGCTGATGTCCGGGTTGAATTACCATGCTCTTGACGTGCGTCCAGTCGCGATAACCCGTAGGGTAATCGACCTTGGCCGCTTCGCCGTCCTGAGCGACCGCCGAAGCAGCCGATCCGAGCGCTGCCAAGCCGACGGCGAGAACCACCATGGTGGTGGCTGAGCCCGCATGACTGAGTTTCGTTCGACTGGATCGTCGTTTGGCTGAATGAATAGGGATAATACGCATGGGTGCCTCCTGATTACGGATGCCCCTCACTAGCGAGAGCCAATCTCTGCCTGAGCGCTGTTAGAATCAAGCAACCTTTGGGGCGATGCCGCCTCGCAGTAAAGGTCCGCTCTTGGCACTTAGCAGATCAGGTACCTCCGCTCCTGTGCATTAGTCCTGCGTAAAATCAATAGAGTGCAAGCAAGACGTTGAGGCCGATGGCCCCGCTGAACATCATCGCGGCTACCGCGAGCAAGATTGCCGTATTCATGGCGCACTCCTTTCAAGTTTCAGCTTCAAACCAACTTGAGCGTAAGGAGATTCTGCGTCATCACCCCGACTCGCGCTGTGGCATTTGCCACAGGCCGCGCTGTCAGAGACTTTATGCGGCGAAAGAAGAAGCCCGGTTGCTGAAGCCGCGCTTTCTTTTTAGTGTTTCGGGGCGAACTCTTCACCGGGAGGGGAATTATGGAATTCTTGGTTGCTGATGTGGCTGCGCTCATTCCGGTGAGACCATGAGCGACGGTAAGAAGCCCGGCTTCTTGCACTTCTTGCGGCGCCTATTCGGCCTCGGCGGCGATGAACCAAAGCCGGCCCAGCCTGCGCCGCCTGCGAAGAAGAACCGCCCGTCACATGCGCCCAAGCGAAAGCCTTCCGGCAAAGGCTCTGCGAAAAAGGAGCCTCCTTCGCCCGACAAGCCCGCGAAGAAGGTAGCCGCCAAGCCGAAGCCTGGGACCAAGCCTAAGGCCCCGCCTTCTGCCGCACCAGCCGAAGCCCCGGGGGAAGTTCCCCTACACGAACGGCCTGCCGCCGACCGGCAGAAGAAGAGTCCCGAGGAGAAGGCCGCGCCTTCCGTTTACACCCCTGCCACGCCCGAGAAGCCTGAGAGGAAGACTGAGCCAGGCGCGAAGCCGGCACCGCCGCCTACTGGACCTGCAACGGGTCCAGGCAAAGTATCGCCCGAGGACGTGCCTCCGGCAGAGCGCAAGACGGGAAAACCAAGCGTCTAAAAGAAGAAGGCCGGCATTGTACGTGTAACCGTACCGTGGGTTCGAATCCACCCCTCTCCGATCCGACCCGTTGCTGCATAAGGGTTTGCGGGGGGTTTTCGGTTCCGTACTACACTTTGTACGACACTTTTGCAGCCGCTAGGGCACGGAAGCGCGAACGCTATGCGGGCGGCTTCGGCACCAGCCGCAAGCCATCGTCTAGCAACTCGACGCCAGCATTGCGGAGCGCATCGAGCAAGCGATGCAGATTGGCGAGTCGCACCGCCATTTGCCGTAAGATTGAAATAGAATGGCACATGCACAGGCCATAGGAGGTCTCGTTATGCTGTACTCTTTCATCAAAGCAAGCGCCGCGCTCGCGTTCGGCGCCTTCACCTTCGTCAGTCCCGCTCTGGCCATCACTCCGCTTCCCGTAGAAAGCGCTGCTACTATCGTCGTTCCAAAACTATGAGAACCAAGAACTCTGGCGTGATTTAGAGACCAGCGAGACGCCGCCGGAAGCCGCCGTCGGCAACGAAGGGCAAAACAACCCGAGAAGGTGGGAGAAAGCAACGAACCAGGCCGACTGCGAGGAAGCTGCCGGTCTATGGGATCCCAACGCTAACAGGTGCATAGAGAAAAGGAGGTAGAGCCATCATTTGCTTGCAGAGACGAAGGGCGCCTCCTTTCGGCACTAACCGCAAGCCATCGTCTCACCAACTCCAATTTCCGCCTTTGCTTTGCTACAGTCGGAGGCAAGCCATGAAAAGCGTTCTGTGCCTATCGCTATTGATCCTATTGATGCCGAGCGCTTACGCCGCCGAATTGCCGGGCAACAGCGCCGACGGGAGCGTCATGCATGACGCTAACTGCCTGGGATGCCACGACACTGGCGTTTACACCCGCAAGGACCGACGCATTCGGTCTTTAGGTGCGCTGAAAGGGCAGTTGGCCAACTGCAGTCACATGGCAAGCCTACAATTATCCGCGATTGAGATGCAGAACATCATCAAGTACCTGAACGATCAGTTTTATCAATTCCCCTAGGTCCACGCTTCAGTTCAGCGAGACGCCATCTCGCCGGACGAAATACCTCCGACACGGAACGGTCTGGGGCGTGATTAGCTAAGAGAAGACCCATGGCCCTAGACCACCGAGGAGCATCTCGCATTCGACATTGCCTTCGCGCTGGCGAACATGAGGTGATGTCGTACGGTCCCCGCCATCGCCCACGCTAAGGATTTGATCTATGTTTGGCGCGGCGGCTGTGGGTTATGGGCGGGATCAGTATCGTATTTGAACATCCTCGCGACGATGGGACCTCCGAGTAGAGGCTTCAGCTCGGCCTCTAGCGCGTCCGCTTTGTCCTTTTCGTAGACCTCGTCGCCCCCGACATAAAGCGCGAAAGACTTGGTGTATTTTGACTTCTTGGCAGGGTCGTCGATAGTTTTTTTCGTCCATTCATAAAGATGAAAATTTTCGATGCCGTTGGCTTCGGCCTCGCTGACATAATCTGCGAAAGCATCGAACTGGCATTTCATGACAGCATCATGCCTGTTCAATATATCCGTCAGCGTAGAAATCGACGGGTCGCCCGGAACGTTCCGGGCCACTTGCGCGAATTCGTCGCTCAACGTCAAGCGCAACTGAAATTTCAGATCATCGCTCATAGTGTTGTGGTCTTGCTTCAGGCCGCGTGCCTCGCATTGCCGCGAGGCATCGATCTCAGCGCCCGTGGTCACTCGCGATAATCACCCCGATTCCGACCGCTGGCAACCTTTTGGCCCATATCAACCTCGGATAGAGCCGATTTCTGGGTTAGGCTCGCGCTCTCGATGGATATCAACACTCTTCTGCTGATCACACTCGCCTGGGCCGTCGCCGCCTATCTGATCGTGCCCAAGCTCTGGGCGATCTATTTCCGCCGTCACCCATTTCTCGCCGAACTTGAGCGCTCTACGCAAACCGGCGACGGGCATCCCGGCGATCCGATCAACATCGCGCTGGCCGGCGACGAGGACACGCTCGTGCGGGCCATGCATGCGGCAGGCTGGTTTCCGGCAAACCCGATCACCGTGGCGAGCAGCGTGCGCATTGCCGCCGATACCGTGCTTCATCGCCCCGATGACGATGCGCCGGTGAGCAATTTGTTCCTGTTCGGCCGCAAGCAGGACCATGCCTTTGAGCAGCCGATCACTGGCGGTCCGGGCAAGCGACACCACGTGCGCTTCTGGCGGTGGGACGACCGATATAAGGACCGGACCATCTGGTGCGGCGCCGCGACCTTCGACCGAAGCGTCGGGTTCAGCCACACCACCGGGCAGGTGACCCACCACATCGCGCCGGATGTGGATGCCGAGCGCGACCGGCTGGTCAGCGAGCTACAACAGGCCAGCATGGTCCAGTCCATCGACTGGAAGGACGGCTTCCACACCGAGCTTGACGGCAAGAACGGTGGCGGCGATCCGTGGCACACCGACGGCCAACTCGCCATCGTCACGCTGCGTGGGTCCTCGCAACCAGCTAGCAAGGCGAGGTGAGATATTCGGTAAGGCGCTGGAGGATGGCGGGTCGGTGAGCCGTGCAATTAATTGCAAAGCGATGATCCCCAAGGACGGATGGTCAGGCTGGAACCCGACCCCCACGAACTGCTCACGCCTTTCCCGGCGGAACTCATGATAATGTGGCGGTCTCGACGCGGTTGAACAGCCCGGAAAACGACAATTCCTCGCTGCTCGATCCGGATCGTGAGTTAAGCGCATTTCGAGTTAGTTTTAGCAACGAGTATTCGGATGACCACGTTCTGCAATACGGCCAGAGGAGGAAAACATGAAATTGTTACCTCAAGTTTTGTTTTGGCTGGGAATTATCGCTATCCCGCTTGCGTGGCTGATATGGTACTTGGGGCCAGAATTGGAACCCATGAGGCCAGTCCTTAGCGGTGTTGCCGATCCTGCATTAAGAGCGGTCCTTCAAGAAGCTCATGCAGAGCGGCTGGGAATTTGGGTAGCTATTTGGCCAGTAACGCTTCTGGTATTGAGCTTTATCGTTGAAAAGAAAGTGCAGGAATAAAGGGCGGCGTTGCCAATAACGAACGCCGAGCCTTGCCTGATTCCTGCCACAGCGCGCCTGGCTGACGAAGTGCGCGAACATGGTTAGGCGAAAAACGGGATTGTCAGCGTGTGCAATTAATTGCAATTCGGCCCGTCCTGTTAAGTCGGGATGAGCCCAGAACGTTGGTTCGACCTGTCGGGCACCGTGCAAGCAATTGCACACTAAGCCCACCTAATTCGCATGCGGTTGATTGCACGATTCGGGGGGCAAACCTCCCCATCCGCGCTTATTGACGCCAAAAGCGTTTTCGGCGAACTGGCAAACCCGACGAAAGACGCTGAGATTGTCTAAGCCGATACGTTACTGGCTTGAACACCCTTGTGTTCCGCCCGGAGTTTTCTTGGCCTGTAGGTCGCTCTAGCTGCGTGCAGAGCGAAATTCTTCAACTTAATCGGATCGGTTTCACCAACGGCTGCAAGAGCCACAATCGTCGTGGCCAACTTGCCTCTCACTGACGCAGCGTCGGCAAGGCCCTCATTCCTTAGCTCCTGCCACGCATCTTCCATTAACCTGGCAGCGGCCGGTGTTGGGGTTGGCGTGGCCTATTATAGCGCTACGATAATGGCCGGATTCTAGCCTACAACCGATTGCATAACGCAACCAGCGCCGCGCGGATGTACCGCGTAAGGAAAGGAAGTGGGTATGGCCAAGCTCGTGTTCGGAATGAACCAGTCCCTGGACGGCTACGTCGACCATATGGCGTTTGCGCCAAGCCCCACGCTCTTCCGCCACTTCATCGAGGAGGCTCAGGGGCAGGCGGGCAGTGTGTACGGTCGCCAAATGTATGAGATCATGCGTTACTGGGACGACGATCATCCTGAATGGGATGCAGAGGAACGCGCCTTCGCGGCGGCGTGGCGTAACCAGCCGAAATGGGTCGTCTCGCGCTCGTTAAAGTCGGTCGGCCCCAACGCCAGGCTTGTCGAGGATGATCTCGAGGGCGCGATCCGCAAGCTGAAGGCCGAGCGCGACGGGGAGATCGAAGTTGCGGGCCCGGACTTGGCGCAAAGCCTCACCGAACTTGGCCTGATCGATGAGTATCGAATCTACCTGCACCCCGTCGTGCTTGGTCACGGCAAGCCATATTTCGCCGGACCCCGGCCGCCGCTCCGCCTTATGGCTCATGATCGGATTGGCGAGGATGTGATCAGGTTGACCTACGTTCCTGCCTAGTCTCGCAACTCGCCGGATGGCCCCGTTGCGGTCATAGCGCTCGCGAACCGGAGGGCGACGTAGGCTGTCAATGCGGGGGACAGTATGATCACCACCCTTTTTTGGATCATGTGTGCGGTGCTTGGCGCTCATGTCGTCGTGGCCGTGATCGTCATTGCAAGAGCGTATCGAGCCAATATAAGCCGCCCTGAACCGACGGCCCCGCCCCACTACATAGTTGCGCTGACCGCATCGAGAGGCGGCCACGGCCGCTTGGACCCGTGACGAACATCTCCGAGAATCAAGCGTCCTCCCGCGCTTAGCAGGAAGACCTAATTCGATAGGCGTCAAAGCTCGTCGAAAAGCGCTACCCAACGAGTGAAGCGTAGCCTTCAGCACCCTCGACTTTCGCGGATGCGCCTGCCGGTACTTGCAGCACCGTCGCTCTCTGACCTAAGCGGAGATGCGTCAGCAGGACGATCTTTCCGTCAGGGAACTCAAGCGCGTCGTGATGACGGTTCGGCCGACCCCTGTTGATCTGGCGGAAACTGGCCACCTTGTGGCCGAGCGTGCGGGAAATGATGAACCCGGTTTCGCATTTTACCTCGTCTTCAAAGGCAAGCTCAGTGCCAGGAACAAACAAACCGCTACCTTCGTATCGTCCACCGAGGCAAAACCGCGCGTGATCGTGTGGTGAAAACCCGTCGATATCAGCTTGTCGCCTACCTTTGCAGGGCGGGATGTGACGTGTTCTAAGCTGTAGTCACACATTGAGGGTACTCCATGCCGATAGCCGTAGTACCCCTCGTCTCCCTAGTAGCATAGCGAAACAAAACGGCGATCTCTTGACTGCACCCAAATCGAGCCACACGCTTCGTGGCGGCCTCTGCTTGTAGAGCATCACACAATCTCAACCGGCCGATATCAAGGTTCCGACCAGTGGGGGGATCTAGTCTGCGCAAACTGCTTCGGCCCCCGCACGGCGACAATCCTGCCTGCCTTTAAGTAACCGTCACGCTGCCATTCCCGGGCTCGATTAAACCCAGCACGATGAGCCCGGCAGCCTGCTCGGCCAGCCGTAGTCGATCAGGCGGCGCGTCACTGCCGTCTTGAAGTCAGCCGGTGCGGTGGTGACGCTTCGCCGGGGATGAGATGGCTTCTTCTTATGGGGACGATACCGCTGGGACCTAGCCTGTTAATAAAGGGAAATTGAGGAGACAGGGAGACCAAGCTTTTTCAGTGCTTCACGGCCTGCTACCCTTTTGCGGCTTCCCACTGCGGAGTTATTGGGAAGAAGGATGGCCGACCTGTTTCCTGTATGTGTCTGACCTATGGGCGGCCGCATCTTCTCGAGGAAGCTATCAAGTCATTCCTTCGTCAAGACTACGAAGGTGAGAAGGAATTGATCGTCCTCAATGATTTCCCAGATCAGGAGCTTGTATTTGACCACCCTGAGGTTCGAATTGTCAACGTGAGAAAACGCTTTCGCGGTTTAGGCGAGAAGCGGAACGCCTGCGCCGCGCTTTGTTCCCATGACTTGCTTTACGTCTGGGACGATGACGACATTTATTTGCCTTGGCGTCTCTCTTATTGCGTCGAAAAGTTACGTGAGGGGCGCCGCTTCTTCAAGCCGGCACAGTCATTCATGCTAAGCGGGGGGAAAATGAGCGGCCCGCACACCAATATGTCTTCCATGCCAGCGCATGTTGGGAAAGAAGCTTATTTGACGAAGTCGACGGCTATCCCCACACCCAAGGTGCAGGAGAAGACGTCGCGCTCGAAGCAAAGTTCCTGCGTGCCCTTGGGGGGGCGCCTCTGTCCGAAGTGGTGCCAGTAGAAATGAACTTCTACATCTATCGATGGGCAGGGACTAATTCGTATCACCTCAGCGGTTTTGGCAATGCTTCGGACTACCGGATGGCCGCGGAGTTTGTTGTTCAGCAGCGGGTATCGGGCGGCATTGCTGGGGGAAGGCTACTGCTCAAGCCTCATTGGAAAGTTGATTATGGAGTTGCCGTGGTGAATTATCTCAAACAGAAGTCGCTCGCAGTCTAAGCATGCACGGGGGATTCTTAGTGTCGGCCGACAAGTCATCAATAATATCCCCGGTTCACAGGCAGGGACGTTGAGGTAGAGGGTTGGGCTAGGGAGTTAGCAAGACAACAACACCAAAGCGAGAAAGACGCTGCCGTTAGCACCAACTATAGCCGTAGGCAACTCGGCGCTGGCATCGTTGCGGTTGCCCTCTATATCTTCGCCTCAAAGGCGGGGCTTATTTGGTGGCAGGGCTTTCTGCTTGGCGCGGCGGTTTATGTCGGCCTTCCATATGGTGGGAGGCGTCAGGCTCACATGGCGGGGATGATCCATAACAATGAGTTCATTTAGGCGTCCTCGCGGAAACATAGTCGCTCGCCTGCCCGATCTCGATGCGGGCGCGGCCCGCCGCCTGCATCCGATCATATCGCGGCTGCGGCAGTGACCTGCCTACTCGTCTTCATCGTCTTTACGATTAATCAGTGGTTTGCGGACTAGCCTCTGGACCCTTCGCCCAGAGGCAACCAATGAAGTTCTTCGTCGCCCCCCTCTCGCTGTTTGTTCTCGTCTTTATGACCGGCTCGATAATCTTTGCTGTGACTGAGGCATTGGCCCCCCAGGTGTTGTCAACCAACGCCAAGGCAGGGGTGCTGTGGGACTAAAATGCAGACTGCCCTCGACGCTATGAGGCTCGCCTGAACTTCCCCCCGCTGCGTATCGCCATCGAGCGTCTGGAAGGTGAGGGTTTCCGCCGCCGCCCAGCTCACAAGACAGAAGCATAGAAGCGCCAGCGCTGAGAGAGATGATTTCATGGCATCCATTAGCAAAGCCCAGCGCACCTCCAACTGATCAGTTCATACGACATCGAGGGCAATCGAGGGGGTGCCAGCAGAGCGAGACAGGGTGTACAGTGGGAGTTCTCGGAGCGGCAGAGGCCGAACAAGGGAGTGCTCGTGACGACATCTTCGTTGAGATCTGTCGTCGGCATCATTGTGCCCTGTTTTAATCAAGGGCGATTTGTCGCCGAGTGCGTGCAGAGCTTGCAAGGCCAGACGCATCGAAACTGGCGAGCCGTGGTGTTGGACGACGCCTCGACCGATGGAGTTTCGGGTGCGCTGTGCGAGATGCGTACGACGGACAAGGTGAACGTCGTGCACATACCAAAAAAACTTAGGGCGTGCATGATCCGAAGGGGGTTGGTCGGCTCTTCTGCCGTCAGCAGCGCCTCTCAAAGGCGCGATATGAACCTTTGTTTCCGGTTCCGACACCAAGCTTAGCATAGCTGCATGGGCATTTCGTGGTGGCAGCCGCGGTTTTCCTTGAGGGCGTAGATCGGCGCCAAGCTTATGCGCTTACCCCCCAGGAACGCCGCGTTTAACTCTTCGGCGCTGATGCCATGTTCCTCACCGGCGCGGTTCTTAAAGTCGTGCTGCACGCAGTTCACAGGCAGGTTCACCACCACCGATTCGGCGTAGCAGGCCATCAAGGGCCGCGCCTTAATGCGGTGGCAGTTGAGCTCAGCCTCGAAGGTGTTTGGGGTATTAAACTCGATCTGCTGCACCAGCGGTAAAATCTCGTCGTACCGGAAGATGTGCCCGTCTAATGACATCGGGTAGCCCCAGTCGCCGCTCGCCTTTAGCCAGTTCCAGCTGCCGAAGAACGCCATGAAAGGCGGTTTCACCGGGCGGTTCTCGGCGTAGCAATAGTCGTAGCGCGCGCACATGCGCAGGCTAAGGCACAATATCTTCTGGTCGGCCTTGAGGCGCCGCATCGGCTTGCCGCCGTCTAGGGGCCACGGCGCTTTGAAGATCATGTCGTCGACCAGAAACATGGACCATGGCGCGGCGTTGGCTTGATGTTGGCGTTGCATGGTCTCGACCACGATCGACTTAAAACCGCCGGTCCGTGACCTCTCGTCGATAAACTCCAGCGCGGCCGAGCGATGTTCGGCACACACGATTTCGTAGCCCCTGGAAAACTGAGGCGCAGAGGCTGCGAAGATTACGCTCCAGAGCGAACGTTGCTCCCAACCCTCGACCTGCTCGCG
The DNA here is from genome assembly GCA_963818165.1 of uncultured Alphaproteobacteria bacterium. GTDB lineage: Bacteria > Pseudomonadota > Alphaproteobacteria > Rhizobiales > Methyloligellaceae > Methyloceanibacter. The sequence continues at coordinate 131,498 of CAWFRD010000031.1, forward strand.
GATGCTACGCAGCAGCGCGTCAAGCTGGGCCGCCCGGTCCTTGCTAAAGATAATCACGTTGAGGAGATCCATTGCCGTACCGTCAGAAGGGAGGAGAATGCTCAATCTCAATCAACCAATTTAATCTTTGCTCGCCGATCACTTTCCGCCGCGCGCGACAATTCGACCTGAACCAACAACGGCATCAAGGCAGCATCGATGCAGCGGTCTAGATCAGCGGGAGAAATTCTAATTGCCGACACATGCTCGCAAGCCGTTCGGTCAGTAGCGAAGCTTCTTCGGCGGAGACATAGCGCAATGCGAGACTCATCGATCGTTCCCTCCCGTCGATCTCGTTGCCGTTGCTGCGCGTCCGCGCTTAACGGCTAATGTCCAACTGTCATTCGTTCCCGGCTTCGTCTCGTTGCCATCCTCGTTGCAATGCCAGACTGATCCTTGATAGGAAACAAAAGAGCCGCGCGCGTACGCGCAGCCCTCTTGCCAGCCTCCCCGGTAAGCAACGACCGGCCGTCGCTCTAACTCATCGATGCGCTTCACGACCGTTGCAAATTCCTTGTTCAATGTTTCACCGAGCAGCTTGCCTATTGTCTCGGCGAGCATTTCGAAATCATGCCGCGTGATCGCATCAGCCGATTTCTTGCGTGTCGTTTTCTTCCTCTCCAATTCGAGTTTTGAGAGGCGAGCTTTGATATCCGCGATCTCATCGCTTCGATCATCGCGTTTCGAGCTGACTGGTTCAGGCTGCCGTCATAATCGAGCGACAAAGCGGACTAACTCCACGTCATCATCGGCGCCATTGTGAGCGAGCCCGGCTAGGCGGAAAACGTCATTCATTACGGGCTAACTCCGCTCCAAGCTGAAACATCAAGCGCGCTAACGCCGCCGCTTTGTACGCTCCAGTTGATAGCTATTTCAGCGAGCATCCCAACCGAGTTGGCTTGATAGAGGCTCACCATGGCGGCTTTCAGCCATTCCCGGCGGACACCCTCTCCGCACCGACCCGTTGCTGTGGAAACAATACTGAACACTTCATCGCCAGTTACGCTTCCCCACTAGCGCCATCGTCTAGCACCTCGACGCCATGCATGGAACCAATGGGGCCAATCGCAATTTAGCTAGATGAGGTGGGCTGGGGCTCGCCGAACGGGCGACAAGTATGATCACCACCCTTTTTTGGATCATGTGTGCGGTGCTTGGCGCTCATGTCGTCGTGGCCGTGATCGTCATCGCAAGAGCGTACCGAGCCAATATAAGCCGCCCTGAACCGACGGCCCCGCCCCACTACATAGTTGCGCTGACCGCATCGAGAGGCGGCCACGGCCGCTTGGACCCGTGACGAACATCTCAAATTCGACATTGCCTTTGCGCTGATAAGGTGAAGCACGAAGGCGGGTTCGGCATTATGCTCAAGCTCCCCGCTCACCAGCCCGTGGGTGGCAAAGTGCACGATCCTAGCAGAGGCAAGCGTCCCGTCTTGACTCAAGCCTTTGACGTTGGCTTCGGTCGCCTCCTCCCCGAGATAGATGGCTTCTTCTTATGGGGATGATACCGCTGGGACCTAGCCTGTTAATGAAAGGGAAATTGAGGAGACAGGGAGACCAAGCTTTTTCAGTGCTTCACGGCCTGCTACCCTTTTGCGGCTTCCCACTGCGGAGTTATTGGGATGAAGGATTGCCCACCTGTTTCCTGTATGTGTCTGACCTATGGGCGGCCGCATCTCCTTGAGGAAGCTATCGAGTCGTTCCTTCGTCAAGACTACGAAGGTGAGAAGGAACTGATCGTCCTCAATGATCTCCCAGATCAGGAGCTTGTACTTGACCACCCTGAGGTCCAAATTATCAACGTGAGAAAACGCTTTCGCGGTCTAGGCGAGAAGCGGAACGCCTGCGCCGCGCTTTGCTCCCACGACTTGCTTTACGTCTGGGATGATGACGACATTTATTTGCCCTGGCGTCTCTCTTATTGCGTCGACAAGTTGCGCGAGGGCCGCCGCTTCTTCAAGCCGGCACAGTCATTCATGCTGAGCGGGGGGGAAATGAGCGGCCCACACACCAATTATCTCTTCCATGCCAGCGCATGTTGGGAAAGAAGCTTATTTGACGAAGTGGATGGCTATCCCCACACCCGAGGTGCGGGAGAGGACGTCGCGATTGAGGCAAAGTTCCTGCGTGCCCTTGGGGGAGCGCCTCTGCCCGAAGTGCTGCCAGTAGAAATGAACTTCTACATCTATCGATGGGCAGGGACTAATTCGTATCACATCAGCGGTTTTGGCAATGCTTCGGACTACCGGATGGCCGCGGAGTTTGTTGTTCAGCAGCGGGTATCGGGCGGCATTGCTGGGGGAAGGCTACTGCTCAAGCCTCATTGGAAAGTTGCTTATGGAGTTGCCGTGGCGAATTATCTCAAACAGAAGTCGCTCGCAGTCTAAGCATGCACGGGGAATTTTAGTGTCGGCCGACAAGTCATCAATAATATCCCCGGCGCGCTGGAGGAAGCAGCCTTGCCC
>CAWFRD010000032.1:0-204891 GCA_963818165.1 uncultured Alphaproteobacteria bacterium
GATAACAACGTTTTGAGCGAGGCCGATCAGGAAAAGATCTACGCGCTCATGGACGAAGCCGACGCGCTCTGCACCGAGGGAAAATCCGACGAAGCGATCGCGACGCTCGCCACCGTCAACAAGATGGTCGCGCGGGAGCAGCTCTTGGCTTGACGCCAATGCTGCGCTGGGGCTGGCTCGAAAGCTCCCCTCATCCACGCGACGCGTGTTCGGCAGGCCGCCGTTCCCGCCCGGCGGTTCCTTGACTTACCCTGGACCCGATCGCTAAATCCGGATCGGAGCCGATCTTTCTTCCGTATTGTCTGGTATCGCGGCTCGAGAAGGCGCGAAAGCGAACGGGCGGTTAGCTCAGCTGGTAGAGCACTGCGTTCACATCGCAGGGGTCACTGGTTCGAGTCCAGTACCGCCCACCATTAAATTCAAAGGCTTACCCGGAAAACCCCGACACCCCCGCCTACCCGTGTCAGCACAGTGTCAGCAGGGGCGCGTAGATGCCGCTATGACAGCCGAAAGCCTAGCGAGATGATGGTTCGAGTGAGGAGCAGGTCATTGCGAGATTAGGCCAGCCGACCTCGACCGCCTTGAGTGGGGTCGTCAAGCAGATGGTGTACCGGCCGCTCAACGTGACGTTCTATCTCGCAAGGGTGAGCTTGCGAGGGCAGCTCCGCGCGCTATTCGTCTTGACACCAGGCGATCACATCTTCGGGCTCAAATTTCGACGTAATTAAGCAGCAGAAATACCTAGCAAGGACACTCCTCTCATTGGAAACGGCCATGGCTAATAAAAATGACTTCACACCGGAAGAATGGACCAAGGTGTTAGAGAGCATCATAGCTGCCGGCATTGCCGTTTCGGCAGTCGATCCAAGCGGCTTGTGGGGTACTCTTAAAGAAGCCGCTGCAGGCACCCCGGCGCTCGCTGCAGCTAAACGCGATCCCAATTCTAACGAACTCATCAAGGCAGCAGTTGCTGATTTTGAAAGATCCGACGATGGAAGCATTCTTGCAATGCGCGATCGCTTTGCCCAGGCGGAGCCCACGGAATGTGTACAGCGTTCATTAGCGAGCCTGCGGGAGGTTTCCGCCATCGTCGATGCCAAGGCCCCTGACGAGGCAGCAGCCTTCAAAACCTGGCTCCGCGAGATCAGCCAGAAGGTCGCAGAAGCGGCCGTGGAGGGGTCTTTTCTTGGCTTTGGTGGTGTCCGAGTAAGCGATGCTGAGACGGCGACACTTCGCGACATCTCCAAGGCGCTAGGCATGGCATCCTAACCCCGCGCACCGAAGTCTGCTGATGGCACGAAGCAGAAATGCTCAATGCGCTGACGAATAGCCGCTTCTTCCCAATGTTGCAGGTCCTGACCATCTTCGCCATGCGCGCGATCCTGAGAAGGAAACGACGCGCGGGAAGCTAATGCAAGCGCCGCAATCGCGCAACAACGGGCCTACGGCGAACGTACCTCTTTTCGGGGGACGAGTACGCCCAGCTATCAGTGAGCCCGCTCCCCGCCTACAATTGCGGAGACCGTGGCGTGAGATATTGCATTGTTGAGTATTCCTATCCGGAGTGTGGTGACTCAGAACCCGCACGTGACAGTCGGGCTATTATGGCGAGCCAGTCTTTGGGGCCTCTGGACATCGAACCGTGTCGAATTTCAGCCAAACGTCATCATCGAGTAGCGACACTTCGGGGTGTCGCTGACTGAACTCCCTTAGAGCTAACTTCGAGAATTCGGCAAAGCTGCTACCCCTTTCGGTATCACATTCAGCTCGGAATATTGTCTGGCCATTCCGGTCAACCCGCAATTCAATTCGCATAGCAGCGACTCTTGCTTCTTGTTTAGATAGTACCGATGAAATCCCGTTTGCCGAGTTCAACACCGCAGTGCCGCAGGATGTCGTAGGCCGTGGTGCAGTGGAAATAAAAGTTGGGCAGCACGAAATGCACCAGATAGGACTGGCCTTTAAAACTTAACGTGTGCTCACCAAGGGTTAGGGTGATGTCGCGACTCTCAGAGCCATCAATGTCGCTAGGTTGGATGGATTGCACGAATGCCACCGTGTTTGTGATCCGCGCCTTGAGATCGGCAAAGGTCTTCTCCGTGTCGTCGTGTTTCGGCACTTCTACTCCCGCAAGCCGCGCAGCGGCTCCCTTGGCGAGATCGGCTGCAATCTGGATCTGACGAATGAACGGAAACATATCAGGGGCAAGCCGGTAATTAAGCAGGACTTCCGGATCAATCTTGCGGTTCCCGGCATAGGCCTCGGCTTTGTCCAAGATCACGGAGAGGTTATTCAACGTTTGGAGAAGGGCTGGCACCGACGCTTGGTACATAGAGAGGGACATCGACGAACCTCTTTTGGCGGAAAGAAGGGGAGGATTATCCGCAGCAAGGAACGCGTGCGCAACTGCCTAAGGGTGAAGACTGGATTATTGAGCTGGATGTCAAGAGAAGCTCGGCGGGCTGGCCCTCGCCGGGTTGAGGTAGACATTGACCCGCTGCAGGCCACGATTGAAGAGTTTGCCGCTGAGGGCTTCATGCATCCGTTGTCAAGATGTCCCAACGCGAAGTCATCAAGCTGATACGTGAGGGCGCTAACACTGCGGCACCGGTCGGCGCGGCCCGCGACGCGCTCCGCGACGCTTGGGCGAAACCGACAAAAATGGGGCTCAGCTACTACACGATGCTCCCACCACTGTTGGGCGAGGACCGCATTGGGCCCAATCAAAAATTGGGTTGCAACTATTCCGCGCTTTGCACTAATATACTCTTTGTACTGACGTGAAATGCGCGTCGTTCGAGCTTTGGCTGTGCCCCTCCCTTTTGGGTCCAGTCAGGACCAAAGCGGGCCAATTTAACGGCGGAAGTGGGAGTTATCACAGAAACAAACTCAGCGACGAGCCACAATTTCCCTCAGCTCAAGATCATCTTGAGCACGAAGCCCGAGGAGGAGAAAATGGGTCCGTACATTGTTTTTCGTGATCAGGGTCAATGGAAAATCAAGTCAAACAGCGTGCATTACGGGCCGTATGCGACACAGAGAGACGCTGTCCGTGCTGCCGTGGACGCTGCACACGAGGCGGGACTAAGGGGCCTTAATGGCCAGGTCGTGCTTCAGGATCAATTCAGGATCGAGTGGACTTACGGAAAAGACCCGTATCCGCCGCAAAGCTCAGACTACCTCTGAACTCTTATGCATACGCTGAGAAACCCGCGTTGGGATCTGGGCGTTCTGGCGGCGGTCAGCTGTGCACCAGATTGGGAGCATTGGAGCGCTGATCCTCAAGAACCTGCGGCTACTTCAACGGTAAGTAAGCGCCATAGATGCTGTGTCGGGCTGCTAAGCCCACGGCCATCACTCCGGCGCAAGCGGGTTAGGTGACGTGTGCCTCCGCCCCCGATGTCCCCTTCTGGCACTTAGCGGACATCAGTGCCCATGCTGAGCATGTCCGCTCTCAGGGGTGGAGCGGACATCGCTGCGCTCCAATGTCCGCTAATGACCCAAAACAGACATTGAGACCCTTATTTAGCAGGGAAATACAGGCGCTAAATCACCGCCATTATTAATGCCGTCGCCCAGCCGAAGATGATCCACCCATTGACCGCTTCGAAGGTCGCCAATTGGCGCCACTCGCGGCCGAGAACGATGTCCCCGTATCCGACAGTCGTGAAGGTGACAGTCGAAAAATAGAGTGCTTCCTCAAAGCTCGGTAATGCGCCGCCCACGTAATAGAACGTCGCCCATAGTGTGACGTCGAGAACAATCGGAATTAGCAGAAAGAGGACCCATGTCACGGTCGTGATGCCAGGCTTGCGAGCCATGGCCCCAGGCCTGCGCTCTTCGATCCGCTTGAAGGTGCTCAAGCCAACGGTCATGAACAGGGCCTGGATAACGACGGTCGCGGCGATGAGCCCCGCCCCCAAACTTAAGCGTGAAAACATCGGATTTGCTCAATCTTGATCACGATCTCGCAGCGCTCCGGTAACTGCCACGGCCCCTAGTTTCCTCTTAGGTGTGGCCTGTAGGCTACAGCCTAATCACCCTCAAAATGGTTATGCTTAAAGAGCGGAAAGGCTCTTCAAATCGGGGGATTGAATTGAGCCTGAGGGAACCGCAGATAGCACATTGAGGCCCCGCGCCAGGCCAACGCGCGGGGCCTAATTCTTTTGCGAGACAACCGCCCGCCGAAGCGCGCGCCCCCAAATGCCCAGCTTAGGAGAAGCTTAACAGTCCTAGGCCGTAATCCTAGACATGGACAATGGCGATGAGCTCACGCAGCCGGCCTTCGTTTTTTGGATGCGAGTGACCAAGTTGCGAGCTGGCGGAGTCACGCGCTTTGATCGCCTAGAGGACGCAGTGCAGTGTGTTATGCAGCATGCGTTCGCACGAACCGCTCCGGTCGCTTGGATCAAAACGACGAACCGGCATCTTGATATGGATCAGATCAGAAGCATTGCGCGCCACTCGGGTTTAGTAAGTTATCTATCAAAGACCGAGCGGGGGACGAATGCGCCAGTTAAAGGCGACGCCGCGCCGGGGTAATGAAAGCCCCGCTCACCAACTCCACGGTAGTCGGTGCCCAGGCCCTCGACGTTGAGCTTGTATTCCTTTTCTTCCTTAGTTTCGTCTGAGGATATGAAGTCCGAGCGGTTAAGGCTCTGCGCTGAAGCCATCTGCGGAACAGCTGCACAGATTGGAACGGTCAGCACTATCGCAGAGAGGATCTGCTTCATCATGGTGACCTCCGTAGGTGTTAGCACCCCCCATCCGGCCCACACGAAGCTCTAGCTAGTTTAGCTGATCATTTTGGGCATTTTGGGATCGCGGGATGCCCGCCACCACCGGAAAGCGCGGAATTTCAAAGGCCGGCGCCCGATTTGCGCTGCTGAGGACTAGTGTAAGAAGCCTTGAAGAACAGCTTGCCAGCTTGCCCAGTGGCGTAAGGGTGCACGTGGTGGGTCGGCGCAAACCTGCTGCGTGATGCCTCGCCGCTTTCCGTCGCCCTGGACCGCCGTTGCTAGGAAGCTACGAGGCCGTGGCTAACGAGTTTGCTAATTTCCTGGCCAGGCCGTTCCCACTAAGGCGCCATTCGCCGCAACAGCGCACACCGCAACGCCTCTCACGATACGACCAGATGAGTGGGACACTTCGGCGGGGAAACGCACCGCGAGCCGAAGTGTCAGTACGCCGCTGCGAGGACTTCATCGAACAGGGCGAGCACCGCCGCATGCCCCCTCATGTCGTTGACGCGGACCAGTGTGGCTGTGCCGTAACTTGGACGCAGGGCCTTGAACGCGAGGTCGTGAGCGGCGTCGAGGTCATTGGTGAGTTGGTAAGCCGCCGCGATCACTGCGCCTAGACCACAACGCTTCACTGCGCTGGCAGCGGTTGGACACACTTCTTCGCCATTTATGTCTCGGGCAAGATCGCCACGACACCAGTGACCGTCATCTGCGATAAGGGCGCGAGCTCGCTCGACGATCTGGAGCTTGAGGGGTCTCGACATAGGAAGCTGCCGCTAGCTGAACCTTCTCGAAGTCTCTTCGGTCGCCTTAGAGGCTTCACGGGCCGTGCCGAGATACATCTCTCCGAGTTTGGAAAATTCGGACATGTAGGCGTCATACGCCTTTTGGGCATACCGCGTCTGGACTGCGACCACATCTGTTAAAGACCGCGCACCGAGAAGTTGCTCCCACGACTGCAAAACGTCGTCGAGGCGTCTCTTCGAGAAGTCAGTCATCTCGGTAGCAATGGCCTGGAAGTTTCTGTTGATTTCAGCGAAGGAGCGGCTTGCCGCTTCAAAGCCACGCTCAGCAGCCCTCTGAAATTCCTGTCCTACTCGCTTGGCCTGCTCCTGAGCTTCCTGCCCCATTCTATTGGCCTCTTCGGCCATTCTCTTGGTTTCTGGCATAGCGACCTCCTCTTTACAGAACTCGCGCACGATGGCGATCCGTCGTCATCTGCACGCTCTTATTCTAACGCTCAAAAGCGTCAGTGGTTTGTCCGGTGGGCCGCCGGGTTGGCCGCTAGCATGAAAATCGAAATGGCACCCTAACAACAGGTTCCCCGGGGGCCACCTTGGGCGGGGGAATTACACCGCAATACCGGTCACGCCGTCGCTTCACTTCTTATTGGAGGCTAATAAGTAATTGAAGTGCCTAGGCCGCTGTCATTGAGGCGCGCGGCTCGGCGCGGGGAAATAGGGCTTGGGGAGTTACATTGCCCTGGCCGGCTTGCTACCCAGAACCCTCACTGTCGTGCGTTTTCCTGACGCGGGCAGCCTTTGCTATTCGTTGCCGACTGAGCCGCGGAAGAGCATATTTGCGACAACTCAGGAAGTGTCGCCATGCAAGAGGCGCGGATCGAACTCCTGCAGCGCATGCCCATTTTTGGCGGAATTCGGGCCGACGGGACGTCGGCCTCGACGTAGCGGTATGGACATCGATCCGTGTTGTGGCTGCAAACCTGGGACCGATGCTGCTTTGGGATTTGATCGTGGCGGGTAGTCTTTTGATCGGATCAATCCCCGCGTTCCTTGGTCTCTGTTTTCGTCTTGCCCATGCTTGGGCACGCCACTTCACCTATACCGCAAGGTGGTGGAGCCGAGCACGTCCCAATCAGCGGTGGTCAATGGCCCCAACTGAATTGGCTCCCATGAGGGAGTCGCGCACCCGGGTTGTTCAATAGACGACCTTAGCGTGGTCCGCCCTGCTTGGCGTCCGCTCTGTGCCAATAGCGGACCCGTCTGAGCGAAGCGTCCTGCCTGCAAAATTCACCACGTATATGTTGAAGGTGTATGATGGAGTTGTAGGCTGGGCGGGGGCACATGGTCCGCGCGGCGGTTCCCGGGATGAGCAGGCTTAGGGCCGCCGCTCACTCAAGGAGGAACCAATGCAACCCGTCCTTCGAAATACAATTCTTGCTGTTATCTGGCTCCTTGGCTCTCCCGTGATCGTTCTGGCAGGTCCGGTAGAGCAGAAAGGGACAGACCCCTACGTAACCCACTTCATTTTCCGTCCGCTACAAACTCTCAATGTCTCCGGCGTGGGTACGGCCACCCTCTTGGAGGCCGTGGGAACTACCGAAAACCTGAAGGGCGAAAAGATGTTCGACAAGATGTCGGCGCGCTGCACCGCTTTGAGCGTCAATTCTGGAGGCAAGAAATATATCGACGGCGCTTGCGTGCTGGCTGACAAAGATGGCGATAAGATTTTCTCGACGTTCGATACACGCGATGTCGACAAATCGCAACCGGACATGAGTTGCGGCACTCACCTCATCACCGGAGGCACAGGGAAGTATGCGGGTATCACTGGCAGCGAGCCGTTTGCCTGTAATCCGATGCCCGCATTAGCTGGCGAGGGCGGCTACACCGCCATGGACATCCCGCACAACACGACGTGGGAAATCAAAAATCAGTAGTGTTCGCCTGACCGAAAGCAGAGAGAAAGCCCCGGGGGCACGGATACCCGGGGCAAGTCCAAGTCAAAGAATTAGAGATGGGCCGGCCGACGTCGGCGCCCGTCTCTGTATGACAACTTCGTTCAAGCCGGACTAGTGGATTCGCGGTAGGGTCCGAGCGGCATCGCCATGTCCGCTTTGGGTCAGTAGCGGCATTGAGGCAGCGGGTCAGGGACGTTCGCTTTACCCGAGAAAGCTCAGTGGGATCGGTCACGCCAGCTGCGGCGAGCATCGATAGACCTTCTGCTTTTGATCGAGTTCACTTGTGCTGGGGTGAATGAATTGCCATCTGTGAGATACGCGCGCCATTGTTGACTAATGCCAATACAAGCAGCGCGCTGTGGGCCCGGACATAAGGGCTAACTGCTACGGACAGGGAGCTCACTCGCTGATTGGACGAAACCCGTATCGATCCAGCACGCCACCAGCTCAGGCGGGAATGTCCGGGCCGCAGCCCCAAAGCCGTCTGCTTAGAGTAGGGAGGGCAGGAATGACGAAGGGGAAGTTCGGCTTTCATCGAGGTGGCGGCAAACACGAACCTAATCCTACCGCTGCCTACGTACAGATCTACGTGAAGTCGAGCGCCCTCAGTCGGACCCCGGATCTTGCAATCTCAGCGCACCTGATGACCGAAGCTGAAATCGATGATTTTATGAATGATGCAATCACCGAGTTGGAAGAAATCCGTTTAGATGCCAAGAAGGCGCTAGCCGCGGCGGCTTCACACTAAGCTTCCCGAAAGTCTGGCTTAAGCCAACTCAGGCTGGCTTTCGTGGCTATCGCAGCGAAGCAGAGTGTCCGCTTTGGGTCATTAGCGGACATAACGGCCCGTTCGCGTCATGTCCGCTTTTCCCCACCGTTCGTGCTCGGCGATGGCAAGATCGCGGGCGTCGTTCGGGGCCACCTGCCCCCGCGCGAGTGGCTTTTCACATCGCAGGGGTCACTGGTTCGAAGTCCAGCACCGCCCACCACTCCAGTTCAAGGCTACTTGCAAATCGGCGGCGGGCCCGGTGGGGGTGCCGGATGATCCTTCTTGTATTGCGCGAGGATCGGCTCGAGGGCTTCTCTTGGCCAAAATTTCGGAGAACGGATTTCTTTCAAGCATGAGGCATTCCAATATAATCCCGCCCGCGACGGTGATCGGCCGGCCTTCACCGCTTGCGCGACGGCGTCGATGTCGTCCGCTTCAGGATAAATGTAAAGCGTCGTCGGCTTGTCCTTCACCATCGGTATGATTTGCCCGGCGTCCGACGGCGACCACGTTGTACAGCCGTTGCTACGGCCGCCGGTGTAGTTCACCAGCTTTCCAAACTTAACGTAACCGTCGCTATTGGCGTATGGGCTGTCCGGTTTTTTTCGAAGACAAACTCCCCTCAACAATACGGCCGGATGCCCGCCGATGGCGCGCGGTCTGGCGTTTGCGGTGTCGCCTTCGCCGTCGAACTGCAAGAACGAGCGTATCAAGACCGCGTTTTTTCCCGCTGAGTCGCGATAGTAACCTTTAAAGGACGCGATTTCCTCGCTCGTCACATACGCCCCGCCGGTCGTCAGTTTGGAATCCATCGCATTGCTGAAGTTCTTCGCGCACCGTATTCCGTTCGCGAAATTCGCGATGCCTTTCAAATTCCGGCCGTTGCCGTGACCCGCTGAAACCGCGCGAAAGGATCGGTCGGCTTCGCAGATAACGTAGAATCGTCTCACCAACCCGCCGGGGCGCGTGGCGTCCATGGCGAAGTAGCAGGGATTTTGGATCGCGCCTTTGCTCACCTTTTGCAGGTAAAGCGCGCGCGCCCTCTGTAAAACCACTTGTGCGATTTGACCTTCGCCTTCGCCGACATGGGCCCGCAGCCAAGCCGGAACGTCCGATGATTGCTCCACGGCAAGAGATCGGGTCGAACCCGGCAAGGTGACGATGATCGTTAGGCTCAAAATGAGAGGAAGCAATCGTGACCGCAACGGATCAGTTCTCCTGCCAAAGCGTTTGCGATTGACCCGGACGCCGCCGCGGCAAGCGTACGGCCCCTCCATCTAGATAAGAAGAAAGATCTCTATTTTATGCCGCCTCGGAAAGTCCCGCACCGGGACAGTATAACTGTGACCGGCCATCGCCAACCATAGCCCTGCGTTGCCCGAAGATGCAGGCTGGTTCGAAGTCCAGCACCGCCCACCATCCCAGCTAAAGAACTTTACCGCGTTTCAAGAAGCACCCCCCAGGCCGTCTCACCTGAGGGGGCTTTTTCCAAATAGGCGTCATGTTCGAATTCCCGACTGAGAACACGGGCTTAGTGGGCGGCCCCCGCTGCGATCACTTTGCTGGTGTCGACGATCGTCAACGCCTCGGCGTACTCGCCGCATTGAAGGTTGAGCGACTTGCTGTCGGCGCTGTCGATGTGAACCACCTCACGTGGGTTCAGCATCACGCGAACGCGCGCAGCTGAATTGCCGCTCTGGTCGGCACGGTCCCACACCAGTATGTTCATGCCGCAGCCTCCGCCATTCGCCTCGTAGAAGGCGATGACTTGCTTGCTGCCAACGCTGGTGAGGATCGGCTCGTTCGGTCCGACCGGCCCGAGATTGCGCACAAGCTCGTCGGCGGACGCGGGAGCGCTGGCTACGGCGAGGACAAGCGCCCCGGCCGCAGCAAGCCCGTACAATCGGCTTCCAATGAACGGTTTCATTTTGGGTCTCCTTTTCCGCTCAAGCATCTTCCTAAGCGTGAGGAGATTCTTGCACGCGGCTCGACCCGGCCGCTGTGGCATTTCCCACATCCCGCAAAATGATCCGCTGCTCAGGCCAGGTGTTTGCGAGGCCACGCTCCCGCACGCCGGCCGGAAACTGTCCCTGAGCCACTTGCGGATGAGGCGGCGGTAATCCTACCCTGAAGCCATGGGCGACTGGCTGCTCAATCACTCCCTCCCCTGGATGGCGATCTTCGTGTTTGCCGCCATCTTTCTTGTCGCCGCCGCCGTCTATTTCATTGTGATCGCTCTTGCGGTCGATGCCCGGGTGGCGCGCCTTCAAGGCGCTCTCGCCGGGAATGCTCCCACCGCTCGGCATCATCTTCGGTCTCCTCGTGGGCTTCGTCGCCGTTCAGGTCTGGAGGGATTTCGATCGGGCCAAGCTGGCCGTTACCACGGAGGCGAGCGCGCTCCGCGGCGCCATCCTCCTCGCCGACAGCTTCCCGCATGAGCAGCGGGTGAAGCTCCACCATTTGATCAATCGCCATATCGAGCAAGCGGTGAGCCAAGAATGGGGATCTATGACGAAGCATCGCTTGACGATGGCAACGCTGCCGACCCATCTCATCGACGCGCTGAAATTCACCCTTGCGCTCAATCCGGCCGACGAGATGCAAAGGACGGCGCAGCGCGAAAATCATCAGCGATTTGCATTGCGCGCTCGACGCGCGGCGTCAGCGCATCGTCGTCAGCCATTCGTCGGTCAGCTCGGTCAAATGGGCCGCAATCCTGCTCCAGGCGCTTTGCGCGTTGATCGCCATCGCCATGGTTCATAGCGACAACAAGCTCACTTGCGCCATCGCGCTCGCGATCTTCGCGACGGGAGTTGCCATTTCAGTCCTGTTGATTGCCGCCTATAGCCGCCCGTTCACCGGCGAAATCTCGGTCAGACCGGAACTCTTGCAGCAGGTCATTGCGCCTGAGCCGGCGGTCGGCAAGAGCACAACCCTCGATCCGTGACTGAGATGCGCATCCGCCTTCGCGAGGTGTTAACCATAGTTTAACCCGGCAACGGCCGTTCGGCGCGACTTATGGTAAACTGCAAACCACGTTGAGACAGCGGCATTTGCGAGGCCGTCCTCCCACGCCCTCGCACCATTCCAACGAGCAAACATGTTTGGCAGAGACAGCAGCGCAGCTTCTATGGATATTGCGGGCGTAGATAGCGAAGCGGCGGGCAAGTCCGGCGCGGAGTTCCGTCCACACGGCTCCGAGCAGGACATCGAACTCGTGCTCCTCGCCTCGGCGGGCGCCATTCAGCGCCTCATCGCCGAGCGGAACACGCTGCGCAGCCGTGTCGAGGCTCAGGAGCGCGAGCTAACGCGTCTTCAGCGTCATGTCACGCTGATCCACGACAGCTACCGCCGACTGACGAGCGAGTTCGTGACGCAGTTCCAGCTGATCGAAAGCGCCGTCAGCAACTTCGTGCGCGACCCTGGCAAGCCAAACGTCACGCTCGCCGAGGAACAAGACCCCGCGTCCGATTCCTGAGGCGTAAAACGCGCGCGTTGCGGCCGGCGAGGCGGAAGCGGACGCGCGCGATCAACAGCGAGGCATTGCGGTAAAAATGGATATGTTCGGCCCCAACACAAATCGCGGACGCGTCCCTCTCGAGACGACACGCCTGAAATTGCCACCCGTGGAAGCAAGCGACAACCCGACGCCGCTGAAGCTGCTCGGCTCTCAAGCCGCCGAGGCCGAGGAGACCGATTGCAGCAAGACGGATCTCCTCATTCAAGGTCTGGTGGACCGGCTGCCCAAGCCGAACGCGGTCTGGTCGCTCGAAGAGCGCGCGAAGTGGCTTCGCACCGCCGCGAGCGTCTTCGGCCTCATCTACAAGGATAGCGCCGGCGAGCAGCGGGAGATCGGGATCGTGTTCGGGAAACAGGACCCTGCCGTCACCCGGTCGACCGCGCGCGACAGCGTGCCCGAGCGCGGCTGAAGCATCCCTCCTTCTACTTGTCCCAGTCCTGCCCTTCTGCATCGGGAGTGAGCAGTTCGTGGCCTTCGAGCGCCGAACGGCACGGGGGGCTTAGAGCGCCCGTGTTGTCGAGCAGACATTGCAGCCCGCGCCCGTAGCCCCGGGGGCACGCCCGCGCAGAGAAGCCGGTAGTCGGGCTGACAGGCCTTGAACGCGCCGGCATAAGCGAGCCCGTGCAAGGTCAGGGCCTGAAAACACCTCTGGCTGAGTTGCTCGGCATATGCGACCCCCTCCCGGCGGGACGGCGGCGAGGCGAAGATCACCGCATCGACACGGGGCGAACGCGTCATCGTCACCATCGATCCGGCGGCGGCATCGACAAAGAGCTCCGCGAGGCGGTGTTCGAACCCTTCGTGCGGCTTGAGGAATTGCGGAAGCGCAACACCGGCGGGGCGGGTTTGGGCTTAGCAATCGCCCGCAAAGTGGCGGAAGCCCATGGCGGGAGCCTCACACTTGCCGAGGCGCCGAGCGGCGGCACGCGCGCGATGGTCGAGCTGCCGCTCTTTGCGATGCAAGCTGCGACGGAAGCCCGAACGGTGCAAACGCGATGAATTCCCCTATCGGATTCGCGTCTCCTCCGCCTCGAGCAAGGCGCCGGCTTCGGCGAGCTGGTCCGGCGCGTTGATGTTGAAGAAGGGATCGATCCGCTTTCCGCCGGCCGTCACGTCGGGGAACGGCACCTCGATCGCGCCATGCTGTTCGGTCCAGAGGCCGGTCTTGCGCACGCCCTCGCGAAGCGAGGCTTCGAGCGCGGCCGCGAGGCTCACCGGCCATAGTCCGACCACCGGCTGCACCCCCTCCCCGACCGGGCCACGAGAAGCGAAGGCGTGGCCTTCAGCGCGGCGCGAAACCGCTGCACGAGGTCGGGCGGAAAGAACGGCGTATCGGTCGCGACGGTCACGGCATAGCGGATGCCCGGATTCGCCTCGACCCACTTGAGGCCGGCATGGATGCCGGCGAGCGGTCCGGCGAAACCGGAAACGCTGTCGGCCACGACCGGCAGACCGAACGGGGCGAAGCGCGATGGATCGCCATTGGCGCTGATGACCATGGCGGCGACCTGAGGCTCAAGACGCTCGATGATGCGGGCGAGGATCGGCCTCCCCCCAAGCATCCGTAAACATTTGTCGCCGCCGCCCATGCGGCTCGATCTGCCGCCGGCAAGCAGAATGCCGGCGACAGGCTCAGTCATGCTCATGGCGGAAATGTAGGACGAGAGTCCCCGCGCCGTCACGCGTTGACCGCGCAGGCGGGCTGCGTGCAGCGGGCCTCAGGCCCAGGCGGTCTTGAGCGTGACGGATGCGACCTGCTCTACCTCGGCGAACATCGATAGCATCGGCTCGTCGCGAAGCGTCACTTCATCGTATTCGCCGAACCCGTTGAAACGATTCGCCAAGACCCGTCCGTAGGCGCCGATCTGTCCGATCTCGATATAGTCCCCTTCCCGCACGCAGTCGGGCAGCACGAAGGGACCGGGCAGGTAGTCGGAGCTGTCGCAGGTCGGGCCGTAGAGGGCGAACTCGGCGACCGGCTTTGCCTTGCGACGCGAGGTTGCGATCAGTCTCGCCGGGAAGCGGAAACCGGAATAGGCGGCATCGAACAGCGTGCCGAAGGCGCCGTCATTGACATAGAGCGCATTGCCGCGGCGGGCATCGACGCGAACGATCACAGACTCGGCCTCGGCCACGAGCGCCCGTCCCGGCTCGCAAAGGAGCTCGCAGGAATGCCTGACCGCAAGCTCGTCCGCCGCGCGCACCACCTCGTCCATGAAAGCTCCAAGCTCCGGCGGGTCGGAATGGGGATACCGGCTGGGAAAGCCGCCGCCGATATCGACCGCGTCGACCAGGACGCCCGAGGTGACGATCAGTTGACCGATTTGCCGGATCGCCTCGCCGAAGGCGGCCGGAACGACCGCTTGCGACCCGACATGGAAGGTCAGGCCGAGCCGCTCGGCGATCTGGCGTCCGCGCAGGAGGAGTTCCGGCGCCTCCCCGTTCGATGCGCCGAATTTGCCTTCGAGCGGGATGAGGCTGTGCGTGTTGGGACAGGCCACGCGCAGGAAGAGCGTCAGGTCCTTGGCCCTTCCCGTCTCGTCCACGATCTTGTCGAGCTCCTCTTCGCTGTCGAAGGCGAAGCTCCTGATGCCAAACTCGTGATAGGCCCGCGCAATCGAGCCGCGCGACTTGACCGGATTCATAAAGAACAGCTCGGCGCCGGGAATTCCAGCCACGCGTTCGATCTCGACCAGGGAGGCGACGTCGAAGGCGCGGATGCCCGCATCCACGAGAGCGTCGATGATCGGACGTGCGTCGTTCGCCTTGGCGGCGTAGAGCACGCGGCCGGGGAAGTTGTCGATCAACCAGCGCGCTGCGCGCTGCGCGGCGTGCGGCCTTAACGCGAGGACTGGCCGCTCCGGGCGGCGATGACTGAGAAACTCCGCGGCAGAAGTGAAAACGTCCATCCCATGTCTACTCCTACACGAGATTGCCGATATCAGTTGCTGCCCTTCGAGCGGAATCGCCCCCGAGCCGTTGGTCCCGTATGAAATCCGTGAGCCCTTGTAAAGCGGTTTTCGCGCGCTCGCTCAAGATATCCCTCCCGACGATGGCCGGGCACGAGAGTGCGAAGTCGGGTCTTGCCGCCGATGGCGCCCTCTCAGTTGGAGCCGGCGGGCGTCATGCTTGCGCTCGTCAGCACATTGGTGGCGGCGCCGGAATAGATCGGACGCTGGAACACTCCGTACGTCTTCCGCGCCGACAGATCGACGAAGGCGGCGGTGAAGGCATAGATCTCGGCGCTGTCGAGCGTCCCATCGCCATTGCCGACGGGCGGAAGATCGGCGGCGCCGGCAAGTCCTTCGATCGCGTAGCGGGTGAAGAGGCCGATATCGTAGGTAACGTCCGGGAGACTTCGCTGCCCGCGATCGGTGGCGGCAAGGATCGTCACCGCCGGCAGCGGATCTCGCGGCAAGGCAGTGTTCACGGTCTCGGGCAAATTGGGGGGCAGCACGAAGGCGCCGTGATCCGGCCCGTACTCCGTCTCGAGCAAAACCAGCACCGAACTCGCCTTGAGCCTGGCGAGATTGGCGTAGAGCGTGGAGAGCTTGTAGCCGCCAAAGCCCTCCCTGTAAGGCTCGGTATCCACGGGGAGGAGATAGGTTTCGGTCTGCTCCTCGTCGGTCGCGCCATGCCCCGAATAGTAGACGACAATCTTCGCATCGGGCTTGGCTTCGACGCGACGAGCGAGATCCCCGTCGATGCCGGGTTCCGCTCCGAACGCGCGCTCGAAGTCGGCCTTCTTGGCATCCCTCAAATCGACGATGGCGTCGGGCCTGAAGCCGAGATGCTCTGTCAGGAAGGCGTAGAAGGCATCCGCGTCGTTGTAGGAGGTGACGCTGCGCGGGAGGCGCGCGTAGCTCCGATTGCCGATGATGACCGCGAACGCGCTGGGGTCTTCGGCCAGGGGCGGCGAGGCGCGATAGAGCTCGCGCACGCGCAAGTAGGACCGCAACCCGTCGGTGACGCCCTCTGCATATTTTGCCAGCTGTCGCGGCGGGATCGGACACAGCTCGACATTGCCGGCGCGCTCGATGCGCTTGACGTCGCTTAAGGCAAGCTGGCCCGAAATGGGCACGCAGGCGCGGCACCACGCCACGGAGCCCGTAGCCTGCATTTCGTCGATCTGGGCCTGGGGCAGTCCTGCCGGCGGCGCCACGCATGGCCGCTCGCAGGTTGCGACCTCGACACCGAGACCGTGCGCGCGCCGGAGCACGGCGACGAGATCCTCGCTGAGACAATCAATATCGAGGCGGACGCGCGGCCCGGGCTCGACCGCTTCCTGCTCCGCCCCTTCCCCGCCATCCGAAGCATACGCGACGTCATCGCTGGGGGAGTCCCCAGCCAAGCTCTCTTCCGCGCCGGTCTCGGCATCCGGATTTTGCGGCTCGGCGGTCTCCGCCTCTTGTGGCGGAGCGAGGGGATCGGCCGCCGCATCGAGCGGCGCGCCGTCTTGTTGCGTCTTGCACAGTTCGGCGATCTTCTGCTGCACCGGCTCTGCGAGGATGTCGCTGTGGCCCGCAAGACCATGCTCGTGCTTGAAGTGCCAGAAAGCCGACCACGTCGCGCGGCCCCTCTTTCCGTCGACCTCGCCCTTGTAGTAGCCGAGTTCCGTCCAGCAGCGCTGCGCGCGGCCGATCGCTGCGACCTGCTCGGGCGACGGCGCCCCGGCGGCGGCGAACTCGGAGCGCGCGACTTGCGGCCGCGGGCGCTCCGGCTCGGCCCGAGGCTGAGGCTGCTCAGCCTTTGGTTGTGGGCGCCCTTGCTCTTGCGCCGCGGTGGAAGTCTCTGGCGACTTCCGCGCCCGGCGCTCCTTCCAGCCTGCCTGCGAAACGTCCGCGACCAGGGCGAGGCCCAAAGCCGCAACGAGGAGCCCAAGGATCAGGCCCCCTCCCGCTTGAAACTTCCCCGCCATTGCGACCCCTCAACGCCCCGCCGCAAGCGCCTTTTTCCGAATGGCGGATACTAGCACGACTTGCGCTCCGCCGGGAGCCGTGAGCGTTTCCGGGCTCACTGTTTATCCGCTCCCTCTCCCTCAGCCCCGGCCGATTTCTTCGGCCTGGGAACGGCGTCGGGCCGGGGTGGCAGCGACTTGATATAGGCGGCGATGGCTTCGCGATCCTCCGGTGTGAGCTTCGCCATGTTCTTCTGCACCGGGGCCATGGTCTCGCCGATCGTATCGTAGTCGGGCGTGTTCCCCGTCTCGAGCAGATAGGCGATGTCCTCCTCGCTCCAATCGCCGATGCCGTCCTCGCTCGGCGTGATGTTCGGCACGTGTCCCTTGCCCTCGAGACCCGGCGCGCCTGCGAATTCGGTGTCCTTGACGATGCCGCCCAAGAGATCGCGCGAGGAGTGGCACTCCGAACAATGGGCGGGGCCTTGCACGAGATAAGCGCCGCGATTGATCTTGGCGCTCGCATTTGGATTGCGCGTGAAGCTGTTGCCGTCGACATAGAGACGATCCCAGAGGCCGAGCGCGCGCCGGATATTGTAGGGGAACCGCAGCTCCGACGGCTTCACCTTGTTGTTCACGGCAGGAAGACTGTCGAGATAGGCCTTGAGGTCGCTCAGATCCTCAAAGGTCATGCGCTGGTAGGAGGGATAGGGAAAGGCCGGATAGAGATAGGTGCCGTCGGGCGCGATCCCGTGTTTCATCGCGTTGACGAAGTCGAGCGTGGTCCAGTTCCCGATGCCGGTTTCCTTGTCCGGAGAGATGTTGGGCACATTGAACGTGCCGAACGGCGTCTTGAGGCAACGCCCGCCCGCGAGGACCTCCGCATCCTTGATCTTGAGATCGCCGCAACCCTCGAGCGGCACAGCATGACACTCCGCGCAGCCGCCGACGGTGAACATGTACTTGCCGTTGGCGAGATCGGGCGTGTGCGCCGGCAGCGCCGATGCCGGGACGGTGACCGGCATCGTCGCGAGGTAGAAGACAAGGGCACCGGCGGCGCCGAGCACGAGCAAAGCCGGAAGCGCCCTATGCAATGCCGCTCTCCTTGAGAGCTAGCCTCGTGCGGCGCCCGTCAGCCCCCGTGCCGCATCATGTGGTCGAGCAAGGCCGGCGATGGATGCCCCGTGACCGGCAGGCGATAGGTATATTGATATTGAGCGATCGCGTCCGCTGTGCGCCGGCCATAAACGCCATCGGGCGGGCCCGGGTCGTAGCCGAGCTGGTAGAGCGCGACCTGCGTGTCATAGACGAGATTGGGTCCGCCGTAGGGCGCCGCGCCGTAAGCGTAGGCGCGCTGCAGGTTGTCCCTCTCGATGGCGCCGGTAACGACGCCGACGCCGGCGCCGATCGCCGCCCCGCGGCCCGCCCCCTTGCCCCCGCCGATAATGCCTCCAATGATCGCGCCCGCGATCCCGCCCTGGACCCCGCGCTCGATCACTTGCGCGGAAGCCGGGCTCGGTGCCGACACCTGACCGATCGCCAACGCGGCAGAAAACGTCGCGCCGAGCATGATCGCGCGCATGGCATTGCTCTTCATGTCGGGTCTCCTCTCGTATCGGCCGCTTGCGGCAAGCGCTTCGCCCCCGCCCCCGTCAGGCGCCCGCCAAGCGGTCGAGGCGCCATTCTGCCACAAGCAACCTTGACCTGCCCGACAGGCTGACCGGTGTTCATGGCAAGGGAATGGCGCGGCCCTCTTTCAGCACATCCCAGCCGCGCTTCACCGCGGGCCGTTCCGCGATCGCCAGATACCAGCGCTTCACATGAGGGTGATCGGCGAAGTCCACCGGCTGCCAGGCGAAACGCGAGATCCACGGCCAGATCGCGATATCGGCAATCGAGTAGTCGCCCGCCACATACTCGACTTCGCCGAGGCGCCCGTCGAGCACCCACCACAGCCGCCTGGCTTCCTTGGTGTAGCGTTCCTCGGCATAGGCGCTCTTGCCCGGATTGAACTTCACGAAGTGATGCAACTGGCCGAGAAAGGGTCCCGGCCCTCCCATCTGCCACATCAGCCATTCGACCACGCGCCACTTCGCCGGAAACTCTTGCGGCCACAGCCTGCCGGTCTTCGTGGCGAGATAGAGCAGGATCGCGCCAGATTCCATCAAATGCAGTCCGTTGTCGGTATCGACGATCGCGGGGATCTTGTTGTTGGGAGAAATTGCGAGAAACGAAGGCGCGAACTGCTCGCCCTTGGTGATGTCGACGGGATGAACGCGATAAGGGAGCCCGACCTCCTCCAACATGATGGAAACCTTCCAGCCGTTCGGTGTCTTCCAGGTGTAAAGCTCGATCATGGGCGTTCTTCTCGCGATGCGGTAACGACGCATGCCCGCGAAAAGCGCTGCTGTCAAAGGGGCGCGAAGGTAGGCTTCGCAGTTGCGAAATCAGATCGGCGAAATTTGATTCATCCAGGCTTCATTCCTCGGCCTCTCTATCGCCAAGAACCCGTCGCGCCCGCGCCACAGGCGAGTGCTACCTCCTCGGCAACAAGCGCCTGGCGGCACGAAACCCTCGTGCGGCGCTCCGAGGAGGAACCGATGCCCCATTCCGCTCGCCGCGATCGTCCAAGTCCGTACGCAGCCTCCCCCCAACCGGGCTTCGCGCGCTACGCCATTCTCTATACGCCGCAGCCCGGCACGGCGCTCGCCGCCTTCGGGCGCTCATGGTTCGGCCGCGCCAATGACGGTGTCACCTTGCAGGCTTTTTCCGATGCCGGTCTGAGCGCCACGGGCTTCGCGCGGCTCGCTCCCGTGCCTGGCCACTACGTCGGCCTGCATGCTCTGATCAAGGCGCCGTTTGCCCCGCGCGCCGATATCGGGCTCGATGCAATCAAGACGCGCCTCCTCAATTTCACGCAGCGGCGGACGCCATTGGCGACCGGACCTTTGACGCTCGCGCGCGCGGGGCGCTTTCTCGTGCTGCGCCCCGTCGAAGCACCGCCCAGGCTCGATTGGTTCGCAGCACAATGCGCGGGGTCCTTCGAGGATTTCGCCGCTCCGCCGAGCGCCACCGAGCGCGGGGAACACACCAACCCCAAATCGAGCGACTCCGAGCGCCCGCTGTTGGAGAACGTCGATCCCAATGCGTTGAGCGAGTATCGCTTCTCCATCACGTTGACCGGTCCGCTCGACTCCGCGCATCTCGAACGCGTGGCGCAAGCGCTTTGGCCCCTGCTCGAGGAGATTTGCGCCTCCGGCGTCACGGTCGATGGCCTCTCGCTGTTCGGCGATGGTGGCGGCCGTTCGCCGCTGCGGCTCATCGGCCGCTATCGGCTCGGAGCGTAGCGCCCGGGTGCAATCTGGCGTCCGCCGGAGGCGTTCGAGCACGGGCCAAAGTTTTGACACACAGGCTCGGCTCCGTTCGGGAAAAGTGGGAGGGAAGAGGGCGGATTACGGGGAAAACTCCATGCTTCTCTGCTCGAGATGACAGCGAAGTGCTAGGAGGCGTCACCCATCGACCTGCAAACCCGCCGTACCTCCGCGCCCAGCTCTTGGCTGGACGGGCCGTAGTTTCACCTCTCGTATTGAATCCGACCAACTGATCGTGCAAGTTCTTCGCATCAAGTTAGGTGCAGTTCGTGGATGGAGCACAGAGCTGGCACGTTGTGGCCCGCGGGTTGCCGAGGGCCGAGAGCATGAATCCATGCGAGAGCATGAAATCCATGATTGTTTCATATTCGTCCCGGTTCATCGGAACCAGAAAAGTGGCCTCGGCTCCCTAGGAGGATGTTGAGGTCCGCTGAGCTTTCGGGTCGGGCGCGAGCGAGGTTCCTATGATCGACTGCATGCTGTTTGGTGCAACGGTCCTTGCCGTCCTCGGCTCAGGGCTCATCGGCGGAGTCTTCTTCGGCTTTGCCGCGTTCATGCTTAAGGCGATCGCGCGCCTGCCGGCGCCGCAGGGCATTGCCGCCATGCAGTCGATGACCACAGCAATCAAAAGCTCGCTTTTCCTAATATTGTTTTTCGCCACCGCGGCGCTCGCCAGCGCGCTCGCTCTCGCCGCGTCGTTCAATTGGTCCAAGCCTGGTTCGGCCTATCTCCTGGTCGGTAGTCTACTCTTTCTGAGTTTCCCGTTCGGCGTGACCTTGCTGAAGAACGTGCCACTCAATAACCGGCTCGCTACCGTAAAGCCCGAAAGCACGGAAGGTGCAAGCTACTGGCAACACTTCCTAGCCAGTTGGGCCCTGTGGAACCACCTGCGCTGGCTCGGCGCGCTCGCCGCTATGGCCTCCCTCCTCCTGGCTCTCGTCAAGGGCAACGCCCCCCTCGTCTTTCCTTAGCCCCCAAGGTCATGATCTCCGAGATGATAGCGGGCCCCCTTAGCAGGCGGTGGGTAAGTCACCGTCAGCGACTGGGTGGGTGTGGGGTCAGAAGTCCTAATCTGTCGGCCATTTCGCTTGTCAGTTTGTGCCAAGACGAGCCTTTGGCCGGGCAAAGCCATGTGGTAACTTGCTTGGGTGACGGTTCCGCTTGAGGATGCTGGGCAGTTTGAAAAGTACTACTTGTCCCCTCACCTGGATTGTTACCGACGGGTCTGTGGGCGCAGAGGCGCAGGGTATCGCGGTGGCCGAAGCGATCGGCTTCCCCTTCAGTCTAAAACGCGTGCAGGCAAGGGGCGTGTTGCGTTGGATCCCTCGCCGACTTCAGCTTCGTCTCGACCCGTGCCGTTTGCTCTCTTTCGTAGTATCCAACGAGCCGCTCGGCCCGCCCTGGCCAAAAGTAATACTATCTATTGGGCGGCGAAGTGTGCCGATCGCGCTCGCGTTGAAGCGCCTATCGGAGCCACGAGCGTTTGCGGTCCACATTCAAGATCCTAAAGTGCCTGCATACTATTTCGACTGGATCGCAGCCCCTTCGCATGACGCATTCAACGGCCCCAATGTTCTCACCACTCTTGGTTCCATGCACAGTGTCACGCCCGAGAGGATAGCCAAAGCAAGACGGGGCTTTGCAGAGCTCATTCAAACGTTGCCCAGGCCGCGAGTTACGGTGCTGCTCGGAGGCCAGAGCCGAGCTTTCAGCTTTACGGCAGATGATGCTGCTCGATTCGGAACTTCGCTTGCGCGACTTGCGCGCGAGAATGGTGGATCGCTGCTTGTGACCGCGTCGCGGCGCACTGCACCCGAGGCGGTTGCTGCTTTGTCGAAGACGATTGCCGCCGTTCCGAACTACGTTTGGAACGGGAAGGGTGAGAACCCTTATTTTGCATTGCTTGGCTTCGCTGACGCGATCGTCGTGACCGAGGACTCGGTCAATATGGTGACGGAAGCCGCCGGCACTGGGAAGCCGGTCTACGTTCAACAGCTGCGCGGCAGATCGAGGCGGAATGCACGCTTTCATGCTTTAATGCAAGGCGCGGGCGTCACACGTCCTTTTAATGGCCGGCTGGAGAGTTGGTCTTACACGCCGATTAATGACACCGAAGTCGTGGCATGCGTGATCAGACGCGCTCTTGGTCTCGACCGCCCGGATGTTGAGAAGCCGCGCATCGCAGAACCCGAAAGCTAATCGCTGGGCGATCGGCAGCGCCTGAGGGTTTCACCTCAGTCCAGATGAGCGGCGTTACGGCCCCGGCCGGCGCCGATGCGCTTGTCGAAGGCACCAAGGATGCTCTTGACGAAGCGGGACATCACGCCACGCTTAGCCTTGCGCATCTTTTCCTCTTCGCTCGTGAGCCATGCGATCTGGATGACCCGGCGCTCGCCCTCATAAGGCAGATGGCCATGGAAGGAGTTATCGGCGCGTTTGAAGATGGCGAAGCTGCCATAGAGGGGCTTCAGCTCCGGGGTGAGAACGGCATCAATGTCGTCTCCCGTGCTCAAGAAACGAAGGCACCCGCCGCTGGAGTCAGGGGACCAGGATTTGTTTAAGTAAATCAACGCCGTCGCGACCTTGGACTTGCTGTCAGTATGGATGGTGCCGTGCCGACGATTCAACAAACGGCAGATCGTCACCAGGGTCGGGTACTGCGACAGGCGCTCGATACCGAGCTTGTCGCCGAGCTTGTCGGCTACCTCTGGCGAAACAATTTCATTGACGAGCTGGTTAACGGCGGGGCCGCATTCCGCCTCTGCGTGAGGGAAGAAGCCGGCCTCTTTGTATTTGGGAAAGTCATCGAGCAATTCCTTGCGTCTCACATGGGAAAGCACATCCGTGGCGATGATGAACGGGAACGGGTCACGTTTCACCAGCGTGTCGGCAGCGTCAAAACGTACAGAATTAAGTATCGGGGCGGACACAGGCACTGATCCCTCCACCCGTGAAGCGGTACAATCCTAACCCTACAACCGAAGGCAATACAGAGCAAGCGACTGGGCCTGCTACCCTTCGCCGCGGGTGCCACGGTGACCACCCGACATCCGAAAGCGGACAGCTCAACGCCTGAGCGGAAGGGAGGATTTGTGAGCACACGGCCCTAGCGCTCCCCAGTGGCCCAGCAGTCGGCAAATGAGGCACTCTTTCCCTTACCTGCGCCTGCTCTCGTAAGAATTCCTTGGCGCCGCGGCGACTTTGCCAACTGCGGAGCACTCAGTCAGTTCGGTAGCTCTGGCGGATAGCCGAAAAATTCAAAGTCAATGGCATATTTATCGCGCACCTGTGTTGCGATTTCGGCCGTGTAATAAGCCGCGATTTTTTGGCCTGCATTGGACTGATCCTTATGCACGCTTCGTATCTCGGGTGGTTGACGGGAATACCTGGCCATGATGTTCCTTAGCTCCTCTTCGAGGTTCTCGAACCTAACGAAATGATCGTATTGGATCACATCGCAGAAAATATTGTAGTACTGCACGCGCCAATGCGGGTTCATTTCCTCCGTCGTTTGCGACGTAACGTGATTGACAAAGGTAGCAAAATCCATATCCGTGCTTCCGCCTATGGCCTTGCTATAACTCTGGCGCCTCACATTCATGTAGAACGAGAGGAGACGTGAAAAAGGATTGCGCACTACCGCGAACTTGAAAGGGATCTCGTTTATTTGGTCGATGCGCCACAAGCGCAAATCGCTCGGCTGCAAGAGGGGCGCGAACCAGCGGTCCGTATCTGTGAAGCTCGGGGAAGGGGCTCTTCGGCGACGAGATTCTGCAGGGAATACCGCATTGTGACGTTGGCGCATTTCTCGCATTTGGTGAAGAGGAAATCGCGTCTAGGCGAGATGAACACGGCGTTGTTGAAGCGTTCCCGGTACTTATATGTGCGTCCCATATTGGTGGGATCCAGAGCGCAGAATTTCACATGCCTGACCATTCTGCCGAATGAGTTCATCCGGGGGTGGGTAACGATTGAGGATTGGGATGTCATGGCGACGGCACCTATCGTGCATGAACGACAAACGTCAAGCCATCATATAGTATAGCCGCATATTATAGCTGCGTCCGCGGCGCCAAGCGGACGCGTGAGACCGGCTTCGTTTGCTTACGTCCGCGCCGTTCCACCATGCTCCGGGCGGCGAGGGACAAAGGCCAGCCGCCAATGGATCTCCGGGGGCAGCTAGTGTGATAGTTGACATCCTCGAAGACCCGCTTTTTGTGCTTCCTGACTTACTGCTGTGCTAGAACTGCGGCAAGCGCAGAAGTTTGGGCCGCAAGCGTGGAAGATGGGGGACCTTGAATGAAAGATAGTCTGTTCAAGGATGAAAGCGCGATCACGCGGAACGCCGATGAACTCCAGGTCGATTACACGACCTGGCAAATCGTGGCGCGCATCTGGCGGGAGCATTTGCGCCCGCGCTTCGGGCTGCTTCTGCTCGCCTCGCTTGCCATGCTCCTTACGGCGGCCACCACCGGCGCCATTCCCTTCCTCATCCAGAGGACCGCCGACGACGTGTTCGTCGGCAAGAACGAGCAGATGGTTTACTGGGTCACTGCAGCCATCGTGATCGTCACCGTGATCAAAGCGATCGCTGAATATGTGGCCGACGTTACCGTCGCCTATCTCGGCCACCGCTTCATCGCCGATCTTCGCATTCAGATGTTTGCCAGGCTCGCGCGTACCGATTTGAATTGGATCCAGACGGTGCATTCGGGGCGCCTGCTCGCGGGGTTCCTCAACGACGCAACGCTCATTCGGCAGACGGCGAGCCGCTCTCTTGTTACGCTCGGCGAAAACTACCTCAAGGTGATCATCCTCGTCGGCACCATGCTCTACATGGACCTACGCTTCTCGATCCTGATCCTAATCTTTATGCCGTTCGCGTGGTTCTTTCTTTCGCGCCAGCGCCGCGAGATGCGGAAATCGACCACCAAGTCGCTGCAAGAGACAGGGGACCTCTCCGCGCTCATTACCCAAACCTTGCGCGGCATGCGCGTCGTGCGCGCCTACCGCCAGGAAGAGAGGGAGGAGGCGCGCGCGGCCTCGGCCATCAATCGCGCGCTCGAATTTACCATGCGCGGAACGCGCGCTCGCGCGCTTTCCAGCCCCTCGATCGAGCTCCTCACCGGATTGGGCTTTGCGCTCGCCATCTACTTCGCCGGCACCAAAGGCGTGCGCGGCGACCTCACGCTCGGCCACTTCATGGGCTTCATGACGGCGGCGCTCCTCATGTACGCGCCGCTGAAAAGCGCAGCTACTTTACAGACGCAATTGCAGGAGGGCATCGCCGCGGCATGCCGCGTGTTCGGCGTGATCGACCGCGAGATTCACCTCACCGAGGCACCAGATGCCAAGCCGCTTCAACTCAAGCGCGGCGAGATCGAGTTTAAAGGCGTGTCCTTCGCCTACGAGCCCGAGATCGGCGTGCTGAAAAGCGTGAGCCTCTTCGTTCCCCCAGGCCGCACCGTGGCACTAGTCGGGCCTTCGGGTTCGGGCAAGAGCACGCTCGTTAACCTCACGCTCCGCTTCATCGATCCAGACCGCGGCAAGGTCATGATCGACGGACAGGACATCAAGCAGGTCAAGATCAACTCCTTGCGCGACGCAATCGCGCTCGTGACGCAAGACCCGGTGCTGTTCGACGATACGATCCGCGCTAATATCGCCTATGGAGCGAAGCCGCTCGACGAGCGCCAGGTGATCGATGCTGCCAAGGCCGCCGCCGCGCATGATTTCATCATGGGCCTGCCCAGGGGCTACGATACACGCGTGGGCGAAGCTGGCGGGCTGCTCTCGGGCGGCGAACGGCAACGCATCGCCATCGCGCGCGCGGTCTACAAGGATGCGCCGATCCTCCTGCTCGATGAGCCGACTAGTTCGCTCAATTCCGAGGCCGAGGCCAAGGTGCAGGAAGCCCTGGAAGAGCTAATGCGCGGCCGCACCGTGCTCATGATCGCGCACCGGCTCTCGACGGTGAAGAAGGCCGACCTCATCTGCGTGCTCGACCAGGGCCGCATCGTCGAGACCGGGCGGCATGAGGAGCTCGTGGCAAAAGGCGGCCTCTACACGAGACTGCATCGCACGCAATTCGGCATTGCCGGAGGCTATGCGACGCCGTTGCCCGGATATGCGGGCCAAGAGGCGGTCGCTATGACCGGCAAGTAGCAGCGCCAGATACGTTATGTTTAAACGGCTGTTAGTAACGAAGCCGGCGCTAGCCCTAAGCGGCGCGTTCGCTGCTAAGCCCTTCCGACTGATTCGCACTAAGAGCCTAGCGGCGCCCCTGCCTTCCTTACTCATGGCCATTTTCCTGCTCGCTCCGACGTTGATAGTCTTTGCGGAGAAGGCGATGGTGCCCGTAGGGGCGACGTTGGCTCTCGTAGCCGGCGTGGACTTACTGCGCCGGCGCGAGATGCCGCGCCCACCACTAGGCGCGGCGCTGCCTGTCATCGCTCTCCTCGGTCTAAGCGCGATTTCGACGCTTTGGAGCATCGACCCCGTCCGTAGCGCCGAAAAGTTCGGCGAAGTGGCGCTACTCGCCGCGCAAGCCTTGCTGTTGCTCGCTTGGGCGCGTGGCGTTCGACAAGGCACTAACAGGCTTGAAAGCCATGCGTTCATCTCCCCGCTTTTGCGCGCGGCGGCGGCCGGATTCATCATCGCTGGACTGGTCTGCGTTACCCAGTTGACGTATGCAGATGCACACGGTTTGGAAGACTTCGATCGGCCTGTCGCTCTTATGCTATTGGCCTTCTGGCCGCTGGCAGCCGCCCTGCTGGCGAGTGGCGAGCGCAGGCTCGCGCTATTGCTCGCAGTAGTGGTTAGTCTGGCGGTGGCGCTTGCTCACTCCCGGGCCCTAAAGCTGGGCCTGGTACTGAGCCTCGCCACGGCCGGGTTCGCCCTGGTGCACCTCCGCAGAACGGCTGCAATCTTAGCAGGCGTGATCGTGGTCACGGCCCTGGCGCAATGCCTCGTCTTGGGCATATTGGACGACTTCTCGCTGCCCGGGTGGATGCCCAAGTCCTTCCGCCACCGAATTGAGATCTATGACCTCGCGGCCACCACCATCTTTGCCCGGCCCTGGACGGGCTGGGGGCTCGCTACCTTCCGCAGCATGCCGCTAGAGCCCGGTGACCTGGAACGCTTCAGTCTGATCATCCGCGAGCCCCACCCATACCACGTTCATAGCAATTTCATGGAAGCTTGGCACGATCTTGGGATTTTGGGTTTCATCCTAACACTGGCACTACCTATTGCGGCGTTGCGCTGGTCGGTGAGCCTGCCCTCACGCAGCAGCGCTCTAGCCCTTGGTGGTGTGGTTTCGACTTCTACGATCGCCTTCGTGTCCTACGGGCTCACACAATCGGCATGGCTTGCCATCCTGATCTTGTCATCAGCCCTATGGCCTCTGGCTGCGGAGTTGTCTGACAACGCGTATCATGGCCGTTCCGGTCGCGAACCTTTGGTTCGACCTCGCCCAAGGCTTCATGGGGCCATCGCGATGTTGGCCGCATACATCGCCCCAGATCGCCAGCCATAGGCGGACAGGGGCTGGCGCAGAAAACCCGAGGTAGACGCGATGTATGAAGGCCAGACCGGCCGTCAGGCCGTAGAAGGAGGGGCGGCGGCGCACCCACTTATGCCCGCCGTTCTCGTCTATTGCGACAGGCTGCTTGCCCCGCCGGAAGAGTTCGTGCCGCGCCAGTATCTGGCGTTCGAATCGCTGCGGCCGGTCTTCCTCGGCTGCCGGCGCGATGCCGCCTTCGACCGGCTTGGCCACGAGGCGGCGATCCTGGGTGAGATGCCCGGCGTCGGCACGCTGCAGGTCCCGCTCTTCCGGCAGTTCGGGCATGTGCCGGCGGCGCTGATACGCTGGGCCCAGGAGCACGACGTCCGCATCATCCATGCCCAGTTCGGCCGCGGCGGCGCTCTGGCCCTGCCGCTGGCCGAGGCGCTGGATGTACCGCTGGTGGTAACCTTCCATGGCGGCGATGCGAGCAAGGACAAGCATTTTCGGCGCAGCTTGCCGGTCGGCACCGTGTTCCAGCGCCGCTGGCCACGGCTCCAGCAGCAGGCGCGCAAGTTCCAGTGCGTCTCCGTCTTCGTGCGGCACCGGCTGCAGGAGCGCGGCGTCCGCGACGAGATCCTGGCTGTCCACCACCTGGGCGTCGTCATACCGCCGATGCCCACGCAGGATCCGGTCCCGTCGAACCGCCTGCTGGCGGTCGGCCGCTTTGTTGCCAAGAAAGGTTTCGACGATGCAATCGCGGCCCTGTGCCTTGCCCGGGCCAGCGGCATGGATATCGAGCTAGACCTGATCGGCGACGGGCCTCTACGGCCCAAGCTCGTGGCCCTAGCGGGTGATCTGCCGGTCCGTTTCCATGGCTGGTGCGGCCCCGAAAAGGTCGCTCAGGCGATGGCGGATGCTTTCGTCCTGCTGGTTCCGAGCAAGGTTGCCAGCAGCGGCGATTCCGAGGGCCTGCCGACGGTGGTGCTCGAGGCCCAGGCCCGCGGCCTGCCGGTGATCGGCACGCGCCATGCCGGGATCCCCGATGCCATCCAGGACCGGATGAACGGGTTGCTCGTGCCGGAGAGCGATCCACCGGCGCTGGCGGATGCGATCATCCAGCTTGCGAAGGATCCCGCGCTCCGGGCGGGCCTGCGGGAGGCCGCGCTGCGCTCGGTCCGCGCCGATTTCGATGCGGTCCGGCAGTCGCAGAGGCTCGAGCGCCGGCTCCTGGCCATGCTGTGACGCCATCCGGCTCGTGATCATGGCTGATCAGCCCGACATCCTGGCGATGCGCCACAACGGACAGGGACAGCGGAATGAGCGGGTTGGTGGTCGTCGACTTTCCCAGCGGGCGGTTCTGCACACGCCGAGCCTCTCTCTGACGCGCAGGCTTGGCGCGGCTATCCCTGCAGGTCGAAACGTCTGCGGCAATCGAGGAAAGCAATGAGCAAAGTCGCCTGGATCGGGCTCGGCGTGATGGGCTTCCCCATGGCCGGCCATCTCAAGACGCGAGGGCGGCACGACGTTGTCGTGTTCAACCGCACCCGCGCCAAGGCCGACGCTTGGGTCAAGAAATTCGGCGGCCGATCCGCCGCGACCCCGGCCGAGGCGGCGGCAGGTGCGGAGTTCGTTTTCACGTGCGTCGGCAATGACGACGATCTGCGTCAGGTGACGTTCGGGTCCGCCGGAACGTTCGCCGCGCTTGCACCCGGCGCCATCGCCATCGACCACACCACGGCCTCGGCTGGAATCGCCCGTGAGCTCCACGCCGCCGCCAAGGCGCGCGGCGCGGCCGCGCTCGATGCGCCGGTGTCCGGCGGCCAATCCGGCGCCGAGAACGGAACGCTGACCGTCATGGCGGGCGGCGACGAAGAGGCGTTTGGCCGGGCCGCGCCCTTGATCGCGGCTTACGCGCGGACCTGCAATCTGATCGGACTCCCTGGCTCCGGCCAGCTTACAAAGATGGTCAACCAGATCTGCATCGCCGGCATGATCGAGGGACTCGCCGAGGCGCTCCACTTCGCGCACCGTGCCGGTCTCGATATCGAGAAGGTGATCGACACGATCTCGAAGGGCGCCGCGCAATCGTGGCAGATGGAGAACCGCTGGCGCACCATGGTCGAGGGCAAGTTCGATTTTGGCTTCGCCGTCGATTGGGTGCGCAAGGATTTCGCGCTCATCTTCGAGGAAGCGCGCACGAACGGTTCAAGCCTTCCCGTAACGGCGCTGGTCGATCAGTTCTATGCCGAAATCCAGGCGATGGGCGGCGCGCGCTGGGACACGTCGAGCCTGATCGCCCGGCTCGAGCGCAAGCGTTAGGCTCGCCTCAATTGCTCCCGGAGGCGTAGTCGAGCGGGAGCGCCGTGGTGAACTTGATCTGCTCCATCGCAAAGGCGGAACTCACGTCCGACAGCTCGATCTTGCCGATCAGTTTCTTGTAGAACGTGTCGTAGCGCTCGATATCGGGCACGACCACGCGCAAGAGATAATCGACCTGCCCGCTCATGCGGTAGAACTCGACGACTTCGGGGAATTCGTTGAGCGCCGCGTGGAAGCGGTCGAGCCAGTCTTGGGTGTGATGGCTCGTGGTGATGGACACGAACACGGTCACCCCGACATTGACTTTCCTGGCGTCGAGCAGGGCGACTCGCGCCTGGATCACCCCCAATTCCTCGAGCTTCTGGATGCGGCGCCAGCATGGGGTGGTGGAAAGCCCGACCCGCTTGCCGATCTCGGCGACGGGAAGCGTGCAATCCTGCTGCAAAATGTCGAGGATCTTGCGGTCCATTCTGTCGAGCATGGCGGAATCGGCAATCACATTGCTTGCTGACGCCTGATACTGGAACAATATTCCAAATATCGGTGAGTGATTTTCGTCTTGGTAGATTATTTTTCTACGAGTGGCAAGACGCTTCTTGAAGCAACCCCCTCACCTCACGCCTGAGCACCGGCAGAAGCTCCGTCTCGAACCAGTCATTCTGCTTGAGCCAGGCATTGTTGCGCCAGGAAGGATGCGGCAGCGGAAGAACGCGTGGACGCTCTTTCCGCCGCAGATGCTTCCGCCAATCGCGCATCGTCTCCTGCAAGGTCGGCCCCGCCGCGTCACCAAGATGCCAGGTTTGCGCGTAGGATCCGACGGCCAGCACGAGCTCGAGCTGCGGCAGCGCCGCGAACAGGTCGCGATGCCACAGCACCGCGCATTCGCGCCGCGGCGGCAAGTCCGCGCCCTTCGCATCCTGGCCGGGAAAGCAGAACCCCATCGGCACGATGGCGATCTTCGCCTCGTCGTAGAACTCTTCCCTGGCGACGCCCATCCATTCGCGCAAGCGATCGCCCGAGCGGTCGGTGAAGGGTATGCCCGATTGGTGCACCTTGGTGCCGGGCGCCTGGCTGCACACGGCAAGACGCGCCGTGGTGCTTGCCCGCAACACCGGGCGCGGCGCGTGCGGCAGAGGCTTTCCTTCCGGGGCCTCGACGCAATGCCGGCAGGCGCGGATTTCGACGAGTAAGCGCCGAAGCGCGGCTTGTGACGCCGTCATAGATCGAGGACAAGCCCGTCGCGGGCAATTGTGTAGCGCGAAGGATCGACCTTAGCGATCGCCGCCAGCATCGCCTCCCCCATATGGGTGAGAAGGACGCGCTTCGCGCCGAGCCGGGCGTAATTGGCGTCGATCGTCTTGTAGTCGAGATGGATGGGGAGCGTGACATCGTATTGGAAGCATTCCGAGATGAGGAGGTCGGCCCCTTGCGCCGCCTCGCACAGCGCCTCGACCCAGCCGGTGTCGCCGGTGAACACAAGCACCTTGCCATCGAGCGAGAAGCGCAGCGCATAAGGCGGCGCGCCCGACGGGTGATGCACCTCGAAGGGAACGACGGTGACGGAGCCCACTTCAAGCGGCGTCCGCTCCTCATATTCGAGGAAGGTGAGGTCGAAATTCCGCTTGGTCGTGGTGATGCCCGGATAAAGCGCTTCCGCGGCGATAGCGAAGCGCTCGGCGATGCTCTTCGGTCCTGTCACCAAAAGAGGCCGCTTACGCGCGCTCGCATAGATGGCGTCGACGAGAAGCCAAGCGAGGCCGCCAAAATGATCGCCATGAAGATGGCTCACGAACACGGTGTCAATATCGTTCGGCTGAAGCCCGAGCCGGCGTATGCCGATGAGCGTCGACACCCCGCAATCGATCAGAAAGGTCGCGGCGGACGCCCGCACCAGGAATGAGGTTTGCAGGCTGCCGCCCGCGCCGAACGCATCGCCGCAGCCGAGAATGGTCAGTTGCATGCCCCGATCTTATCGCCGTCTCACCGCGGAGCGAGTGTAAACGCACCGTTAGGGATTTCAGCTGATAGTTCGAGGCTGGCCCGCGTGCGGGCAAGGTGGGGCATCCCAAGGCTTATGTCTCTGGGAAGTCTTGTTTTTTGTCAGTCGGGGCGTTTGCGGATCGCCTAAGCATGTCAGCGCGTGCGTCAGCCGGGGCTCAACCGTCCGCCTCCGTTGCTTCGAACGGCAAGCGGCGCGCCTTCCGCAGTGTGCAAGCCGCCCGCGAAAAGCTCGCTTCCAAATCGGGCAGCAAGCCGGAGTTCGAATACGAGCTCCTGGCCATGTTCGTGCGCAACGAGCTGTCGGCCGCGGTAGCAACGCCCCTTCTTGCCATCATCGTCGCCATGGGCGCCATGTTCTGGGCGCCCTCGCGGGAATTGCTGTTGTGGCTGGCCACCGTGTTCGTGGCCAAGGGCATCCTCGTGGCGCTGTGCCGGCAATTCGCCAAGGCGCCGCGCGACGACGCCGAGACGCACGCGTGGCGCGCCAAGATCACGGCGGCCGAGTTTCTCTACGGCGTCTGCTGGGCGAGCGTCGCTTTCATCAGCCCCGCCACGCAGAGCGAAGCGGCCCATACTTTCATCTTCGCCACGCTCATCGTCGTCATCTCGATGCGAATGCTGTTCGCCTCGACGGTCAAGTCGATCGTCTACGCCGGTACCCTGCCGATGACCGCGGCCATCGTCCTCTCCTTCGTTCTCCTCGACAACCCGTTTTACTGGGCGATGGCGGCGATGGCAGTCGGCGTCTACATCTACTTCATCTGGCTGGTGAAAGGGCTCAACGCCACCGTCGTTGCCATGCTCGAGTTCCGCGCCGAGAAAGACGCGCTGATCGCCGAGCTCGAGCAGGCGAAAGCGAACTCCGACGAGGCGCGCTTCAGGGCCGAGGAGGCGAACCTCGCCAAATCGCGCTTCCTTGCCACCATGAGCCATGAGCTGCGCACGCCGCTCAATGCCATCCTCGGCTTCTCCGAGATCATGCGCGCCGAGATCCTCGGGCCTCACGCCAACCCGACCTACAAGGAATATGCCGCCGACATCCATCAGAGCGGGCAGCACCTGCTCAATCTCATCAACGAGATTTTGGACATCAGCCGCATCGAGGCCGGACGTTACGAGCTGCGCGAGGCGCCGCTCGACCTCGCTCAGGTGGTCGAAGACTGTCAACGGCTGCTCAGGCTCCGCGCCGAGAACAAGGGCCTCAAACTTGTCGAGCATTTCGAGCCGGACCTGCCGCAGCTCTGGGCCGACGAGCAGGCGTTGCGCCAGATTTGCCTCAACCTCCTCTCGAACGCCATCAAGTTCACGCCGCGCGGCGGCACTGTCACGCTCACGACCGGGCGCAACGCCGCGGGCGGCCAATTCTTGAGCGTGAAGGATACCGGTCCCGGCATTCCGGAAAATGAGATACCGCGCGTGTTGAGGAGCTTCGGCCAGGGATCGCTCGCGCAAGAGAGCGCCGAAGGCGGCACCGGGCTCGGGCTCCCCATCACCAAGGGCTTGACCGAGTTGCATGACGGCACCTTCGAGCTGAAGAGCAGGCTTCGCCACGGCACCGAGGTGATCGTGTCCTTTCCGAAGAAGCGCGTGATCGAGCCCCTCCCCCGCGTGCCCGAGCCGCACGAGGCCGAGGCCAAGCCCGTACGCGCGACGTGGCACGCGAGCGTCAAGCGGCAATTGTTGCCCCCGCAAGCCCTGTAACCCCCGAAATGCGCCGCGCCACTGGGCGCGCGGCTTGCGCAGTAAGACCGCTCTTGCCCTCCCCTCATTCGGGGCTAGACTACCCCCTCGGCCGCCGCCGCGCGGCATACGGGGAAACCATCGGGGGAAACCATCGGGGGAAACCATGAAGCGTCTGCGCTTTCTTGTTTTCCTGTTGCCCGCTATCGGAATTCTCTGCGGCGCAACGGGACCCGCGCTCGCCGCCGTTCTCGTCGTGATCGATAAGCCGACCCAGACCTTGACGGTGGCCGTCAATGGCAAGGTCCAGTATCGCTGGTACGTCTCGACGGGAGCCACGGGCTTTTCGACTCCTGGCGGCTCGTACACGCCCTTCCGCATGGAGCGGATGCACTACTCGCAAGAGTGGGACAATGCCGGCATGCCGCACTCGATCTTCTTCACTTCGCGCGGGCATGCCATCCACGGTTCCGACCATCCCGGCCGCGGCTCGCCGGTCTCGCATGGCTGCGTGCGCCTCTCGCTGCCTAACGCGGCGACGCTCTATCAGCTTGTCGCGGTGGAAGGCATGGGGAACACGAAGGTCGTGGTCAGAGGGTCTGATCCCCCGGGCTACCATGCCGCGACCCGGATTCCGACGCGCAAGCGGGCGCAGCAGCCCTGGCAGAAGCCGTTCTTTTTCCCGTTCTGAGTTCGGTTACGGCAAAAGGTAATGGGCACAAGCTTGTCACTTGTGCCCATTGGGGGGAGAAGAATGTGATGGTCGCATGACCATCGATTCCGACCCGGTTTAGCGGGTCATGTAGACGTTCGGGAAACCTTCGGCGAAAACGGGGCTGGCGGAGGCAATGACGAGCGCGACGGCGATAATGAGCTTCTTCATAGGGGTTCTCCTTGGTCTTGGCCGGTTGAATTAGCGTTCGCCCGGTTGGCCAAATCGTCCGTTCGAACAATGGTAAGATGGGCGAAGCGCGCGCCCGTTCCCAATAGCGAGTGGCTATGGTTTCCCTGCTTTCGGCGATGGCCGGCCACGCGGTCCGCGCGACCCGCATCGACCGCCTTCACGCCGGCGTGAGCGCGCCCGGGCTGCGCGGGCAGTAATTTTTTAGCACAGCGCCGAAGTCGAGAACCGGCTCGCGCCGCTTCCTCTGACCTTGCCAATCCCGGAACATGGCGGCGATTGCCCGGAAGTCCCGCAGTCCCTACATTCAGGAAACTTCGGCCTCGCGGAACACCGGTGGAAACCCCTTGCGTCAATGTCTGCCTGCTCGACCCGGCGACGGACACCTGCCTCGGCTGCGGGCGCGCGCTCGCAGAGATCGCGCGCTGGGCGGAGATGACCGACGCCGAGCGGCGCACGGTCATGGCGGTGCTCCCGGCGCGCATGGCGCGCCTCGCGAAGGCGAAAGGTTGAGCGCGTGACCACCTGGCTCGCCCTCTTCATCCTGGCATTCGCCGCGGTTCTGCTCGTTGCCGACGAGTCCGGCATGATCGCGGGCCTCGATTCCACCACGTTCGGTTATGTTGCGCTTCTCCTCGCCCTCCTCGTCTATCTCGGCGGCGGCATGTTGGGGAGCTATCGCGGGCGCGTTGGCACGATGGCGCGCGATGCCGTGACCTGGCTCGCGCTTGGCTTGGGCCTCGTCGCGCTCTACGCCTATAAGGACGAGCTGATGCCGATCGCGGCGCGTGTCGTCGGCGAACTCTTGCCCGGCAGCGCCATGACGGTCGAGCAGAGCACGGGCGGGCTCACCGAGGTCCGCATCAGGAAGCGTCTCGACGGCCATTTCACCGCGAATGTCGAAGTCAACGGAGCCACGATTTCGATGATCGTCGATACCGGCGCATCGAGCATCGTGCTCAGGCCCCAGGACGCCAAGAAGGCGGGCATCGACGTGAGCCGCCTTACCTATCGCGTTCCGGTGCTGACCGCCAATGGCCGCACGCTTGCCGCGCGGGTGCGCCTCGATGCGGTAGCCATCGGCCCGCTCGACCGCACGAAGGTCGACGCGCTCGTCGCCCAGCCCGGCGCCCTGACCCAGAGCCTGCTCGGCATAAGTTTCTTGAGCCGGCTCCGCTCCTACGAATTCTCCGGCGATTTTCTCACCCTCCGGGGTTGAGCCAAGGCGGGTTAGTCCTTGCGCGACAGGTGAAAGCGGACCTGCCTCCTCTCAGCCTGTTGGTGAGTTGCCCGAAATCGCCTATCAAGGTCCGTCATGCTGCCCACCCCCCGCCAGGACTTGCGTCCCAACACCGCCGAATTCGAGCGCCTGCCTTTCGTCAAGGCGACGGGCTTCCGCGAATACGATGCGCGCTGGCGCTACCCCGAGGAGATCAACCTGCTGGGGCTTCAGACCGTCGGCCTCGGGCTCGCCACGCTGATGCGCGCGCGCGGCGTGCCCGTGCGCGTCGTGGTCGGTCACGATTACCGTTCCTATTCGGCGGCCGTGAAGGCCGCTCTGACCACGGGCCTTCTCGCCGGCGGGGCGGAGGTGCACGACATCGGGCTTGCGCTCTCGCCCATGGCCTATTTCGCCCAGTTCGCGCTCGGCGTCGAGGGCGTCGCCATGGTCACGGCGAGCCATAACGACAATGGCTGGACCGGGATCAAGATGGGCATGGAGCGGCCGCTGACTTTCGCCCCCGAAGACATGACCGCGCTCAAGGATATTGTGCTCAAGGGGGCCTTCGGCCCGCGCGACGAAGCCGGGCGCTACATCTTCGTGCCCGATTTAACGGGGCGCTACCTGGCCGACCTTCTGGCGCAGCCCCAATTGCAGCGCCCGTTGAAGGTCGTGGTCTCCTGCGGCAACGGCACCGCCGGCGCTTTCGCGCCACAGGTGCTCGCCGCGCTCGGCGCAACGGTCATCCCGCTCAATTGCGACCTCGACTACACCTTCCCCGCCCATAATCCCAATCCCGAAGATCTCGGCATGTTGAATGCCACGCGCGACGCGGTGCTCGAGCACGGCGCTGATATCGGATTGGCTTTCGACGGCGACGGCGACCGTTGCGGGGTCGTCGATAACGAGGGCGAAGCGATCTTCGCCGACAAGGTCGGCGTGATGCTCGCCCGCGATATCGCGCTCCGCAACAAAGGCGCGCTCTTCGTCGCCGACGTGAAATCGACCGGGCTCTTCCTCACCGATCCGGTGCTGAAGGAGCGCGGCGCCACGACCAAGTTCTGGAAGACCGGCCACTCCTACATCAAGCGCTATAGCCACGAGACCGGCGCGCTCGTCGGCTTCGAGAAGTCGGGGCATTTCTTCTTCAATCCGCCGCTCGGCCGGGGCTATGACGACGGGCTTGTCGCGGCGCTCGCGATCCTCGACATGCTCGACCGCAATCCGGACAAGTCGCTCGCCGATCTGAAGCGGGCGCTGCCGCGAACCTGGCAGTCGCCGACCATGTCGCCGCATTGCGACGACGAGGTGAAGTACGACGTGGTCGACCGCATCGTGAAGCATTTCGAGAAGGTCGCCGCGAACGGCGCAAAGCTCGCGGGCCAGAACATTCGCGAGCTCATCACCGTCAACGGCATCAGGGTCGTCCTCGACGACGGGACGTGGGGATTGGTGCGCGCCTCCTCAAACAAGCCCGAGCTTGTAGTCGTGGTCGAGAGCCCGACATCTGAGGCCAATATGCGGGCGATCTTCGCCGCGATCGACGCCGAGCTAGCCAAGCAACCCGAAGTCGGCGCCTACAATCAGAAGATCTAAAACGCCGCGCTGACCGCCACAGAACCGTCAACGCACTGTTGCAAAACTGCAAAGCGAATCTGCTTCTTTGCCCGCGCATGAATGCGTTGGTTCTGAGAGATTCTGTCTTTGCTGCGGGGGTTGGCGCCGGCGCCATCCTCAATCTGCTCCTTCTGCGGACCCTTTTCGCTCCGCCCTTCCGCATCTGGCCGACGCCCGAGCCCGGAAGCTGGCAGAGCCTGACCTTTTGGGGATTGTTTCGCGGCGGCATGGTCACGACCTTCGCCGTCGCCTTATTGGATTGGAATAGCGCGGGCCTTCTCGATCCGAGCCGTTTGCTGATCGGCCTGCCGCTGTTCCTTGTTGGCTTCGGCGTCACCGTGTGTGGCTATTTCAATCTCGGCCTCGGCAATACGTATTGCGGGGCCGACGGGCTCATAAGCCATGGCCTCTACCGGTTCAGCCGCAACCCGCAATACGCCTCGTCCATCCTCGGGCTCATCGGCCTTGCCATATGCGCCGACGCGTGGCTCGCACTCCCGCTTGCCGCGCTCATGAGCGGCGTCTATGTGCTGATGGCGCTCACCGAGGAGGCTTGGCTCGAGCAGCGTTACGGCGTGCCCTATCGCGACTATTGCACGCGAACCGCAAGATTCGTCGATTTGCCGGAGCTTGTTGCGCTGTTCGAGCGGAAGCGGCCTTCGCGCCAAGCAGGCTGAGCATGGGGAGGCCGCTACTCTGCGGCCACCGCATTTTTCTCGCTGAAACTTCCCGCAACGACGGCGCGAGCGGCCTTCAGCACTTCGAGCCCGGCGCCGTCGCGATGGGCGTTCTCGGCGAGATGCCGCCTGAAGGCGCGCGCCCGCGGGCGGCCGTGAAAGAGGCCGAGGATATGGCGGGTCATGGTGTTGAGGCGCGTCCCCCGCGCAAGCTCCGCCTCGAGGTAAGGAACGAAGCGGTCGAGCACTTCGAGCCGCGACTGCGGCACCTCTGCAGCGCCGAACAGAGCGCGATCGACTTCGGCCAGGAGATAAGGATCGGCGTAAGCGGCGCGCCCCAGCATCACGCCGTCGACATGAGGCAATTGCTTCACCGCCTCGGCAAAGGATTCGACCCCGCCATTGAGAACAATCTCGAGCTCTGGCCTGCGCGCCTTCAGCCGCCGCACGCGATCGTAATCGAGCGGCGGCACGTCGCGGTTCTCCTTGGGGCTCAATCCGCTGAGCCAGGCTTTACGCGCATGCACGATGAAGGTCCGGCACCCCTCGGCCACGCGGTCGATGAATCGGTCGAGGCTTTCCTCGGCATCCTGATCGTCGATGCCGATGCGGCATTTCACCGTGATGGGTCGGTCGGCCGCCTCGCCCATCGCCGCGACGCATTGGGCGACGAGATGGGGCTCGGCCATGAGGCAGGCGCCGAACCGCCCCGACTGCACGCGATCTGACGGGCAGCCGATATTGAGATTGATCTCGTCATAGCCATAAGCGGCGCCGATCCGCGCGGCCTCGGCGAGGCGCTTGGGATCGCTGCCGCCGAGCTGGAGCCCGACCGGATGCTCTTCCGGCGAGAAGCCGAGCACGCGCTCGCGATCGCCGTGGAGCACGGCCTCCGCGGTCACCATCTCGGTATAGAGGAAGGTGCGCCGCGAGATCAGCCGCAAGAAATAGCGGCAGTGGCGGTCGGTCCACTCCATCATCGGGGCGATACAGAAATCTATGCTGCGATCGAATTTCCACGTCTCAACTCTTCTCGTGCGCGTTATTGCGCCTCTCCCCGCAAGACATTCTCCACATGCATGGGAAATTCGGGCGAGTCCATCAGCTTCTTGCACCGGGCGAAGCGGCGGTTGGCGTAGGCCCAGAAATCCTCGACCGGATTTCCGTCGGCGTGCTGGATCAGCCCCCACAGCGTCCAAAGGAGATCGCACATCGCCTTGTAGATGACGTAGCGGCCGAGTTGGCCCGGAGTTGGCGCGCCCCCGAAATAGGCATGCCGCAGGACCTGCTCGTTCTCCGGCGTGAGCTGCGCCTCGACCGCGAAGTCACCGACGTCCCAGATCGGATCGTTCATCCCGGAATATTCCCAATCGACGATCCACATTCTTTCGCCGGTGTCCAAGAAATTTTCCGAAAGCGGGTCGCAGTGGCAGGGGACAAGCGGCAAGTCGTGCGCGTTCAACGCGCGCCGCACGCTTTCCGCGGAAGCGAGCGCCCGCGGATAGCCGTCGGGGACCGAAGCATTCTTCGCTTTCAGGATCTTGAGATAGTCGTCGATCATCGAGAACAGCTCGAAGCGGAAATCGAATTTCTCTCCGCTCCGATGCAGCGCGGCGAGAGCGGCGCCGGCGCGCGCGACCGCCGCGGGACTTGCATTGAAGCTCTCACGTGTCATCGTCGCGGCATTCTCGATCGCAACCGTCAGCATCAAGCCGTCATCGGTCGTGGCGATCACTGGCGGACTGACGCCCGCCCTCGCCGCCGCGCGCGCGGCGACCGCCTCGACCCGCCGATTGATATAGGTCTCCGTCCCCTTGCCCGGAATACGCAAGACATGCCGGCCGCGCGGGCCGCTCACCATGAAGACACGGTTCGTCAACCCGCCCAGGCGCTCGATCTCGACGCCGGCCGTCTCCGCTTCCGTGTAGAAGCCCAAGCGCTCCAAGCCGCGCCTTGCGTCGTCGAAATTCGCGTTCATCCTGCCGATCCCTTCCTTTAGCCTTTCGGCCTCATGACAACAGACGCAAATTTTCAGGATCGTAGAGGGTCCGGGGCGTTTGCACGGCGGTGTAGCTCTTCCCGTACGCCTCGATTGCAAAATCCGTCTCGTTTGCAACGGCGGAAGGGAGCCATCCGAAAGCGATTGTCCGGCCGACGGTGTGCCCGAAGCCGCAGCTCGCGGTTTGGCCGACGACTTTGCCGTCTTTCAAGATCGTTTCGCCGCCGAGCAGAGGCGCAAACCCATCGATCGTGAACAGGCAGAGCCGCCTCGCCGCACCGTTCTTTTTCACGTCGAGGAGCGCGCTCTTGCCGATGAAGTCCTTGCCGAAATCGACCGCAAAGTCCAACCCGGCCGAGAGCGGATCGTAATCGGGGCCGATCTCCGCCGACCAATAGACATAACCCTTCTCCAGGCGGCAGGTCTCGATCGCCCGGTATCCCACGTCGCGAATTCCGAAAGCCTCCCCTGCACGCTTCAGCATTTCGTAGAGCATCGCGGCGTACTCGGTGGGCACGTGAAGCTCATAGCCGAGCTCGCCCACGTAACCCACGCGAACGGCGCGGACGGGAACAGGTCCCACTTCGATATCGCGCACGGCCAAATAAGGACAGGCCGCATTCGTGAGATCGTCGTCCGAAACGGATTGCAGGACCTCGCGCGATCCCGGACCGCAGAGGTTGAGAACCGCCCAGCCGGAGGTAACGTCCGTCAGAGCGATCGGGCTGTCCTTGGGCAGATGCCGGCGCACCCAATTCGAATCGCGCACGCCGAACGCCGATCCGCTGATCATGACGAATTTCTCGGGCGCGAGATGGAGCAGCGTCACCTCGGCCTCGATACCGCCGCGATCGTTGAGCATCGCCGTGTAGATGCAGCGCCCTGGCTCGCCCGCAATGCGGTTCGTGCAGATCGTATCGAGGAAGGCCGTTGCGCCCGCACCTTCGATCGTAAATTTGGAAAAGGACGTCTGGTCGATCAGCGCGACGCGCTCGCGAATTTGCCGGTGCTCCTTGGCGACATGATCGAACCAGCTCGGCTTGCCCTCGAAACTCGGTATCTCCTTGCGCGCGGCGCCCGGATCGGGAAAGCACAGCGGGCGCTCGAAGCCGAAGCGTGCGCCGAAGATGGCGCCCTGGGCCTTGAGATGCTCATGCACGGGCGAGCGCCGCAAACCGCGGCCCGCTTCGTTTT
The DNA here is from genome assembly GCA_963818165.1 of uncultured Alphaproteobacteria bacterium. Classification (GTDB taxonomy): domain Bacteria; phylum Pseudomonadota; class Alphaproteobacteria; order Rhizobiales; family Methyloligellaceae; genus Methyloceanibacter. The sequence goes on from CAWFRD010000032.1 coordinate 41,118, forward strand.
CCGCTCCCGGCCAATGGATGCTGTAATAGTCGCCATAGGCCTCGATCGCCCTTTCCTCGAGGTAGCGGCCCGTGCTGTGCGGGCGGCCGAACCTCCGCACGTCGAAAGCCCAGAGGTCCATGCCGGGATCGCCGTCGAGGATCCAATTGGCCATCGCTTCGCCGGCACCACCCGAGGCGGCAATGCCGGCGGTGAACCCGCACGCCACGAAGAAATTGTCGAGCTCGGGCGCGAGACCAAGGATCGGTTCGCCGTCGGCCGAGACCGGTATCGGCCCATTGATCACCGTCTGGATGCCGATCTCGTTGAGGATGGGCAATCGCTCGGCGCAAGGAAGCGCAAACAACTCGAGGCGCTCCATATCCTCGGGGAACAATTCCCTGCCAAACTCGAAAGGCGGGCGCGATCGCCAGCACCCTTTCGTCCCCTTCTCCCATCCGCCGATCGCGAACGCGCCAACATCGGGCTTGAGATAAAAGTTCTTGTCGGGATCGCGGAGCGTCGGGAGCGTCTTGGGCAGGTCGAGTTTCTTCTCGGTGATGAAATATTGGTGCTCGACGACGCCGGCGGCAAGCGCGACGCCCGCCATGTCGCCGATGCGCGTCGCCCAGAGTCCGGCGCAGTTGACGAGATACTCGCAACCGACAGTGCCGTGATCGGTCGTGACGCCCACGACCTTGCGGCCTTGCCTGAGGATGCCGGTGACGGTCGTGCTCTCCTGCAGCGTTGCGCCATTCTTGCGAGCGGCGGAAGCGAAGGCCTGCGTAAGCGCGTAAGGATCGATGTAACCATCGGAGGGAATGAACGCCGCGCCGACCACGCCCTCCGGGTCGATATAGGGGAACAGATCGACGGCCTCTTTTGCCGAGAGGGAGTGACACTCGAAGCCGAAACTCTTGGCCAAGGTCATCGAGCGGCGAATTTCGCTCCACCGGTCCGCGGAAGATGCGAGCCGAAGCGATCCGACTTTCCTCCAGTCGATCGCCTGGCCTGCCTCCACTTCGAGCCGATCGAACACGGCGACCGAGTTCTGCATCAGCCGCGTGAGGTTCTTGCGGCCGCGAAGCTGGCCGACCAGGCCAGCCGCATGCCATGTGCATCCGTTGGTGATTTGCGATTTCTCGAGCAGCAAGACGTCGCGTTCGCCGCGCCGGGTCAGCGCATATGCAACCGCGCAGCCGACCGCCCCGCCGCCGATGATGACGATGCGCGCATGGCGATCGAAAGACCCTGACATCGCCCTTCACCCTGCCGTTTCTAATCTTCCGAACGCCCGAGCGGCGCCGTGACCGCCGGCACAACGAAGAAGCGATGAGAGTCAGGTTTCAAGGACTTATGCTCGCAAAGCAAATCGAACTGTGAACCGGCCCGCGCGACGCTCAACCGTAGCGCTCGCCCCATGTGTAGAGCGCCTTCAATACCGGTCCGAGCGCCTTGCCCTTGTCGGTCAGGAAATACTCGTAGCGCGGCGGATGGCTTTCATAAAGCCTCGCGCCGATCACGCCAGCGCGCTCCAAGCTCTTGAGCCGCGCCGACAGCGTGTTCGGCGCAACGCCGCCGAGCCCCTTCTCCAGCTCCTGAAAGCGCAGCGGACCTTTGCGAAAGAGATCGCGCAGCACGAGCAGCGACCATTTCTCGCCGATCACATCGAGCGAGCGCGCCACGGGACACTCTTCCTGTCCGTATCCGCCTGCCATGACAGCTAGATAGCCAAGCCCCTTGAGGAGATCAAGTCACTATCTATTGACAAGTTACTTGCTATATTATAGCTAAGGGCCGTGACCCTTACCCCTCAGGAGGTGTGTCATGACCATTCCAGCTTACCTTTCCGTTTATGTGCTGACGGGCTCGGCAACCGTCGTCGCCACTACGTTGTTTGGGCTAAATCGTGCGCTGGCCCGCGCCGAGTGGTCGGCGGAAGACCGGGCCCGCGTCGTGGGCGGAGCGGCGCTCATTCTCGCCCTTTGGCTCGCGGGCGCCATCGCGTTCGGCAGGGCTGGCGTCTTTCACGCGAGCTCGGGCGATGTTCCCACCATTCAGTACGGCGTCTTTCTACCGATCCTACTCGGCGCACTGCTCATCTGGCGGTCGCCGCTCGTCGGCCGCATCATTGACGCCGTGCCGCAGCAATGGCTGGTCAGCGTCCAGTTCTATCGCGCGCTTGGCGTGATTTTCCTGATCCTCTATGCCGGCGGCAAATTGCCGGGTCTGTTTGCATGGCCTGCGGGTGTCGGCGATGTCGTCGTGGGAGTGATGGCCCCCGTTATCGGGCTCGCCTATGCCCGCAATCCGCAACAGAACGGAGATCTGGTCGCCGGCTTCAATCTGTTCGGCATCGCCGACCTTGCGGTCGCCGTAGCGACCGGTTTCCTGACCGCGCCTTCGCTGGCCCAGCCCTTGGCCGTGGAGCCGCCGAATGAGCTAATTACCCTCTACCCTCTCGTGCTCATTCCCGTGTTCCTCGTGCCGGTGTCGATACTTGTGCATCTTGCTTCGCTGGCAAAGCTCAGCCGAACCGTCACGGACGCTGACAGACAGCGCAAGCTCGGTGTCGCCCGCGCCTGAGGCCCTGCCCATCTCACCAAGGGAACGATCGGCTCCGCCTCGCAGATGCGACGCGGAGCCGCTCTGTGCTATTCCAGCGTGGAGATCGTTTCCGCCGTCGCCGGCGGATGCGGCTTGGAAATGATGAAGGCCGCGACGTCCCAGGCCTGCTGGACGGTGAGCAGCGGCGCCAAGTAGTTGACCCCCATCGGCATGTTGTCGCGGATGTAAGAGGCGGCGTAGGCGGTCTTGGCCATGCCGGCGCCGGCGTTGAAGCTCGCCTCGCCCCAGAGCGGCGGAATGGAATAGCCGACGCCCGGACTCGGCTTCGGCTCGCCCTGCCCGTCTTCTTTATGGCAGGTCGCGCAGAGCTTGGCATAGACCTCCTCCCCGCGCCGCGCATCGGGCGGCAAGGTCGGATTGTCTATCGGCCTCAAGCCCATGCCGGGAACGCGCACGCCTTCCGGCGTCCCGCGGCCCGCGAATTTGAGGTAGGCGATGATCGCCTCCATCTCGCGGCCTTCGCTCGGCAAGTCTCGGCCGTTGAGGCTCCGCCGCATGCACCCGTTGATGCGATCGGTAAGCGTCAGGACCTGGTCGTCTACCATCATGGGAAATGTCCCGAAGGTGGAGACGAAGGGCGCGGCATAGGGTTGCAATCCGGCATTGAGATGACAATTCTGGCAGGCAAGATCGTTGCCGCCATAGCGCATGGCGGGGTCGGTGGCGTTCTTGCCGATATGGCGGGGAGTATTCACGATCAGATCCCTGCCGTAACGGATGAGATCGTTTTCGGGACCCGGTCCGAGCTTCGCGATATCGGCGGCGTACCAATCGACCGGCCGGTCGAGCACATAATGGGCTAGATAATAGCCCGCACCAGCGCCCGCCGCGGCCCCGAGCAGGAACCCAACGACAATGCCCAAGCCCGACCGCCCCTGTCGCATCCTCTTTCCTCCGACCCCATGTTATTAGGGAATCCCATGATAGCCAGCCCAGCTTGCAAGTCTGCAAGCCCGTTCGGCGATCATCCCAAACCATGAACGAAAGAGCCTCCGAAAACGCGCATATGGCGACCGACCCGGTCTGCGGGATGACGGTGGACCCGCACGCGGGCAAGCCGGCCGAGCAGTATCGCGGTCACTCCTACTATTTCTGCTCCGAGGGCTGCCGCAAAAAGTTCACAAGCGACCCCATCCGCTATCTCGACAAGAAGGGAGAGCCCGCGCCGCTCCCGGCCGGCACTTTCTATACCTGCCCAATGCATCCGCAAATCGTGCAGGAGGGGCCGGGCCCCTGCCCCATTTGCGGCATGGCACTCGAGCCGATGGGGGCATTGCCGGAAGATACCGACAATCCGGAGCTGATCGATTTCACCCGCAGGCTCTGGGTGGCGGCGCCGCTCGCGCTCGCGCTCCTCGCCCTCGACATGGGCGCTCACGTCTTCGGCGTCGATCTCCTACCCTTCCTGTCGCCGCAGGCCGAGCAGTGGCTGAAGCTCGTCCTCGCCATTCCCGCGGTGCTGTGGTGCGGCTGGCCGTTCTTCGAGCGTGGGGTTGCCTCGCTCCGCTCGGGCTGGCTCAACATGTTCACCTTGATCGCGCTGGGCACCGGCGCCGCGTTCCTCTACAGCGTCGTCGCCACGGTGGCGCCGGGCCTGTTCCCGCCGTCGATGCGCGACGCTCACGGCGTCATTCCGACTTATTTCGAGGCGGCCGCGGTGATCGTGGCCCTCGTGCTGCTCGGCCAGGTACTCGAGCTTCGGGCGCGAGAGAAGACCGGTGGCGCAATTCGCGCGCTCCTCGACCTTGCGCCCAAGACCGCGCTGCGGGTGCTGCGCGCTGGCAAAACAGAGACCGTGCCGCTCGCCTCCGTCGAGGTCGGCGACATCTTGCGGGTAAGACCCGGCGACAAGATTCCGATCGACGGGACGGTGATCGAGGGCAGGAGCGCGGTCGATGAATCAATGCTGACCGGCGAGCCGATCCCAGTCGAGAAGACCACGGGCGACCGCGTCACCGGCGGCACGCTGAACGGCTCGGGCAGTTTCGACATGCGCGTCGATCGCACCGGCGCCGCGACGACGCTCTCGAAAGTGGTCGAGATGGTCGCCTCCGCGCAACGCTCGCGCGCGCCGATTCAGGCTCTCGCCGACACCATCTCGGGCTATTTCGTACCGGCCGTGATCGCCGTGGCCGTGATCGCGTTCATCGCCTGGTTCATGCTGGGACCGGCGCCGCAATTGGCTTACGCCCTCGTCGCCGCCGTGACCGTGCTCATCGTCGCCTGCCCTTGCGCGCTCGGACTCGCCACCCCGATCTCCGTCATGGTGGCGACCGGACGGGGTGCGGAAGCGGGCGTGCTCGTGCGGAACGCCGCGGCGCTCGAGCGTCTCGCCAAGGTCGACACCCTCGTCGTCGACAAGACGGGAACCTTGACCGAGGGCAAGCCCGCCCTGACCGGCGTCGAGAACATGCCGGGCTTTGCGCCCGATGAGGTCTTGCGGCTCGCGGCCTCGCTCGAGGCGGGCAGCGAGCACCCGCTCGCCGCCGCGATCCTGCGCGGCGCGGAGGCGCGTGGGCTCAAGCTCGACAAGATCGAAGATTTCGGCGCCGTCACCGGCCAGGGCGTCAAGGGACAGGGCGGCGGCTTGAGCCTCTTGCTCGGCAATCAACGCCTGATGGAAGGCGCGAAGATCGATCCCTCCCCGCTCAAGGCCCGGGCCGAGGCGCGGCGGCAAGAGGGCGAGACGGTGATGTTCCTGGGCGTCGACGGCAAGCTTGCCGGCCTCGTTGCCGTCGCCGACCCGATCAAGACGACGGCCGCCGAGGCCATCGCCACGCTTCACCGCCTCGGCCTGAAGATCGTGATGGCGACCGGCGACAACGAGACCACAGCCAAGGCCGCTGCCGCGCGGCTCGGTATCGACGAGGTCTTCGCCGGCCTCAGGCCCGAGGACAAGCTCACCATCATCAAGGGTTTGCAAGCAAAGGGCGCGGTCGTGGCCATGGCGGGCGACGGCATCAACGATGCGCCGGCGCTCGCGCAGGCCGATGTCGGCATCGCCATGGGCACCGGCGCCGATGTCGCCATGGAGAGCGCGGGCCTCACTTTGCTCAAGGGCGATCTCCGCGGCGTCGTGCGCGCAGTCAACCTCGCCCGCGCCACCATGCGCAACATCAAGGAGAATTTGTTCTTCGCCTTCGTCTACAATGCGCTCGGCGTTCCGGTCGCCGCAGGCGTGCTCTACCCCGCCTTCGGCATCCTGCTCTCGCCCATCATCGCCGCGGCGGCCATGAGCTTCTCCTCGGTCTCGGTCGTCGGCAATGCGCTCCGCCTGCGCCGCGTCGATCTCGGCTAGTCTGTTACGCTCAAGAACGGGGGTTTCGTTTGATGCACGAGGTGAGCCGCAAGCCGAAACTGCTCGTGGACTATGCGCCGCCCGACTATCTCATCGAGGCGGTCGAGCTCGATGTTGCCCTCGATCCGGGCGAAACGCGCGTCAACGCGAAGCTTAAGGTCAGACCGAACCCTAAAGCGGCGGGCAGCAAACGTCCGCTCGTGCTGAACGGCGAAGGTCTTGTGCTCAAGAGCCTTGCGCTAAACGGCAGGCGTCTTGCGCCGGAGGACTACACCGTCACCGAGACCGCGCTCACGATTCCCTCCGTCCCGGCCGGGCCATTCACGCTCGACATCGTAACCACCTGCAATCCGGACGCGAATACGGCGCTGTCCGGCCTCTACCGCTCGCGCGGCACGTATTGCACCCAGTGCGAGCCAGAAGGGTTCCGCCGCATCACCTATTTCATCGACCGGCCCGACGTGCTCGCCGTCTATACCGTGCGCATCGAGGCCGACCGCGACGCCGTGCCCGTGCTTCTCTCCAACGGCAATCCATTGGCGCAAGGCGATATTCCCGACACCGGGCGCCACTTCGCCATTTGGCACGACCCCTTCCCCAAGCCGTCTTATCTCTTTGCGCTCGTCGGCGGCAATCTCGCCCGCGTGCCCGACAGCTTCGTCACCGCCTCGGGGCGCAAGGTCGATCTCGCCATCTATGTGGAGCCCGGCAAGGAGGATCGCTGCGCCTGGGCGATGGAGTCGCTGAAACGCGCCATGCGCTGGGACGAGGAGCGGTTCGGCCGCGAATACGACCTCGACGTGTTCAACATCGTCGCCGTCAGCGATTTCAACATGGGCGCGATGGAGAACAAGGGCCTCAATATCTTCAACGACAAGCTCGTGCTCGCGCGTCCCGACACAGCGAGCGACGCCGACTACGCCTCGATCGAAGGAGTGATCGCGCACGAGTACTTTCACAACTGGACGGGCGACCGCGTCACCTGCCGCGACTGGTTCCAGCTCTGTCTGAAAGAGGGCCTGACCGTGTTCCGCGATCAGGAATTCACCGCCGATATCCGCTCAGGCCCGGTCGAGCGCATCGCCGCCGTGCGCATGCTGAAGACGCATCAATTTCCCGAGGATGCCGGGCCCCTCACCCATCCCGTGCGCCCCGCCTCCTATATCGAGATCAACAATTTCTACACGGCGACCGTCTACGAGAAGGGCGCCGAGCTCTGCCGCATGTTGCAGACGCTTCTCGGCCGCGACGGCTTCCGCAAAGGGCTCGACCTCTATTTCGAGCGCCATGACGGCCAAGCCGTGACGGTCGAGGACTTCGTCGCGGCGATGGCCGACGCAACCGGCCGGGACCTCTCCCAATTCATACTGTGGTACACGCAGAGCGGGACGCCCGAGCTTGCCTGCGCGCTCGATTACGATGCGCGCGCAAAAACGGCGCGGCTTTCGGTGAGCCAGGTCGTTCCCCCGACCCCCGGCCAGACCAAGAAGGAGCCGATGCTGATCCCGCTCAAGCTTGGGCTGATCGGCGCCAATGGCGATGAGCTTCCCTTGAAGCTCGATGGCGCTCAAGTGAGCGACGGCCTCATCGAGGTGACGGATCGCGAGCAGGTCTTCACCTTTAGAGACGTCCCCTCCCCGCCCACGCCGTCTCTGCTCCGCGGCTTCTCGGCGCCGGTCCGCATCACCACGGGCCTCGATGCCGGCAGGATCGAGTTCCTGATGACGCATGACAGCGACCCCTTCAACCGCTGGCAGGCGGCGCAGACCTACGCCACAAACCTGCTTACCGCCGCCGCGCGCAACGGCGACGGATCGGAGCATATTCGCGGCGAAGGCGCCGCGCGTCTCGCGCAGGCCCTCGGCGCCACGGCAAGCGATGCGGCGCTGCTTCCGGCCTATCGCGCCGAGTTCCTCAAGCTTCCGGGCGAATCCGATATCGCGCGCGAGCTTGGCCGCAATGTCGATACCGACGCCGTGCGTCGTGTCCGCGAGTCCTTGCGCGCGCATATCGGCAACGCGACACGCGAGACCTTGACCGAGCTCTACGAGACCTCCGCGCCGCGCGGGGCCTTTTCGCCGGACGCCGCGAGCGCCGGCTTGAGGTCCCTGCGGAGCGCCACGCTCGATCTCCTGGTGGCGACCGGAGCCGCCTCGGAGGTCGCGCGCGCCGAACGGCATTACCGCGAGGCGACCAACATGACGGACGCCATCGCGGCGCTTTCCATTCTGTCGCAACTGCCGGGGCCCGAGCGGGAAGCCGCGCTCGGGCGTTTCTACGCGCGCTGGCAGGACGAGCCTCTGGTGCTCGACAAGTGGTTCGCGGTGCAGGCGCGGGCGGCGCGGCCGGATTCGGTCGAGACCGTGCAAGGCCTCCTCTCCCACCCGAAATTCTCGCTCAAGAACCCCAATCGCATCCGTGCGCTGATCGGAAGCTTCATCCATTCCAATCCGACCGGCTTCAACCGCGCCGACGGGGCCGGCTACCGTCTTCTCGCCGCCCAGGCGCTCGAAATCGACCGATTCAACCCGCACATGGCGGCGCGGCTCTTGGGCGCCTTCGAGAGCTGGCGCATCCTCGAACGGAGGCGTCAGGCCCACGCCAAGGCGGCGCTCGAAGGCCTGGCCGCCCGGTCCTTATCCACCGACAGCTACGAGATCGTCAGCAAGACCTTGGGTCTGAGCCAAAGAGTCGGCGAAACGTCAACGGGTTATTAACCGAATTTCCACAGCTTTAGTCTGGACAGACGCAGCCTCCATCGATTCCAATGCGATGAGGGGCGATTCGGAGATGCGGCACGTCTCCGGCTCGAAGCAGGAGAACGTCAGAGGGACCGAATGGCGCAGGCGCGTTCGGCACGTGAGGGATTCGGATTCGCGGGACCGCTTTGGCTGGACCTCTGCGACATCGCCGGCCGCTACCTCCCCGACTCTGAACGGCTTCGCCGCCTCCTACCCCTCCTGCTCGCGGGTTTTGCCGCCGTCGCCATCCTCGGCTTCGCCGCCGAACTCATTTCAGGCAAGCGCGCCGCCTTCGAGGAGGCCGAGCACCGCCTCGACCTGATCGCCGACGGCACAGCGGCGAATCTCAAGGACAAGAAGCTCAAACCAGACAGCGATTGGCAGAAGGCTCTGGCCGATAGCCTGCCGAGGCGTGCGCTCGGAATGGACCGCGCCATCCTGCTCGCCGACGCCGAAGGCAACATTCAAGCCCGGGCGCCGCTCGATGACGCGCCGCGCGGCGACCTTCTCACAGTTCTCGGGCCCCAGCAGCCTCTCACCACCTTCGGCGCGGAGGCAGGCCTCCTCCGCCTCAACCTTCCCGACGGAACCGACGCCCTCGTCACCGTACGCAACGTGGGCGATGCGCAGCTCGCGTTCATCCAGCCGGTCGATGCGGCGCTTGCCGATTGGCGGCACGGAGCGCGGCTTGAGATCACGCTTCTCGTGCTGACCGGCCTCGTGCTCGCTCTGCTCGCGGGCGGTCTATGGTCTCTCGCTCCCGCTTCGGCCCGCGCGGAAAGCGGCAGCCTCGCGAGCGAGCTAGCCGAGGCGCTGCCCGGTTGCGGCATGTGGCGGTGGAATCTCGCCCGCGGCCACGTGCACTGGTCGGCGCCGATGTACCGGCTGCTCGGTCTCGACCCCAACGACAAAGCCATGGCCTTCGGCGCCGTCGCCCGGGCGCTCCACCCGGAAGACAATCTCCGCGGCGAAGTCGACCAGCATTTGCGCGAGGGGCTCTCCCTCTTCGACCGCTGCTTCCGGCTCCGTCACGCGGCCGGCCATTGGGTCACGGTGAGGCTGCGCGGCCAGATCGCGCGAGGGGCCGGCGATCGCGAGCCCTACCTCACCGGCATCGCCGTTGTCGCCGACAACGCCGTCACGATCGGCTCCGCCGACGAGAATGCGCGGCTGCGCGACGCGGTGGAAACGATTTCCGAGGCCTTCGTGCTGTGGGACCGGGAAAATCGTCTGGTCATGTGCAACAGCAAATATCAGCAGTTTCACGGTCTCACCGATGACCTGGTCCGGCCCGGCAGTCCATATGACGAGGTCATCGCCTCGGCATCGGAGCCGATCGTCTCCAAGCGCGTGAGCATGACCGGTTCCGACGATGACGACAGCCGCACCTACGAGGCGCAGATCGAGGACGGGCGCTGGCTGCACATCAACGAGCGCCGCACTCGCGACGGCGGCTATGTCAGCGTCGGCACCGACATCACCGTCTTGAAGCAGAGCCAGCAACGTCTCGCCGACAGCGAACAGCAGCTCCGCACGAGCGTCGCCGAGCTCAAAGTCTCGCGCCGCGAGCTCGAGCAGCAAAAGCAGCAACTGGTCGATCTCGCCGAGAAATATGCACTGGAAAAGAACAGGGCCGAAGCCGCCAACCGCGCCAAATCCGAGTTCCTCGCCAATATCAGCCATGAGCTTCGCACGCCGCTCAACGCCGTGATCGGCTTCTCCGAAGTGATGCAGCAATCGCTGTTCGGCCCTCTCGGCCATCCCAAATACCAGGAATACGCCCGCGATATCCTCGCCAGCGGCAACTTTCTGCTCGAAGTCATCAACGACATTCTCGACATGTCGAAGATCGAGGCCGGCCGCATGTCGCTCGATGTCGGCAGGGTCGATCTCGCCGATATCGTCGCCGACAGCATGAAGGTGGTGAGCCAGGCCGCCTCCGAGCGCAATATCACGCTCGCCCGTCACGGGCCGCAGCACCTCCCGCTCGAGGCGGACCGGCGCGCGCTCAAGCAGGTGTTCCTCAACCTCCTCTCCAATGCGGTCAAATTCACCCGCGACGGCGGCAGCGTCGACGTGCATCTGTCACGCGCGCGCGGCTATGTGAAAATTGCCATCAGGGATACCGGCATCGGCATCGCCGAGGCCGATATCGCCAAGCTCGGCCGCCCCTTCGAGCAGGTCGAGAACCAATTCTCCAAGAGCTATCAGGGAAGCGGGCTCGGCCTTGCCATCTCGCGCGCGCTCGTCGAACTGCACGGCGGGACGCTCCGCATCACGAGCCGCGAAGGCCAGGGCACGACCGTCGCCTGCATGTTGCCTCTGCAGCCGGTGATCGCCGACGAAGCGCCGGAACTCGCGGCCTCCGCGTAAGAGACACCTCGCCCCTCTTACGCCACTATACGGTCGAAGGCTTCGTGCACGGCCGCTAGCGTGTCCTTGAGCGTTGCTTCGAGTGTGGCGAAATCCGGCATCTCGGCCGCGCGGGCCAGGAGGTCCTTCAGCGCGCGCGGCGCCTCATCGGCGACGAACGGCTTGTCCAGACAAAGCCGCAGCACCTGGGTGAGCGTGTGATAGAGCCGCGCCGCCGGAACGAGAATCTCGGCGTCGCCGGGCGCGAGCGCGGCCGCGGCAAGCTTCGCGAGCGCCGCCTCCGTGTTCTGGTCGAGCGCGTCCGCGTGCTTTGCGGCCGATACGACCTGGAGAAACTGGGCAATGAATTCGAGGTCGATCAGGCCGCCGCGCACCTGCTTCAGATCCCAGATGTCGCTGCTTCCCTTCTCGTCGGCGATTCTGGCGCGCATCGTCCTGACGTCGGCCACGACCGCCCTCCTGTCGCGCGGGGCGGAGAGAACCTGCCTGATCGTTGCCTCGATCTCGCGCCTGAGCGGCGCAGGACCGCTCAAGACGCGCGCCCGCGTCAGAGCAAGATGCTCCCAGGTCCAGGCCGAGCTTTTCTGGTAGGCGGTGAAGCTTGAGAGCCTGGTCGCGACCGGGCCCTGGCTCCCCGACGGCCGGAGCCTCATATCGACCTGGTAGAGCGAGCCCTCGGCCGTCTCGGCCGAGAGCGCTGCGATCAGGCGCTGCGTGAAGCGAGTATAGTATTGCGAACCGGGAAGGCTCTTCGCCCCGTCGGACTGGACGTCTTCGCCCTCGTAATCGTAGACGACGATGAGATCGAGGTCGGAGCCCGCGGTCATCTCCCGTCCCCCCAGCTTGCCCATGGCAAGGATCGCTGCCTCTCCTCCCGGCATCCGTCCGTGGTTCCGGACAAGCTCTTCCTCCACGCGCTTTGCCAGCGTCTCGATCAAGGTCTCGGCGAGATCGGCGTAGGCCGCGCCCGCCTGCCGCGCCGAGAGCGTGCCGGAGATCACCCGCACTCCCGTAAGGAACCCTTGTTCGCGGCCGACGATCCGCGCGCGGTCGAGCGCCTCCTGATAGTCCTGCGCCTCGGCAAGCGCGGCGCCCGTTAGCTCCTTAAGCCGCGCCGGCGTTGGCGCCGTGCCGAAAAACCCCGGATCGAGCACGGCATCGAGCAGAAGCGGCCTTCGGCCAATGATGCGGGCAAGCCGGGGCGCTGTCCCCATGATGTCGGCGATGAGCCGGAGCAGGCTCGGATTGGCGGCAAGCAGCGAGAAGAGCTGGAGCCCGGCCGGCATGTTGCCGATCACGCGGTCGAAGGTCACGAACGCGAGATCCGGCTCGGCGGTGCGGCCGAAGGCATCGAGCAGCAAGGGAACGACCTCGATCAGCCGCGCGCGCGCGCGCTCGCTGCGGGTCGCGGCATAGCGGCCGGACTGCCAGGCACGGATCGCGGCGATTGCCGCTTCCGGGTTCTGGAACCCGAGGCGTTTCAAGCCGGCACGGGCGGCCGGGCTGTCCTCGTCAACGCCGCTGACGAGGCCCGGCGCCGAGTTCGGGACCTCGGGCAGTCTCTCGAACAAGGCCTCGTAATGAGTTTCGACCCGCTTGAACCGGACAAGCAGCGCATCGCCGAAGGCATCCGTCTCGGCGAAGCCGCAGAGTCTCGCGACGCGATCGAGTTCTCGCCGCTCGGCGGGGACGATGTGGGTCTGCTGGTCTTCCACCATTTGCAGCCGGTTCTCAATGCGGCGCAGGAAGAGATAGGCCGCGCTGAGTTCCTTAGCGGCATCCGGCGCGATCCAGCCTCCTTTGGCGAGGTGCTCGAGCGTCTCGACGGTCCCCCTCGTCCTGAGCTCGGGGTGGCGGCCGCCGGCGATGAGCTGCTGAGTCTGGGCGAAGAACTCGATATCGCGGATGCCCCCGCGCCCGAGCTTGATGTCGTGACCCTCCACGGCGATGGCGCCATGCCCCTTGAAGGCATGTACCCGCCGCTTCATGGCGTGGATGTCCGCAATCGCGGCAAAGTCGAGATATTTGCGCCAGATGAAGGGCGCGAGCTGATGCAGGAACTCCTCGCCCGCCGCGATATCCCCAGCCGCGACGCGCGCCTTGATCAGGGCCGCGCGCTCCCAATTCTGGCCGAAGCTCTCGTAATAGGTGAGCCCCGCCTCGACGGAGAGCGCGATCTGGGTCGCGCCAGGGTCGGGCCGGAGCCTGAGATCGGTGCGGAAGACGTAGCCGTCGGCGGTATGCTCCTGCAGCAGACGGACGAGATCGCGCGTGAACCGCACGAAGAAGGTCGATGGCTCGATCCCGGGCTTTAACCCGGCGCGGTCGGCGTCATAGAAGACGATGAGGTCGATATCGCTCGAATAGTTCAGCTCGGACGCTCCGAGCTTGCCCATGGCGATGATGAAATAGCCGGGCGCCGCCGCGTCCACCTGCGGCAGGACCTGGCCCGCTTCGCGCGCCTTGCGGAACAGGAAGGCGGTCGTTTGCTCCAACACCGCATCGGCCGTGGCGCTCAACGCATGCAGCGTGCCCTCGGTCGACCACACCCCGCCGAGATCGGCGAGGCCCGCGAGCAGAGCCATGCGCCGCTTGTAGCGTCTCAGAAGCGCCGCGACCTCCTGCGAGGCGGCAGCTTGGGCGACAGCATCGGCAAGCGCCACGCGCGCTTCCCTCACATGGGCCTCGGGGTCGCGCGTAAGGCATGCTGCGAGATCTGCCGGAGTCCTGAGCGCGATAGCGGCAAGATAGGGCGAGGCGGAAAACGCAGCTTCGAGGAGTTCGCGCGCTTTTGGCGCCTCGGCGATGAGGGCCGCTGCGGACGCGAACTCGGAGGCGTCGCGGAACGCCTGGTTGAGGCTTTGGAGAACGTCGGCGCCCCGCGCCGCATCGTAAACGCGCGGGGTCTCGGTGATGCGCCCGACGAACGAGGTTACGCTGCCCTGGTCTCTGATCCCGCCTGCTCCTGAGCCGGCACCCCATTCGCGGCCGCCTCGCTCCCGCTCGGCAAAGCGAGGACCACTCTGAGCCCGGGCGCATTGTCTTCAAGCCTCAGACTGCCACCATGCAACCGCGCCACCGCCGCGACAAGACTCAATCCCAGACCGCTGCCCGGTTCCGACCGGCTCGCTTCCAGCCGAACGAATTGGTCGAGCACGCGATCGCGATCGGGAGCCGGAACGCCCGGTCCGCGATCGGTGACGGCGATCTCGACGACATCGCCCTTTTCCGTCGCGGTCACTTCGACATCAGGCTTCTTCCCGGCCGCCGCGCCATTCGCCTCTGCCGCTCCGTACTTGATCGCGTTGTCGATGAGGTTGGCGATGGCCTGACCGAGCAGCTGCCGGTCGGCGCGGATGAAGGCCGGACTTTTGGCCTCGGCTCTGAGCACGAGCCCGCGTTCCTCAGCGACAGGCTCGTAAAGCTCGGCCACGTCGCAAAGAAGCGCCGAGACGTCGAGCCTCTCGCGGTTCTCGCCGCCCGCGCCTGCCTCGATGCGGGCGATTGAAAGGAGCGCGTTGAAGGTCTTGATCAGGCTGTCGGCCTCCTCGATGGTTCGCTCGAGCGCCTCACGATAGACCGGCTCGCCATAAGGCTCGCGAAGCGCGGCCTCGACGCGATTGCGCAGGCGGTTGAGCGGCGTCTTGAGATCGTGGGCGATATTGTCCGAGACCTCGCGCATGGCCGCCATGAGCTGCTCGATCCGCGCGAGCATGAGATTGAGGCTTTGGGAGAGGCGGTCGAGCTCGTCGCCGGAGCCGGTGACGGGCAGGCGCCCGCCGAGATGGCCGGCCATGATAGTGCGCGTGGTCGCCGCCAGCGTGTCGATGCGGGTGAGCAGCTTCCGGCTCACCCAGTAGCCGCCGCCGATGCCGAACAGCGCCATCACCCCGAGCCCCCACAACATGGCCGAACGGACCATGCGCGCAAGCTCGCGGCGATCCTCGATATCGCGGCCGACGATCAGGCGGTATCCGCTCGGCAGCCGGAAGACATTGGCAAAGGCGAGCCGCCGTTCCACGCCTCCGGCCGCGGGCCGCCGGTAATAGAACTCGACCGGACCGACGCTATTCCACAGCTCGGGCGCCACCGCGCTGAGATTCCCCGCCATCTGATGCCCTTCGCCGTCGGCGACGAGATAAAGGCTGTTTCCGGGCGTCTCGCTCCGTTCGGCGACGATGCGGACGAGCTGATCCAGTCCGCCGGCCCGGTACTGCTCGGCAAGACCCTTGAGCTCGGCGTCGATCGTCTGATTGAGCTGCCGCGACAGCAGAACCGTCGTGTTCCAGTAGATATAGGCGATGGCAAGGATCGCCGCGGTGCTGAACAGCGCAAGATAAGTCAGCGATAAGCGAAACGTGGTGGTCCGGAAAAGCTTAGTGAGCGCTGTCACGGATGCTATAGCCCGCGCCGCGGACGGTATGAAGGAGCGGGTTGCCGAAATTCTTGTCGATCTTGGACCGGAGCCGGGAAATGTGGACGTCGATGACATTGGTCTGCGGGTCGAAATGATAGTCCCACACATTTTCCAGCAACATGGTGCGGGTCACCACCTGGCCCGCATGCTTCATCAGGTATTCGAGCAGGCGAAACTCGCGCGGCTGCAAGACGATGGCCTCGCCCCCGCGCGTCACCTTGTGGGTGAGCCTGTCGAGCACGAGGTCGCCGACGACGAGGCGGGTGTTCCCCTCCTCAGGCGCGCTCCGCCGGGCGAGCGCCTCGATCCGGGCGAGGAGCTCGCTGAAAGCGTAGGGCTTGGTGAGATAGTCGTCACCGCCCGCGCGCAAGCCTTTGACGCGATCATCGACTTCGCCGAGAGCGCTCAAGATGAGTGCAGGCGTCCTGATCTCTTCGGCGCGCAGCGCCCCGATCACCGCAAGCCCGTCGCGTTTCGGCAGCATGCGATCAACGATCAGCACGTCGTAAGCGTTGGCTCTGGCAAGCTCGAGCCCGGTTTGCCCGTCGCCCGCGTATTCGGCGACGTGGCCCAACTCCTTCAGGGCGCGTCCGAGGAAGGAGGCGGTCTCCTGATCGTCCTCGATAACCAGCACACGCATGGTTTCCGATCTCCGGCTGACGCTGCCGCGAACGATGGCGAAAATGGGCGGGCGGCGCGGTGGGGGGAACCGCGCCGCCCTCCGGCGTCGAAGGGGCTTAGGCCTTCTTCAGGGAGAGCGCAACGAAGCGCGTCTGATCGCCGGTTTTGACCTGCATGAGGACCTTGACCGTGTCCTTGTCCGACTTGGCGCCGTCCATGGCTTTCTTGACGCCCGCGGCCACATCGGAGGGGCTGGAGACGCTGACGCCGGCAACCTCGAGGATGACATCGCCGGGCTTGAGGCCCTTGTCGGCGGCGTCGCTCTGCGGATCGACCTCCGTGATCACCACGCCGTCCTCGCCCGCACCGGGGAATTTTGCGGCCGGCGCAAGCGAGAGGCCGATATCCTTCAATTGCTCGCCCGCGTCGGGCTTGTCCGTTTCGAGCGCGGCAAGCTGCTTGTTGCTCGGGAACGTGCCGAGCTTCATGGTGACATGCCGCTTCTCGCCATAGCGAACGATCGAAAGATCGACATCGGTGTCAGGATTGAGCTCGGCGATCTTGCGGGCAAGGTCGCGCGAGTCATCGATCTTATCGCCGTTGACCTCGACGATGACGTCGCCGGGCTTGAGGTCCTTTTTCGCCGCAGGTCCATCCTCCGTCACCTTGGTGATCATGGCGCCCTTGGCCTCGGCCATTCCGATCGAGTCGGCGATGTCGTCGGTGACGTTCTGGATGACGACGCCGAGCCAGCCGCGATCGACCGTGCCATGGCTCTGCAGCTCGCCGACGACCTCCTTGACGAGGGCGGCCGGGACGGCGAATGCGATACCGACATTGCCGCCGCTCGGGCTGAAGATGGCGGTGTTCATGCCGATCACCTTACCGTCGAGATCGAAGCTCGGACCGCCGGAATTGCCGCGGTTCACCGCCGCGTCTATCTGGAGATAGTCATAGGGGCCGGAACCGATGTCGCGGTTATGGGCCGAGATGATGCCGGCCGTCACCGTACCGCCGAGGCCGAACGGATTGCCGACGGCAAGCACCCAGTCGCCGACCCGGGGATCCTTGTTCGAGAACTCGACGAACGGGAATGTCTTGCCCTGGGCGCTGACCTTGATCAGGGCAACGTCGGTGCGCGGATCGGTGCCGATCAGCTTGGCGGTGTATTTCTCGCCGCCCTCAAGTGTCACCGTGATGTCTTCGGCTTCCTCGACCACGTGATTGTTGGTAACGACGAACCCGTCGGGCGAAATGAAGAAGCCGGACCCTTGCGCGAGGCTCGGCATTGGTTTCGACGGCCCCTGCGGCATTCCCTTTTTGAACTGCTTGAAGAAATCGTAGAGCGGGTTGTCCTCGGGAAGGTCGGGCATACCCGGGATTTCCATTTCATTGTCGGCGACCTTGACGTCGCCCTTGACGTTGATGCTGACCACGGCGGGGCTGACCTTGGCCGCAAGATCGGCGAAGCTCATCGGCGCGTGGCCGTAGGGCGTTTCGATGGTCTGTTGGGTCGCGTTCTCGGCCACGGCGAAGGGCACGCCATTGCCGAGCATCAGCCCCAATGCGCCTGTCGCGATCAGGGCGGCGGCCGCGACAAACGCGGGCTTGCAGCTCAGCCACCGCGAGCGTGAGCTCTCAGTCGCAGCAGGGCTCTGGTCAAGTCTCATAGGTCACCTCTCTCGTGAGATACAGCAAATCCCGATAGATAGCCTGGCATCAGGCGCACACGCGGCTTCTGACGGCTACATATAAGCGTTTGCCGATTACGCCGCCGTTTCGGCGGCATTAAATTTCAGTAAGCTTCGAGGCGAAAACGGCCCTCGGCAAGGCGTTCGCCCCTATCCTTTAGCGCATGCGTCAATTGTCGTCCAGCAAGCGCGCCAAACGGCGCTTCTCCCCGGCACTTAGCGGCGCAACGCCCTCCGCCGCCGCCCTCCTGCGCCGATAGGCGAGAGCGATGAAGATCAGCGCCACGGCAAGGACGGCCGGGGTTCCGAACCATAACAGCAGGGTTTCCCGCGAAAGCCGCGGCTTGAGCAGGACGAACTCGCCGTAGCGCGCGACGATGAAGTCGACGACCTCTCGATCGCTGTCGCCGGCTTTCAGCCTCTCGCGCACGAGCAGCCTCAAGTCTCTCGCGAGCGGCGCGTCGGAATCGTCAATCGATTGATTCTGGCAAACAAGGCAGCGCAAACCCGCCGAGATGTCCCGCGCGCGGGCCTCGAGCGCGGGATCGGTCAGGACCTCGTCCGCCTGTACAGCGCGTGCCGGACCCGGCGCAAGACAAGCGATCCCGAGGAGGAGACCGAGGGCCGCGAACAGGCTGCGCCACGACATTTGGGTCATTCTCCGGCCGCGGCTGCCGCCTTTGCCTGCCCGCGCTTCGGCGCACCGACCCGCAAGCGGCGGTCTGACAGCGATATGGCGCCTGCCAAGAACATCACGAGCGCGCCGATCCAGATGAGACGCACGAGCGGATTGAAATAAAGTCGGACGCTGTACGCGCCGTCCTGCAGCGGATCGCCGAGCACGGCATAAAGATCGCCGCGCCAGCTCGCATGGATCCCGGCCTCGGTCGTGTCCGTTCGCTCCACGGTGAACTTGCGCTTCGCCGGCGCAAGCTCGGTAACGGTCCTGCCGTCGCGCGTGACGGCGAACACACCCGCCTGTTCACGATAGTTGGGACCGTCGCGTGTGGCGACACCTTTGAAGGTGAGCGTGTAGCCGGCAATCTCGGCGCTCTCGCCGGGCTTGAGCGCGAGGATCGCCTCGGACCGCCACGCCGTGGTCGCGACGATGCCGATGACGGCGAGCCCGAGCCCCGAATGGGCGAGCGTCGTTCCATAGGCGGCACGCGGCAGATTGCTCAAGCGGCGCCAAGTCTCAGCGGGCGCGGCTCGCGGAGCTTCACCCGGTAGGCGATCTCGGAAAGCGCGCCCAGGATCAGCCAAAGCCCAAGGCCGATGCCGAAGGGCGCAAGCCAGGGACCGCGCCCAGGCGCGACAGCGAGCAGCAAGACGATGGATGCAAGCGCGATGAGCGCAGCCGCCATGAGGCGCTGCGCCGCCGCGACCAAGTCACCCCGCTTCCACGCGAGCAGCGGCCCGAACGGCACGGCAATCAAAAGCGGAACGATTAAGGGCACGAAGGTGAGATTGAAGAAGGGTGCGCCGACCGAGATTTTTTCCCCGGTGATCGCTTCGAGCGCGAGCGGGTAGAGCGTGCCGACGAAGACGGCGGCGCAGGCCGTCGTGAGCAGGAGATTGTTGAACACGAGCGCGCCTTCGCGGCTGATCGGCGCGAACAGTCCGCCTTGCGACAGGAGCGGCGCGCGCCAGGCAAAGAGCGCGAGCGCGCCGCCGATGAACAACCCCATGATGGCGAGGATGAAAACGCCGCGAGCCGGATCGACGGCGAAGGTATGCACGGAGGTGAGCACGCCCGAGCGCACGAGGAAGGTCCCCATCAGGCTCAACGAAAAGGTGATGATGGCGAGCAGGATCGTCCACACTTTCAGCGCGTCGCGCTTCTCCATCACCAGCGCCGAGTGGAGCAGCGCCGTGCCCGCGAGCCACGGCATGAAGGACGCGTTCTCGACCGGGTCCCAGAACCAGAACCCGCCCCAGCCGAGCTCGTAATAGGCCCACCACGAGCCCATGGCGATGCCGAGCGTGAGACACATCCAGGCTGCGAGCGTCCACGGCCTCACCCATCGCGCCCAGGCCGCATCGATGCGCCCGTCGATGAGTGCCGCGACGGCGAACGAGAACGCCATGGAGAAGCCGACATAGCCGGCATAGAGGAAGGGCGGGTGGAAGGCGAGCGCGGGGTCCTGCAGGATCGGGTTCAGCCCCTCTCCGTCGAACGGCGCGGGGTCGAGTCGCGTGAACGGATTCGACGTCACGACGATAAAGAGGAGAAACGCCGCCGCGATCGAGCCCTGCACCGCGAGCACGTTCGCTTTGAGGTCGCGCGGCAGATTGGCGCCGTAGGTGGCGACGCTCGCGCCGAACAGCGCGAGGATCAGCACCCACAGAACCATCGAGCCTTCGTGGTTCCCCCACACGCCCGAAATCTTGTAGAGCAGCGGTTTCGCCGAATGGGAATTCTGCCAGACATTCTTCACGGAAAAATCCGAGGTGACGTAGGCGACCGTGAGCGCTGCGAAGGCGATCGCGATGAGTACGAATTGGATCCGCGCGGCGGGCACGGCGATATCCGCGAGTTGCGGGTCGCGGATGCGCGCGCCGATAAGCGGGAACACCGTCTGCACGATCGCGACGGCGAGCGCGAGGATCAGTGCGTAATGCCCGGTCTCCGCAATCATGTCGTACTACCTCAATTCACTTTGGCATCGTATCGGCCGGCGCGGGCTTTGCGGCAGCGTCTTCGCGCCACAAGCCTTGGGCCTTCAGCTTCTTGGCAACTTCCGGGGGCATGTAGTTCTCGTCATGCTTCGCGAGAATGCTGTCGGCGAGGAAAACGCCGTCGGGCGCGAGCGTCCCTTCGGCCACGACCCCTTGTCCCTCGCGGAACAGATCCGGCAGGACGCCAGTATAGGTCACCGGAACCGTCTTGGCCCGATCGGTCACGGCAAAGCGGATCGTCGTCCCTTCGCCCCGCACCACGCTCCCGGTCTCCACGAGACCCCCGAGCCGGAACCTTGTGCCCGGCGCAATCCCCATCTCCGCCACCTCGCTCGGGCTATAGAAGAACACGATCGAGTTCGCGCATGGCGAAGAGGACGAGGCCGATGGCGACGGCGAGCACGGCAAGGCACGTGCCGATCAGAACGCCTCTACGCTGCTTTCGCGTCATGACTTCAATCCAAGCTCGTCAGCCAGCCGGTCGAGCTTCTCAAGGGCCTCGCCGTCGCCGCTGAACTCGTTCTTGGCGCGGTCGAGCGCCTTAACGGCGTCGTCCTTCCGGTCGAGGACAGTATAGGCGCGCACGAGCGTGAGCCAGTCGGCAAGCGACCCACCGCCTTGGTCGAGGCGCGCGGCGAGGCCTTGCACCATGCGCTCGATCATCGCCTGGCGCTCGGCAGGGTCCATGGCTTGCGCCGCGGCGATATCGGCGGATGTGGGGCCTTTGGCGCCCCCTTGTCCCGACGCCGCTTGCGGGGGCGGTTCGGTGCCAAGCGGCGCGCCGGCAAGATGCGCCTCGGCCGCTTGCATCCGCTTCTCCGCCATCGCGCGCCAGGGTTCGTCCTGCTTGGCATTGGCGAGAAGCGCCCGCCAATCCTCGACGGCTTCCTTGAATTGCCCGTCTTGTTCCTTGGCGATGGCAATGAGGATGCGCGGTTCGAGCAGCGTTCCGTCGCGTTTCAGCGCCTCCTCGAGGACGTCGCGCGCCTCCTTCGTCACGAGGCCGTTATTGGCAAGCACAAGCGCCTGGCCCTGGCCCGAGAGAAGCTTGGCCGAAGGACCGAGCAGCATGACCGCGCGCGCGTAGGCTTCCGCCGCGTCGCTGTAGCGGCCCGAGCGGAGATAGACGGGCGCGATCGCCTCCCATCCCTCCCCCTCTTCGGGATGCGCGCGCAGGCGCGCTTCGACCCTTGCGATGAGCGCTTCGATGTTCTGCTCATTCGCCGGATCTTGGAGGCGCGCGGCGAGCGGCTGATCGGGAAGGCGCGGCGAACCGTACGTGAGGTAGAGCCCGAGCGAAAGAAGCGGGAATGCCAATCCAACAATCAGGATCGCCGCTTTGGCCGTGCCGCTCTTCGTCTTGGCGCGATCGGCGTCACGCGCGTTTTCGTCCGCCGCAAGCAGGCGGCGCGCGATCTCGATGCGCGCGGCTTCGGCTTCCCTTTCGCCGATCAAGCCGCGCGCGCGATCGCTCGCGATCTCGGCGAGTTGATCACGATAGATTGCGGCATCGAAAGCCTCGGGCGCGCGGGCCTCAACTCTCGCCGCCATGAGCGGACGCAACAGGACGAAGAGAACGATCGCCGTGAGCGCGGCGAGGACAAACCAAATGACCACCGAAAAACTTGCCTCTGCTAGGGCATCAGAACGCTAGGCATAGGGAAAGGCGCGAAGCGGAGCAAGCGCGGGCGATGGCGGCAAACCTGAATTCCGCCCTAAACGCAATCCGATGCGGAGACTTCAGCCGATGGTCTGCCAGGTCCCATCAGGCTGGCGGCAGGCCGTGCCACGCGCCGTCTGCGGCTGGCCGCCGACATAGATCGTGTGGGTATAGGGCCGGCAATATTGGCTGCCCTGCTGGTAGGGCTTGCCCGGAACGATCTGCCCGTGATTCTGCGTCTGGGGATTGTCCCAGGGCGTCGTCGCCCCCGCCTGTCCGTATTCGAGGGCCTGATATTCGGCCGCGGCCGCGAGTTCGACGGTCTTCCTCGTCGAGGTTTCGGCCGATCTGATTGCCGATGATGCCGCCGGCCACCGCGCCGATCGCGATGCCGCCGGCGCGGTTTTTGGAACCGGCGATCGCGCCGCCCGCGGCGCCGCCGGCGACCGCCCCGACAATGGTTCCGGTGCCCTGCTTGTTGCCCGGCCCGCAGGCCGCAAGCACGGTCGATAGAACGAAAATTGCAAGGATCGGCGCTCGTCTCATCGCGTCTTCCTACGGCCTCGAAGGCCGGATGGCCCCGGCAAGAGACTGAGTTAAATCTAAACGTGTCACGCTATCCTTAACAAATAACAATTCTGGCCAAATTAGGTTTCGGCCGCGGAAAAGCTCAGCAATTTAGGCCGCAGCAATTCGAGCCGTGGCGCGCAAGCCCCTTCCGGCGAGGGTTCGAGCTCACTGACCGAGTTCTCTGAACCAGGCCGTGCACACAGCGAGCCCGAGCTTGGCTAGTTAAGCATAGTCGAGAAGTACCTCGGGCCCGAGATCGTCGAAGCCAAAGCCACCCGGAAGGCGCTTGAGCACGAGGAGGGCTGGCAAAAGGCGATTAACAAGGTCGGCGAGCGTGCCGGTCTGACCAAAGGGGCCGGGTCTTGCTGACTGCACATGGCGAGATCGTTCACGAGTGGGCTTAACACCCCCGGGCTTCGATGTCGCGCCATTGGCGCGGTAAGGCGCCATCAGGGTCGCGCATTGTCAACTTACCGGGAAGCGCTTAAGGAAAGAGGACTCTGCGATGGCCGTGCAGATCAAACTATCCGATAACGTGGAAGACGCTAAACATTCGGCGGTGCGGGTCTAACGACGGCCAGTCTCTTGATTGTAACAGCTCGTGGGCAGATAATTACAAAGGGGGCATTCTGAGCATGAGGAGATACCCATGAGTAACATCGCCATCCATTCACCGAGGACGTTCTGCGTGTTGTCGGGGCGCCCTATATCAAGTTCGTATTGTCTGAAGGGTGGGCTGATCAAATCGCCGAGCGGAGTTGCGCGGCCTCGCGCAAGCCTTCTCCCTGCTGAGCGCACGCCCCAGATGTTGGCAACCACGATCGTCGTCGCCTTGCAACGGCTGCGATGAAGCTCGATGGGAGCGAACCATTGGTTATCACCTCCGACCGTGAGCCGCATATTTGCGGCGGCACGAGCCCAAGACTTCGCGGACGCCAATATACTACCACCTGGACCCTGTCGGATCGATGCCCAAAGGCAACAGGCTTGAATTATTCGAACTCAGGGCGGGGCCCTGGTCCGGTCACCCTACGTCTACGATTGGCATGTGCCGATCGAGGCCTGGAAAACTTCAAGGCTATCGACTCCCGTGCTCCGGCAAGCTACAATTTGTCAGGTCTAGCCAAGCAGATCAAAGAAATGAAGTCGACCGCTTTGACTAAGGTTTGACACTACCGCCCCCCGCCCCACCCGCTACCCTCACCGCCGTAAGTCGTCGTGCTATGAAAGAGCGAATCCAGGCGATCGTAACGGTACTGTCGTGGAAAACCCCGCGATCTGTGGTGCGATGTTTGCGCGGATCGAGGAAAATCGCCCTCGCGGTCAGCAGGTGGCGGAAGCCACGAAAGCGGTGCTGGCAACGACCGTGATACTCACTGTCTCCGCCCTCATCGGAACTCAGTTGCTTCACCTGTTTGGCGTGTCGCTCAATACCTATATGGTCACGGGCGGCGGGGTACTGGCATGGATGGGTTTTTCCATGCTGAGCGGTCAGGCAACTTCATCGAGGTCGGCCAAGGCACCGCCGGATGCTGATGTGTCTATGACGCCATTAGTCCTCTTCGCGGCGAGCCCAGGGACAATCACCGGGGTCATTACCCTCTCCGCCGCCCACACGGGGTTGATCTTCCCGTCACGGCTCTAGTGGCAATCGCCGTCGCCGGTCTCGTGACTTGGCTGGTCTTATTGCTCGTCTCACGAGCCGCCGCCAAGGCCAGCGAGGGCGGGTCGGCGCGTGACATGATCACGCGTTTCATGGGGTTGATCGTCCTGTCGATGGGAGTTCAGTTCGCCCTTACCGGACTGCGCAAATTCGGGATCTGATCACGTGGTACCAATAACCGATGCGTTTGAAAGCGCCGCCTTGATCGCTCATCGAGCGACCGATCCAAATTGGATTATTTTAGGGCGTTTAGGTCGGCATAAGGAAATCTACTGTTGCCAAAACGACGCATTGGCTTGCCCATTGCGGTGATAGTTTGAAGGAGACCGAGTTCCACCATTTGAGCCGCGAGGGACGGAACAATGGTGTCGTTCAGTAAAGGCATTGTGGTCGGCCTGGCGCTTGTCCTTTGTGAAACGCTGGGTACAAGCGATCCAGCCCTAAGCGCTGATCTTGGCCCGACTTATGCGGAGCCCGCGACCAATAAGTGGGAATTCAGCCTGACCCCGTATGGTTGGGCGACCAGCATCAACGGCGACATCACCGCGCGTGGGCACACGGTAGATGTCAACGAGAGCTTCATCGAGATCGTCGAGAAGAGCAACTCGCTGCTCGCCTGGATGACCTATTTCGAGGCGCGAAAAGGTCGCTTCGCTTTCTTCACTGACTTTGTCTGGGCCGATATTGGGTTCCCGGGTCACTTTAACATCACCAAGGACCCCCTCGGGCGGTTCGACCGAGCAACTCTGAACGTCAAAGGCAATGTCCAGCTCGACTACGAGGAAACCATCATTCAGTCGGGCATTGCCTATGAGGTCGCGCGCTGGCAGAGCGCGCCGGGAAGCTTCACCGCCTTGGACCTGATGGGCAGCGCACGGTACTGGAACCAAGACGTCGATGTTTCACTACGCCTGACCGGCACGCTTACCGTCGATTTGCCGGAACTCGGTCTCCAGCTTCAGCGCTCGCGCCGCGTGGCGATTGCCCGCTCTGGCGACCTTGAATGGGTCGATCCAGTAGTAGGGGCGCGGATCAGGCATCAGATCGCTCCCGGCAAGGAGCTCCGCCTCGTAGGCGATGTCGGTGGTTTCGGCGCCGGCAGTGAATTCTCGTGGCAAGCGGTCGCCACCTACGGCTTCGATGTCAATTGCTTCGGTACACCGCTGAACCTAGTTATCGGCTATCGCGCGCTTGCCGTCGATTTCAGCGAGGACGGCCGGTTCGGCAAGAATGCCCTCGACGTCGTGCAGCATGGGCCGGTAATGGGCGTGACATTTAATTGGTAGCATTGCTGATCGGAAGGTCGTCCAGGGGTCGGGCGCAATAGGGGTACGCCGATTGACTTAACGAGCAAATCGACGGCGCTAGTCCGCTTGGTTCCCATGAAAGCGGACATCGAGTTTGGCTTCGCGTGGGTCTTGGCTAGGCCGCAGGCAACTCGAGCCTGGCACGCAAGCCCCCTTGCGGCGAGGGTTCGAGCGCGAAGCGTCCCTTATAGAGATGAGCGAGATCGGCGACGATCGAGAGCCCTAGCCCCGAGCCCGGCTTCGTCTCGTCGAGCCTCTGGCCGCGCTTCACCACGCGCGCCAATTCGGCCTTGGTGAGGCCAGGCCCGTCGTCATCGACGATCACGGTGAACCGCCCCTCCTTGCCGTCCCGCTCGGTGCTCGCCCTCACGTTCGACCGCGCCCATTTGCAGGCATTGTCGAGCAGATTCCCCACCATCTCCTCGAAATCCTGCTTCTCGCCCTGGAACTTCAGTCCCGGCGTTGTGGCGAGTTCAAGCTTGAGCCCCCGCTCCTCGTAGATCCGGTCGAGCGTCCGCTTCAGCGCCTGAAGCACCGTGCCGACATCGGTCACCTCGCCGATCGCGCTCGAACGCGCCGCGACCCGCGCCCGGTCGAGATGGTGGGTGATCTGGTTGCGCATGACCTCCGCCTGTTCGATCACTTTAGCGGCCAACGCGTCACTTTGCGTCCGCGCCTCGTTGCTGATGACGCTGAGCGGCGTCTTGAGCGCATGCGCGAGATTGCCGACATGCGTGCGTGCGCGCTCCACGATCTCGCGATTGGATTGGATCAGCGCGTTCAACTCCTGCTGAAGAGGCTCGATCTCGAGCGGCAACTCGCCTTCGAGCTTTTCCGCTTCGCCCGAGCGGATGGCGGCAAGCCCCTGGCGAATGGCGCGGAGCGGCGACAGCCCGAACCGCACCTGGAAGAAGGTGGCCGCCACTAGCCCGAGCCCCGCCACGGCGAGCGCCGCAATGAGCATGGTCGTGAACGCGGCGAGGTCGCGATCGATTTCGGTGGAGTCGCCTGCGACCGCATAGGAATAGGGCGTCGAGTCCGCGCCCGACGTCCTGATCTCGCGCTCGACGATGCGCAGGCGCTGATCGTTCGGACCCTCGATGTTGGCGCGCCGCGTGAGACTCGCATCGGGCTCGACGCCGTTCGCGCTCGGCAGGTTGAGCTGCTGATCGAGCAGGGAATCGGAGACGAAATCGGGGCGCGTTCCTTTTCCGAGCGGCTTGATCTGCCAGTACCAGCCCGAGAAAGGAATGCCGAAGATGGGTTGGCCGAAACCGGCCGGTTGCGTCGGCGCGGGCGCGCCCTCCTCCGTGCTCGAAGCGACGAGGCTCGTGAGATAGACGTTGAGCCGCGCATCGAAATTGCGCTCGAGCGCCTGGCGGTAAAGCGAGACGAGCAGAAAGGCGGTGACGGGAAGCACCACGAGCGTCCAAGCCGCCGCGGAGGCGAACAGGCGGAACGCGAGAGAGTTAGGCCTCATCGCGCGCGTCGGAGAGGCGGTAGCCGAGCCCGCGGACGGTCTTGATGAGATCGCCGGGAACCTTCTTGCGCAGGCGCCCGATGAACACTTCGACCGTATTGGAGTCGCGGTCGAAATCCTGCTCGTAGAGATGCTCGACAAGCTCGGTGCGCGAGACGACGCGGCCCTTGTGCAGCATGAGATAGGCGAGCACCCGGTATTCATGCGAGGTGAGCTTCACCGCCTGGCCGTCAACGGTCGCGCGCGCCGTTTTGGTGTCGAGCCGGAGCGGTCCGCATTCCATCTCGTTGCTTGCGTGTCCAGCCGCGCGGCGAAGCAGAGCGCGGAGCCGCGCCAGCACTTCTTCCATGTGGAAGGGCTTGGCGACGTAGTCGTCGGCGCCGGCATCCATGCCGGCCACCTTGTCGCTCCAGCGCTCGCGCGCGGTGAGAATGAGCACCGGCATCTTGCGCTCGTCGCGCCGCCACTGCTCGAGCACGCTCAAGCCGTCCTTCTTCGGCAGGCCGAGATCGAGCACAACCGCGTCGTAGGGTTCGGTATCGCCGAGGAAGTGTCCCTCCTCGCCGTCGAAGGCGGTATCGACGGCGTAGCCTGCGTCGCTGAGCGCGGCGACGAGCTGACGATTGAGGTCCGGATCGTCCTCGACGACGAGAAGCCGCAAAGCGCTATCCCTCCCTGTCGAACATGGGGCCGTTCCTAGAACTGCCCCGTGCGAGCGTCAACGGTGACATTGGTGACCTGGCCTGTCGGTCCCAGCACGACGAGGCGATAGACGAACTGTCCGCCGAAATTGCAGAGCGCCTGGCTCACGATCTTGCCGCCGGCGCGCTTCTGCACGTTCTGAAAGACGACATCAGCCGGAACGAGACCGTTCTGGGCAATGATGGGGCCGGCTCGGCTCCACTCCACGCAGCCTGGCTCACCGGCATGCCCCGCATCCGCAAAGAGGGCAGCCGCGAGCACTGCCGCGATCGCCGGCTTCAATACCCGCCACATGGTTCGGTCCCAATTTCCTTCTTGGGCCCGACCGTAAAGCAAGTCCCATGAACGTCGCATGAACGCGGGGGCTACCGCCTCACTCGCGTTCAGGAGCGCGCCTTGCGGCTTTCCACCGCCTTGCGCAGCGTCACGCGGTCCCGGGTCGAGACCCCAAGCAGCTCCGCCGCCCGCCACACGAGATTGGCCTCGAATTCGTGCACGACGCCGTCGGCGAGCACCACCTCCCAGAGCATCTCGACGATGCGCTTGCGCCCGTCCTGGTCGAGCGCGCGGCAAAGCACGCTGGTAAACTGGTAGAGATCGACGGATTCCATTTCGCGCGCGTCGGCCTCGCCGAGAAGCGTGCGGAGCTCGTTGCCGTCGAGGTCGAACCGCGCTTGCAGAAGCTCTTTCAGTTTGCGGCGTTCGACGGCATCGATATGGCCGTCGATCGCGGATGCGTGCACGAGAAGCGCGGCGGCGGCAAGCCGCAGCTCTTCATCGCGCAGAGACGTCGCCGGACCTTCGTGCCGGCCGACGCGATCGACGAGATCCTTGAATTTGGCCCACAGCGTCATCGGCCCGTCCCCCGCCTCTTACTTCCGTGCGTCATATAACGCAGCAGGGGCCGCAAGAGCGACCCCTGTTGCGCGGCGAGCGCTTCTAGCCGAGAGGAAGTCTAGGCGGCTGCGGCCTGCGAGGACGCTGACGTGGCGCGGTAGCGGATGATCCCGTGGAAGCTGTCGCCCTCGGGGTCGAGCCTTGCCTCGGAGAATTCGTGGTGGAGCGCGACGCGGTCGCGGCCGGCCGGGAGCGGCCGGTCGTTCAGTGACGCCCTGACGGCCTTGATGATGTCCTGCATATGCTTCTTGCCGCCGAAAGGCGACCAGACATGCACCGTCAGGCGTTGTTCGGCGCCATCCCCCGACCCGGTACTCCAGTCGCAGAGGGCGCTTTGGCCGAACGTGATGAAGGGAAAGCCCGTCGCCTGCGGCGGCCAATCGTAAATCCTGACGCCCCCGAGTAGCGCCGTGAGGTCGCTCGAACCCTTGAGCGCCTGGCCGATGCTGTTGCGAAGCGTTTGACTCTGAACTGACGTCATGGCGGGGACCTTCCGAATGACCTGTTAACCAAGTATTAACCAAGTATATGGGGTGCCGCTTCACGCCGTTCAAACCCGGGCGCGATCACCAATCCGCGATGAAACAGCGCGCATCCGCAGTTTTGAAGCCGTTGTGACCAGTTTCCGGGCTTATGCTTAACGCTTGGTAAACGGCGTCAGCTTCCGCCGAGTTCTGGCGTGCAAGCCAGGCCCGTAGCTCCACTGGCCGCGCGCGTCCTCGGGCTTGCATCGGGGTTTGGCCTCCTCTGGCGGCGCCTCGACCGGCGCGCCCAGAGGATCGATGCAGAGGACATGTCCAGTGACGGGATTGATCTCCGCCTTGAGGCATTTGGGGGGTGGCGCGGGCTCTGTCGTACCGGCGGCGGTTGCCCCGCCCACGAGGCCGAAAACGATCGCGGCGCTCAAGATCACGCGGCAAAGGGCGTTGTGCGCTAACGGCATCAAACTCACTCCTTGGGCTTCGGGTGACAAGGGACGCCCGTGGCGAAGCACTTGCTGTAAAGCCCCTGCTTCACGCATTCCAAGATCGCGTCCTTCGCCGTGTTCCAGTCGGCATCGGTGAAGACGGCGCCGGCTTTGCCGACCCAATCCTTGATCGCCGCCTCCTCGAACTCGTCCTGCGAGCTCTTGAAGCCTGGCCCGCTGCCCGTGAGCGCCTTGTCGCCACATGTATATCCCTTGGGCGGACCGGACTGGACGGGCGCCTCGGCCTCGGCATCGGAGGACGGCGCGGCCGCGTTGGCGGGAACGCACGCAAGCGCAGCGCTAAGAGCTACGGCACAGATCAAGGCGAACTTCGGCATCGGACCTCCACCAAGGCTCTGCACGTACGGCACACTGCTTATAGCGGATCAGCCTCGTTTCGTGGGATAGGCCGTAGTCCCCGAGCACGGCCGAATGCGGGGGCTTGCTCCATCCCTAGCCAAACGCGGCCTCTTATCGATAGGGCTTGCGGATCATCCAGGACTGCGCCGAGGTTTTGGCGCAGGCGCTTGCGAGAACGGCCCCGATGTCGGGTGCGTTCGGCCCGGGATTGTCGAGACACCTCGGAAAGATGCGCATGTCTTCGTTGACGAGAGAGATGCGGTCGTTCCACTTCAGCGTCTCCTCTTTCAATGTCGCGATCTTGGCTTCAAGATCGGCGACTTTCTTGTCGAGGCAGGCGACCTTCTCCTCCGCGCTGCCCTCGCTGCAATCGGCCGCCAGGATCGTGGTGGCTGACAAGACTTGCAGGGCCCCAAGAGCGGCCAAGGCCAGAACTCCGTTACCAAGGACAGTGAAGCGGGTCGGCATCAGGGGATCCCTCCTTTATGTGCGACCTTGAGTGCGGCGCATTGCCAGTCTATGCCAAGGCCGGGGACAGGGGGAGAAATTGCGGCACTCGGCGCCCGTGGGCTCACGCCTTCGTGAACGCGACACCGGCTCTCATGACCGACACCTCGGAACTACTCAGCGCGTTGATACGGAAGTTCGTTCGCCGCACGGTCGTGTCCCTTTTGTTTGTCGGCGCCCTCCTGTTCGGCGCGGCCGGCACACTGAACTGGCCCGAGGCCTGGCTCTATCTTGCGCTCGCCTCTGCGATCAGCTTCGGGGCCGGATTCTGGATGGCTCGCAACGACCCGGCTCTGCTCGCCGAGCGCTTGCGATCGCCTTTCCAGCGCGAACAGGAGCCCTGGGACAAGGCCGTGATGGTCGTCATGCTGGCGCTATGGATCGGCTGGCTCTTCCTGATCGGGCTCGACCGCCGTTATCACTGGTCCGACGTTCCACTGGCCCTCAAGGGGATCGGTCTCGCGCTTATCGTCCTCGGCTCATATCTCGTCGTGCTGACGCTCAAGGCGAACAGCTACGCGGCGCCGGTGGTAAAGATTCAAAAGGGGCGCGGTCACGCCGTGGCGACGAGCGGGCCTTACGCTTACGTCAGACACCCGATGTATGCCGGGGCCCTTTTGTTCATTGCCGGCGTGCCCCTCCTCCTCGGTTCCTGGTGGGGACTTGCCGCAGGCCCCGCCCTTGTCCTTATCATCGCGGTGCGGGCCGTGTTCGAGGAGCGAACGCTCGCCGCCGCGCTCGACGGCTACGCCGACTATGCCGCCCGCGTCCACTATCGTTTCGTTCCGTATCTATGGTAGCGCTTTGATTTTAGCCGGCACGCTGCCTCCCAGATTTTCGAGGCCTCCGCGCTTGTCGAGGGATGGAGCAACAGGCAGGAATACCGGGATGTCGAGGGTCAAACTCTCAGCGTTCGCAGTTTTCCTGATCGCAATTCCCGCATCGGGATGCAGTCTTACGCAGCCGGCGCCCCGCGACTTCACGCTGGTGAATCAACGGGAGGCCAAGGCCGAGGTGACGGGAAATACGCTCCAAGCCGCCGAGCAGGCGTGCAAAGAGGAGACCGAGCGCAAAGGGATAGGCTCGGTCCTCGGCATTATGTCACGCTTGCGCAAGGGTTCCGCCGACGAGGACTATATCGCCTGCATGAAGGCGCGCGGCTATGAGGCCAAACCCTGAGACGGGGGTCGGAGGCGCCGGGGCCAAGTTCCGGGCCGTCTCGACCGAAATACGTCGCTGAACCCGGCTTATGCCGGGGCGAATTTTGCCGGAGCCGGCCGGATCGGGCCAGGCCCCCACGCCCCAACCCCTCCATAAAACGCCTCAATCGCGCTATAATTGAGTTGTGCGGTATAATTGAGTTGTTAAGTAAATGGGCGCGTCCGGGCGGTAGATTGAGGAAGGCCAATCTACCGGGACGATTTTGTATGCGAAAGGTCGAGGCAAGGTGCGGGATATCCTGCAGGGCATTCGGCGCGGCAAGCTGATCGATTGGCTGAAGATCAATTCTTGGATCGATTCCGGCCTCTACGGCGCCTGGTCCGGCTTTCGCGACTGGTGGAGCGGCTACTCCTCGTTCTTCAACCGTTTCGAGGTCAAGGGCGTCGTCCGCGGCCTCAATGAGCTCGCCTGCGAGGCGCTGACCTTAAGCGTCGGCGGTCTCATCATCCTCGCGACCTTCGCGCTGCCCGCTTTCGAGACCGCGCAGGGCAAGATGAATCTCGCCGACGAGTACAGCGTCACCTTCCTCGATCGGTTCGGCAACGAGATCGGCAAGCGCGGCCTGTTGCGCGACAACTCGGTGCCGCTGGAAGAAATCCCCGACGTCATGATCAAGGCGACGCTGGCGACCGAGGACCGGCGTTTCTTCGAGCATTTCGGCGTCGATGTCGTGGGCACGTTCCGGGCGCTTGCCGCCAACGCCCGTAACGACCAGGTCGTTCAAGGCGGAAGCTCGCTGACCCAGCAGCTCGCCAAGAATATGTTCCTGACGCCGGAGCGCTCCCTGGTTCGAAAAATCAAAGAGGCGCTCATCGCCATCTATCTGGAGAATCGCTACACCAAGCCCGAGCTCCTCAAGCTCTATTTCGATCGCGCCTATCTCGGCGGCGGTTCGTACGGGGTGGAGGCTGCGGCACAGTATTACTTCAACAAGTCGATCCGCGAAGTGAACTTGCCCGAGGCGGCAATGATGGCCGGCATGTTCAAGGCCCCTACCCGTTACGCGCCTCACATCAACTTGGCGGCATCGCGCGCCCGCGCCAACGAGGTGCTGACCAATATGGTCGAGGCCGGTTTCATGAGCGAAGGCCAAGTGTACGGCGCGCGCATGAACCCCGCCAAGATCGTCGAGCGCGGTGACGGCAAGACGCCCGACTATTTCCTCGATTGGGCTTTTGAAGAGGTTCAGCGGCTATTGGTGGGCAAGGAAGACCATATCGTCATTGCCCGGACCACTGTCGATCTCGGCCTGCAAAGGGTGGCCGAGCAAGCTGTGGATCAAACCATCAATCAGTTCGGCAGGTCGCGCAATTTCGATAACGGCGCCTTGGTCTCGATGGAGCACGATGGAGCGGTGCGCGCTCTCGTGGGCGGCAAGGATTACGGCGAGAGCCAATTCAACCGCGCGACCCACGCCTATCGCCAGCCCGGCTCATCGTTCAAGGGCTACGTCTATCTCACCGCGCTCGAGAACGGCTTCACGCCCGAATCGTCTGTCAGCGACGGTCCGGTGAGTTGCGGCCGCTGGGCGCCGAAGAACTATTCGGGCGGCTACCGCGGGCGCATGACGCTTCGCACCGCGCTCGCCAAATCGATCAACACCATTGCGGTGAAGCTTTCGCTTCAAGTCGGGCGCGAGAAGGTGCTCGCCAATCTCGATAAGATCGGCATCAAGCATCTCAAGAAGACCTGCTCGCTCGCACTCGGCGACAACGGTATGACGCCGATGGAGCATGTCGGCGGTTACGCCGTCTTCGCCGCCGGCGGCCTCGAAGTGCGCCCCTACGCCATCGAGGAGATCAAGACCCTCGCCGGCAGTGAGGTCATCTACAATCACGAGCGCGACGAGCCACCGCGGAAACAGATCTTCGAGCGCAAGGTGATCGAGCAGTTGAACACGATGCTCCAGGCGGTGGTGCTTGAGGGAACCGGCAAAGCGGCGCAGCTCGACTACACCTACTCCGCCGGCAAGACGGGGACGAGCTCGGCCTATCGCGATGCCTGGTTTATCGGATTCACCGGCCAATATGTGACCGGCGTTTGGCTCGGCAACGACGATTTCACGCCGATGGCGCGGGTGACCGGCGGCAGCTTCCCCGCGCAGACTTGGCACACCTACATGGTGGCGGCGCACGATACCGACAACATCCCGCAGATCGCGGGCTTGCCCGTTCATCCGGTCCAGGCCGCAGAGCAGGAGCGCATCGCTGCCACGCTCGCGCAGAATGCCGCGGCCAATGCCGAAGTGGTCGCAGCACCGGCGCCCGAGAGCGTCAAGGACATGTCTTCGGCCACGCGGCAGGTTCTCGAAAAGCTAGGCGCGATGCTGAAAGAGGCGCGCCCGCTTGCGCCGGGCGACGCGGAAAAGCGCCCGGATCGAGCGGAGGCACCAGCCCCGGCGCCCGGCGCGCAGCCGCCAAGCTTGGCCGCGGCGGCGAATGCCGGCAATTCGCCTGAAAAACCTGAGCCTGTGAGCGCCCCGGCTCCGGCGGAACAAGAGACCGTTCTGTCGGCGGGACCGGACGACAATGCAGCCACCCCACGCTAGGCCCTCGCGGCCCGGCACGGCTTCCATGGGGCAAGACGCTTGACCAGCGGCGTGCACGATTCCTCGCTCATGATTGCGCCAACGCGGGCGACCGTCTGGCGCAACGACGAGGCGGGCCATTCGATGCGCTCGCTTGTCTATTTCGTCGCAACTTTCGTGATCGCTCTGATCCTTGGGATCGGGTCGGCCTGGTACATGATTGAGCACGGCTCCCCTCTGACGACGACCAAGGTCGGGCCTTGGGAGGGGTGGCTCAGCGCAGGCAACCCGCATGCCGACTACTATACGAGGGCCCACGTCGCCCGGAGCGGGCGGCTTCCACTCACCTCGACGGTTGCCCGCTATTTTGTCGCCCGGACCGACAGCGACGGGCGGGCGCTCGCAGCGGATTGCGCCTATCTCATAACGGGCCGGCCGCTCAATGCGCGCTGGTGGTCGATCGCTCTCTATGACGAGTATGGCGGATTGATCGCAAATTCGTCCGGCCGCTACAGCTTCAACAGCGAAGAGATGCTCCGTCATGCCGACGGCTCATATCGCGTCGATCTCGCGCGCAACGCGCGTCCCGAGAATTGGCTGCCGAGCGGGGCAGCCGATCAGCGTCTAATGTTGATGCTGCGCATCTATAGCCCGCGTGAAACCGACGCCTCGGGCATCGGGCTTATCCCGGGCGATCGGCTCCCGAAGATCGAGCGTCTGTCATGCGAATGAGGCTCCCAGGCCTCTTTATCGCTCTCGGGCTCGTGCTGGCGGGCCTCATCCATATTGTTGCGGTGCTGGCGTTGCCATCGCTTGCGCCGAAGAACGGCTTCAGCCGGTTCGCCGCGCTCGGCCCGGTCAACACAGTCATCCAGATTCCGCCGGCAGCGCCGGGGCAGCAGCCCATTCCGATGATGGCGCCCGACGTCCGCTATGCCTTTTGCCGCTTCGATCTTTCGAGCGGACCGGTGCGCCTCAGCGCGAAGATCGCCGACGAGCTCCTGTTGATTGCGCTCTACACGCCGGGAGCGGAGAACTTCTATTCCTTGGTCGGCGCGGACATGAAGCGCCCGGAGGTCGAGCTCATCATTGCCACCTCCGACCAGACGGTCGAGGAGGCGGGCGTCGATGCGCCGGAATCCTCCGACAATGTGATTGTCGTCAATTCCCCCACCAGCGAAGGCATCGCTTTGCTGCGCCTGCCCTTGGCAGGTCCGAGCCGCGCGGACTATGCCCAGCGCGCGCTCGAGGCCACGTCCTGCGGCCCCTACACGAAATCGGGATAAGGCGGCGCGCCCCTATTTCTTGCGGCCGCGCTCAGCGCGTTTTCGCGAGGGCGCGCCGGTTTCGGCCGGTTTATCCCTCCAAACGCCGCGTTCGATCCTCACCCCGGGAAAGATGATGATCTCGCCGAGCGAGCCGTTGACCGGTTTCGCGACGGCGATTGCCGCCTCATCGTTGCGGCGAAATGCAAGGATGGTCCCCATTCTTCTCTCCCCTGGAGCGCCGCGCGCTTCGCCGTCGCGGGGCGACATCGTCCGTCCCGTATTGGGCGCGGGTAAGGTTAACGAACCGCTAAGACGATCGGCCCCCGAGCCGGCCGCTTGCAGCTATCCCTCGATGAGCGACTCGCCGAGGAAATGCCGCCCCTCCTTGTCCTCGACCTCGACAATCCAGAGGTCCTGGTCGAACTTGAGCTGGCGGGCGAGATAGAGGTCCGCCTCCGCCATCGTCGCCCGGCTGCGCCCGAAGCAGCTCACCCAGCGCCGCTCGGCCTCGCTCCCTTCGGAG
This sequence comes from uncultured Alphaproteobacteria bacterium, assembly GCA_963818165.1. Lineage (GTDB taxonomy): Bacteria > Pseudomonadota > Alphaproteobacteria > Rhizobiales > Methyloligellaceae > Methyloceanibacter. Next base: position 77,197 of record CAWFRD010000032.1, read on the forward strand.
CCGCTCGGTGCCGGGCCGTAAAGCGCGACGCCGCCGTCGAGCAAGTCGATGCGAATAAAGATAGCGCCGGCGGACTCATCGCCCCGCCGCACGATCACGACGGGGATGCCCTCGGCTTGGCAGAGGCGCAAATAGGCTCTGACGAAGATCTCGCTCTTGATCCGCATCGCGGCGCGCGATTCGCGAGCGCTCAGCGCTCGGCTAGAAGCTTGCCCGTGTCGCGGCCGGTGACTCGATCGAGCTCGCCCAACAGTTTCGGTGTGATCTTTCCGGTTTCGGGCAACTTGCGGTCGTGTTGAAACAGCGCTGATGGCGCGGGACGTGACGTCGCCCATCGCCCCGTCGATGGGACCCGGCGAATAGCCGAGATCGGCAAGGACTTGCTGGATCGCTCTCACGTTTGCCGCGCTCCCAAACGTAGCCCTACCGGTCTTTTCCGTGACCGATCCGGTGGCGCCGCCGCTTGGAACGCTGTCGCCGAGGAGGATGTGATGCAGGAGCTCATCTGTGGCCGTGCCCGTGACAGGGAGATCATGGGCCTTTTCATAGGCGGAAATCGCCGCGTTCGTCTTCGCGCTCGGCTTGCCGTTCACGGGCCCGACATCGAATCCGCGCGCCGCAAGCTCGCGCTGCACGGCTCTCACGATCAGCGTCGGCCCGCCCTTTTGCGGCGCCACGGGGGCCAAGTCGGTGCTGACGGGCGGGAGTTTCGCGACCGTGACCGGCGACCCCTTCAAGGGCGCGCTTGGCTGCCCCATCGCGCCGGAGACTGCGCTGTGCTCCTCCTGCAAATAGAGGGCGTTGTAGATAATGCTTCCCGTAAGGCCGAGAAAGGCCAGAAATACGAGCCGTGCCGCTGCTACGCCCATCGCGAAAGAGAACCCAAAAGTTGCCCGGCCGAGAGGCCTTCCGTACCGGCCATCTTGGCGGCCGAAACTAAAGAGATGCTAAACGGGGCCGAGGCCGGTTTGCCGCATCGGCCGCCGTTAGGCTCAAGCCGCCGAGATCTCGGCACCTTTCGCCGGTACCTCCCCCGTGTCGCCTGGCTGACCGCATGGCAGGATGATCGTCGCTGTCGTTCCTTGTCCGAGCGTGCTCTCGAGCACAAGACGGCCGCCATGAAGCTCGGCAAGACCGCTTACGACCGAAAGTCCGAGACCGGTCCCGTCGCCGCCGCGGCCGCGCCCGTTATCGGCCTGCACGAACGGATTGCCGAGCTTGGGCAAGTCCTTCTTGGCGATGCCGATGCCGTTATCGGCGACGCTGAGTTCGATGTTTCCTTGAAACTCGCGTGCCGAGACGCGCACGACGCCGCCCGGGTCGGTGAATTTGATCGCGTTCGCGATCAAATTCAGCAGCATTTGCTTGCAGGTCCTCCTGTCGGCCGGGAGCGCCGGGAGGCAGGGGGCGACATCCGCGATCAGCGCGAGCGAGCGCTGCTCGGCGGCCTGCCGCATGATGTCGCAGGAAAGAGCGACGAGCGCGCCGACATCAATCGGCTCCTTCACCAGCCTGAATTTGCGCGCCTCCACCTTCGACATATCGAGGATGTCGTTGACCACGTTGAGGAGATGCTTGCTGCTTTCGTGGATGAGCCGCGCATATTCGCGGTAGCGGGCCTCGCTGAGCGTGCCGAATAGTTCGCCACTGAGAATGTCCGCAAATCCGATCACGGCGTTCAACGGCGTGCGCAGCTCATGACTCATATTGGCAAGGAACTCGGTCTTGGCACGGCTTGCTTCCTCGGCCGCATCGCGGGCGCGCACCAGTTTGGCCTCATGCGCCTTGTGATCGGAGACGTCGCGGGTCACGGCAACGAGGGAGGGGCTGCTGGGTTCGCGGCCTTCCGGAACCCTGACAGGCCGACAGCGCATCTCGACTGAGACATATTCCACCGCGTCGCCCGGGCTCGATCGCCGGACCCTGAACGCGACGGAGACCTGCTCGTTCTCGGCAAGCGCGCGGGACAAGGCCGTGAGGTAGAGGGGTCGGTCGGCGACATGTACGCGTTCGAACAGCCCGTCACCCGCAATGCTCTCGGCGGGTTCCCCGAACAGGCGCTCGGCGGCGGCAGAAGCGAACACCACGCGGCCCTTTGCGTCATGCCGCGTAATCATGTCGGGCGCGTTCTCGGCGAGTAGCCGATAGGCCTCAAGCCTCACTGACTCGTCGTCGCACAACACGCACATCCCGGAGGGGAAAAGACCCGCTCGCGTCCCCTTCTCTTCTTGGTGCCGGATTATCGGCCCGCGCGCTTAAGGAAGCTTAAAGCGCCAGCGTGCGGCTTTTGGGGCCGAAGGACCGCTCTTGGCCTTTCCCCGCCGCTAGAGCGATCGAGTTTGAGACAATCCCATAAGGAAACGTAATTCGGCATTACGAAATGGATAATCGGTGGCCCCTCGCAATCGATCCGAATTTTCCCTTCGAGTTTTACGGATTGTAATGAAACTCGCTTATTTTTCTCTGCGCTAAGTTCGTAGCGACAGGGGAAATGATAGCGGCGCGAAAGCCGCAGACTAACAGAGAGGGCAAAGCTATGCTGTTCCTGCTCAGGGCGGCCTTCTGGCTGATGATCATCGTTCTCTTGCTGCCGACAGATGAGCGGCAGCGGAGCGAAGTCTATGGCACGGCGCAGGCCGCGGTGAACGACCTCGCGACGTTCTGCGATCGCAATCCCGAGACTTGCGCCAAGGGCAAGGATGCATTCGGTGTGTTGGTGCAGAAGGCGCAGTTCGGCGCCCGCATGCTGATCGACATAATCAACGGCCGTAGCGGCACGGGCGAAGGCGAAGGCGGGACCGGCATCCAAGGTCCGGAGCAAGGCTCCGAAACCGAGTCCGTCTTCGAGCCGACGCGTTTCGACTTCGGCGGATCGCAGGACACGCTGAATCCCGACGATCGTGAAAACGCCTGGGAAGGGCCCGGGACCTAAAGCTTCACGCGTCCACCGGTTGGCGGCACGCCGCCTGAGAGGGGCGCCGCGCAATTGGGACGGTCTTGCCCTTTCCCTCCCGCATTGCGCCCCCTCAAATTTCGTCGTCCAAGCCGGTCGCAGTTGCCCGCTTTCCGGCTTATATTGATCTTATGAATACGCTTAGCGCCACGCGGGGCAGTCCCGGCTTCCACGAGATCCTGACCGATTTCGATCTCCTCAGCGACTGGGAGGACCGCTATCGCTATGTCATCGAGCTTGGCCGGGCGCTTCCGCCCTTGTCCGAGGCGGAGCATTCCGCCGCGAACAAGGTGCAAGGTTGCGTCAGCCAGGTTTGGCTCTCGACGCGGGTCGACCGGAATGGCGGGAAACCGCATCTCACCTTTGCCGGCGACAGCGACGCCCACATCGTCCGCGGCCTGATCGCGATTCTGTTTGCGCTCTATTCGGGCAAGCCGGCGCAGGAAATCCTGAACATCGACGCGGGCCAAAGGCTGGGCCAGCTCGGGCTCAAGGAGCATCTGACACCGCAGCGATCGAACGGGCTGATGGCGATGGTGAAGCGCATCCGCAGCGACGCCGAGGGCGCGCTCGGCCAGACCTTGAACTAAGGGCCGGGACCCGGGACGCCCGACGCGACTAGCCGAATTGCAAGCGCCGCTGTTCCGGCCGCGCTTGCGCATGCGCCCGGCGGCGGTAAAGGGACGAGGGCTCGGCCGGCGCGCGGACCTCCGGCATGGGGGCGGCCACGTCGTAGCAGAGAATGCGATCGACGCGATCCGCATCCTCCGAGAGCGGCAATCTCAGCCAAAACAGCACGACATGATCCCGGCCCAGGGCCGGGCCTCTCACCACGCCATGGAGCGGAACGCCTCTCTCCGCCACCCGGCCATGAACGCGGCGCCAATAGGAGGCCGCGTCGCCGGAAAAGACATCGTCGGCGCGTAGACCCGTGATCTCCTGCCCGTAAATCTCGTGGAGCCTAGTGCCCGCGAGCCTGAACGCGGCCTCGGCGGGACCGGCCCTAAGGTCGATCAGTCCCATATGGGGAAGGAGGCGGGGGACTTTCAGCGGATCGAGGTCCGAGCGGGCGGGCATGCGCCGCCCATCGGCCGAGCGGAGCCAATAATCGAAAAGTTCGCGCTGCCCCTGCAAGACGAACTGGGCCCGAAAGGCGCGTGCCGACAGCATTTCCCTCCCCCGCCGCAAGGCCGCGGAAAGCTCCGCGAATCGCTTGCCATTCTTGGACTATGTGGAGTTCGTTGTTGGCTTGCAAGCCAAGAAAGCCGGATTCACTAGGAATCACAAAGGCTTGTGGTAACACTTATGGCGGCTACCCGATCTTGGGGAGGCTGATCGGGGTGCGGCGCGTGGCCCGGGAGGCGCCGCGCCAATGCGGCACCCGCCCGCTCGTGGGGGGCCGAGACTAGCGGCGCCTCTGGCCGAGACCCATGCGCTTGGCGAGGTCGGAGCGGGCCGCGGCGTAGTTCGGCGCCACCATCGGATAATCGTGGGGAAGACCCCATTTTTCGCGATAATCCTCCGGCGACAGGTCGTAATGCGTGCGCAAGTGACGCTTTAGCGATTTGAACTTTTTGCCGTCCTCGAGGCAGATGATGTACTCGGCCGTGACCGATTTCTTCACCGGTACGGCGGGTCTCAGCTCTTCGCGGACCGGCAGGCCGGTTGCCGTCGACGCTCTGCTGAGCGCGTCAAAGACGTTATGGATGACGCCAGGGAGGTCGGCCGCGACAACAGTATTGTTGCTCACATAGGCCGAGACGATCTCGGCCGTGAGTTCAACGAGCTCGTTCTTTTCCAGATTTGCTTCCATGAATGGCTCCTCCGCATGCCTTCAATTCGGGCGCTCGCGTGTCTCCCGGGCGTATACTTCTCTTGAGTCAGAAGATTACGCCGTTTTTATGACGAGTAGTTACAATGTCTCTCAACTACAAAACATAATGGACCCCGACGCTTGAAGCTGATCCGTAATCCGCCGGCAGTTTTGCATGAAGCGACCCAAAGGGTGTTCTAAGTGAAGACTAGCGGTTGTCGGACACGATAAACGACGCTTAGACTATCGCTTACCCAAACTGGTTCCCATCGCCACTCAGGATTGATCGGTAGCGTGTTTTGACTATTTAGCGATTCCCCCCGCGCCCGGACAAAGGCAAAGATGCAGCTTGATCGGGAATCAAGCTTGCGTGAGTGGGCGCAACGCCCTCTTCGGCCGAGCATCCCCGAGAACTATATTTGCAACTGAATAAATGCGGACCAACCCGAAAGTGTTCCATCGATGAGCAAAGCTGAAACAGGCGGACAGACCAACCAGGCCAAGATCGCAATGTCGGAAGTGGAGTGGCGCAGCAAGCTTACGCCCGAGCAGTTCTACGTAACGCGAAAGCACGGGACCGAGCGGGCCTTCAGCCACCGCTATCACGAGGAAAAGGACGCCGGCATGTATCGCTGCGTCTGCTGCGGCGCCCCTTTGTTCAACTCCGAGACCAAATACGATTCAGGCACCGGCTGGCCGAGTTTCTACGCGCCGGCGAACCGCGACGCGGTCAGCGAGCACAACGACCGGTCGCTCTTTATGCGTCGCACCGAGGTTCGCTGCGCCAAATGCGACGCTCATCTCGGTCACGTGTTCCCGGATGGACCGAAGCCGACGGGTGCGCGTTATTGCATCAACGGTGCCGCCTTGCAGCTCGACAAGGATGCCAAGGGCGACAAGGGCAGCGCACAAAGCTAAGGTATGGATGACGCACGTTCCCGCGCAGGCGTCCCTTGCGCCGCCCGGCATCCCGTGACTTCGACCCATCACGGGATCGCGCGGGTCGATGACTATGCGTGGCTCCGCGCCGCGAACTGGCAGGCGGTCATCCGCGACCCCGCTCTGCTCGATCCCGAGATCAGGTCCTATCTCGAGGCGGAGAACGCCTATACCGAGGCAATGCTCGCCGAGACTGAGCCGCTACAGGCGAAATTGTTCGCCGAGATGAAGGGGCGCATCAAGGAAGACGATGCCGGAGTGCCCCAACCCGACGGAGCCTTCGCTTATTACACGCGCTATGTCGTGGGTGGACAGCATCCCCTCTTCTGCCGCATTCCCCGCGACGGCGGCGATGAGCAGATCCTCATCGACGGCAACGCGCTCGCAGCGCCCCACGCCTATTTCCACATCGCAGGCGTCGCACACAGTCCCGACCACAGGCTCGTGGCCTATGCCGTCGATACCAAGGGCTCCGAGTATTACACCGTCAACGTGATCGAGGCTGACACGGGCAAGCTCGTCGACTCGCGCATCGCCGACAGCAGCGGCGCGCTCGAATGGAGCGCCGACGGCCGGCACCTCTTCTATATCTGGCTCGATGACGAGCACCGCCCCCGCCGTTTGCTGCGCCACACGATCGGCAGCGATGCGGCCGACCTTCTCGTGCACGAGCAGGCCGACCCCGGCTGCTTCCTAGGCATCGACGCAACACAGGATCGGCGATATCTTCTGCTCGGCGTTCACGACCACGAAACCGCCGAGATCAGCCTGATCGACGCGGCCGATCCGGGCGCCGCTCCCCGCCTCGCTTCGCCCCGCGAACGCGAGCACGACTACAGCGTCGATCACCACGAGGGGCGCCTCATCATCCTCACCAATTCCGAAGGCGCCGAGGATTACCGCATAGTCGAGGCGCCGGTCGCGACGCCTGGCCGCGAGCATTGGCGCGAGATCGAGCCGCACAGACCGGGCCGGCTCATTCTCAATGTCGTCGCCTTCAAGGATTTCCTCGTACGGCTCGAGCGCGAAGAGGGACTGCCACGCATCGTCGTGCGCCGTTTCGCCGATGGCGAGGAACACGCCATCGCCTTCGACGAGGCTGCCTATGCGCTCGGTATCTCCGCCGGTTACGAATATGACACGCCCGTCTTGCGCTTCACCTATTCCTCGATGACGACACCGGCGCAAGTATTCGACTACGACATGAACACGCGCGTGCGAACACTTCGCAAGACTCAAAAAGTTCCAAGCGGCCACGACCCTTCGCGCTATGTCACGCGCCGGGTCATGGCGCCGGCGAAGGACGGCGAGACGGTGCCGGTGTCGCTGCTGTTCAAGAAGGACACCAAGCTCGACGGCAGCGCGCCGCTCCTGCTTTACGGCTATGGCGCCTACGGCGTGACCATTCCGTCCGGCTTCTCCACCAATGCGCTCTCGCTCGTCGATCGCGGTTTCGTCTATGCCATCGCTCATGTCCGCGGCGGCAAGGACAAGGGCTATCGCTGGTACAAGCAGGGCAAGCGCGAGAAGAGGGTGAACAGCTTCGCCGATTTCATCGCGGCGGGCGAGTTCCTCGCGGCCGAGCGCTACACGTCGCGCGGGCGGATCGTCGCCCATGGAGCAAGCGCAGGCGGCATGCTCATGGGTGCCACGGCCAACATGGCCCCCGATCTCTTTCTCGGAATCGTTGCCGATGTGCCCTTCGTCGACGTGCTCTCCACCATTCTCGATGCGAGCCTGCCGCTCACCCCGCCGGAATGGCCCGAATGGGGGAACCCGATCGAGAGCAAGGCCGACTACAGGACCATCGCCGCCTATTCGCCCTACGACAACGTGCGGGCGCAACCCTACCCGCATATCCTTGCGCTCGCTGGACTCACCGACCCCCGCGTGACCTATTGGGAGCCTGCCAAATGGGTGGCGAAGCTCCGCACGCACGCCACGGGGAAAGGGCTCATCTTGCTCCGCACCAATATGGAGGCGGGTCACGCCGGCGCCTCGGGCCGCTTCGAGCGCCTAAAGGAGGTGGCGCTGGCCTACGCGTTTGCGCTCAGAATCGCAGGCGCCGCGGAATCGGCCTAAGAAGTTGGATTTAGGTTCGCTCCAGTCTATGAAGCGGCCGCGAATCCTCTCACACTACGCCCCATGCTGCTCGCGCGCGAAAAATCCCAGCTCCTCCTCGTCGATGTCCAGGACAAGCTCATCGACGCGATCTCCGGCAAGAACCGCGTGGTGGAGCGCTGCGTGCGGCTCGTGCGCGCGGCAAGAACGCTCGACGTGCCGATCACGCTTTCGGAGCAATATCCGCAAGGCTTAGGTCCGACCGTCGATCCCATCCGCGAGGCCATCGCCAATGCCGGCTTCGTAGCCGACAAGGTCGAATTCTCCTGTCTGCGAAACGCCACCCTGCGCGAGAGGCTGCATGAGCTTCGCCGCCAGGGCCGGCCGCAAGTCGTTGTCGCCGGGATCGAGGCCCATGTGTGCGTGATGCAAACCGCGATCGACCTCGAGGGACAGGGATTCGAGGCTTTCGTGGTCGCCGACGCCGTCGGCTCGCGCGCGAAAGAGAATTGCAAGCGCGCGATGGCCCGGCTCGCCAAGGAAGGCGCCGATATCGTTGACACCGAAATGGTCGTGTTCGAGTGGCTCGAGCGCGCCAGCACGCCGGAATTCAAGGAGCTCCACTCCCTCATCAAGTAGCGCGCCGCCTCGGTGCGAGCCGAAAAAGTTGCTCTCGGGAAGGTTCCACGCTACCGATGGCAGCTTGAGAAAAATTAGGCTGACGTGGGACCTAATCCGATCTGAGGCGTTATTCCACAAAGGGCACTGCCGGAAAGGAAGGCCTCACATGGCCAAAAATTCCCATCCGCGCCGTGGACGCGCTCTGATCGTCGAAGATGAAATCTTCGTCGCCCTCAACCTGGAAGCGGACATGCACGCATTGGGCTTCGACATTTGCGACCTAGCAGCAAATGGACACCAAGCATCCATGCTTGCAATGAGCAACCAGCCAGACATTGTCCTGATGGACGTCAATCTCGAAGGAGGCTACGAAGGAATCGAAATTGCTCGGTGGCTTCGCAAGGTGTGCGACGCACCCGTCGTTTTCATCACCGGGTACAGTGACCTCGACACCGTCGATCGCATCCACAAACAAGTACCGGACGCTCCCGTGCTGACCAAGGCGGGTTATCACCACCGCCTTGCCGATGCCGTCGCAGAGGCGTGTCGCGCACCCTGACGCAATTTGCGGGGGAACCACACGTCCGGTTTCGAGTTTTACCAAGTTAACGGCGTCGTCAGGTTTTCCCCCCTCCCCGCGGCCGTCGATGCCTTCGAAATAAAAATGTTTGGTCTTAGGTAGAAGAGCCCGGCTGTCGCCTCATCGCCGGGCTTCTTTACTGTGCGCCGCTCGCTCAAAATCCTCGCCGATGGCGGGCCTGTATTCCCGCGGTTCATGCAGCGTTCAGGTAGGACGCGCAACGTCGAAAGCGTCAGATCCCTGATCTTGCAAACGGCGGCTTGCAGGCGGTTGCGGATCTACATGGCGTGCGTTTATCCGTAGATGACAATCGTCCCGGTTTGAGAATGACGATGTCATTTCCCCACCCTATTTTTGTTGGGCCGCGAGCCCCGTGCCTCACGGCACGAGTAGGGCCATCAGAAAGAGGTGTCCTTTACGTCGAGATCGTACTGCTCGAAAAAAACCGAACAGCTCCTTTACCAAAGGGCATCCTATGGGCACTTGGTAGCGTGAGATCCTGGTCAGTCTAGGGTTGGCCGCATCTGCTATGGCAGTCTGCATAATTGGAATTGCTTTTGGCGTCCTGCTTTCATTCAAGCTAGATAGTGGAAATGCGTGGCTAGCTGCGCTTTTGCCACGGGCTTTGTCGTAGTCGTTCTGCTGTTGCTGCGACGTTGGTGGAATAGGCGGAAGCGCCGAGACGAGGCAAGTGAGCGAATGTTCTAAGAGTTGGGGAAGCCTAACTTGGGCTCAGCCTTTTCGTATGAGCGATCCATCTCGTAGGTCGACAAGGAACCACAACGGTATATGGCCATACAGCGGAGTTAGCTGAAGCTCCGCGTAAAACTCAGATCCCTTAGCGACGGTGGCAACATAAAAGGCGGATACAAGTCCCGATCGATCCGCTCCGTTCTTACAATGGATGAGAATGGGCCCCTTCGCGCGCGTCAATATACCTAGCAACTCGTCGACTTGGTCCCCTGATAGGCCGCGGTCCGGCTGCAGCGGAAAGTCTATCAGATCGATATCAAGCGCCTGAGCCATGGTGCGTTCGATCTTGTACCAGTCGCGTTGCGGATGCGCACCGCGCAAATTTACAATTGTCTTTATGCCATACTGAGAATGCCACGCCTCGATCTCCTCAGCCGTAGGTTGAGCGGCGCGATATAATTTGCCTGGCACAACCACATGAAAATTGCCGGAGAATTGCAGGTATGCGGTGTAGAGGCTAAGCACTGCCAGACAGGTCAGAAAAACGGTGACGAGGCCTTTGGTCACAAGTCCCGGTGGCCTAAGCAGGGCCTTCGCATCCATTATCGAATTTTCCTTATTGGGTGAAATGAGGAGGATGCAGGTGACGAAAAACACTGCAATTACCATGCCCCCACCAAAATATTTTGCTGCAACGTCGAGACATATTTTTTCTTCGCGGGCGCAATAGTGGCAGGAAGATTGAGGCTAGGCCACCGGCGTCGACTTTCAAAAATATACAAATCGGTAACCTGGGCTCGTGGGGCTAGCGTAAGGCCGCCTGCCAGTGAAGACTGCAGGCCAGAACCGGTTGCGGCCGATTGCGATGACCACGATCGCCGCTGCTCTCGCCTTATTACCGCTGGCGCTGGCGTTAGGTCGGGGTGCGGAGATGCAGCAACCATTGGCAATTGCAATCATCTCTGAACTCATCGTTCAGATGCCGTTGGTTCTCCAAGTCATGCCAGTCACCTTTTTTTGCTAGTACGACGACGTGGTGCATAAGAATTGTGCGTATAAATCGCATGGTCTTAAGCAGGCGCCCCGACGTCCGCTTTTGGCCCAAAGCGGACATCAGGAGCGGCTTGCCTCCGTTATGCCGTGGGAAAAATAAGCTGTAGTCGCTGAGGGTGGACCGCGATCTCGGCAGGCAACGCGCCTAGCATCTCGCCATCCACCTGAATGGGTACAGGCGTATCACTCTCTACCCTCACCCACTCTGCCGCCTCAATGGTCACGTCAGGATCGTAGCGAATAAGGCCACAAGCGAGGGCCGATAGTTGGCGCAAACGAACCAACGGCCCGTGACCACCAAATTGCACTACGTAAAACTTCGTCTGTGTGATGTTGGCATTTCGGCTGAGTAGCAACCCGCCGGCATAACGCGGCACTCGCGTGACGATAACCCATTGAGCTTCGCTCCTGCCGGTATCAGTTGTCACATGCAGAACACTGTCGGAATGAGAGACAAGCGCACGCACCACAGGACCAACAAGTCCCGCCTGGCCAAGCTGACGACTGCCCGAAGCTTCAAAATGTGCGACCGCCTCCGCATCGAACCCGATCCCTACCACGAACAGGAAAGGGCGTGCATTGATCTGCCCCACTGGAATGGCCCGCGCCGTCCCATACAGCAGCGTGCTCGCGACCCGCTCGGGCGTGAGTGATAGACCGACCTCCCGAGCGAAAACGTTTGCGGTTCCCATAGGTATGATGCCGAGAGGCGCAGGCGTTCCGAGAAGCCCCTCGGCTGCATCGTGCACTGTCCCGTCGCCGCCGGCGGCCACAATTGCATCGAATTTTCCCGAGCGCGCAGCTTCTGCCGTCAAACTCATGCCCTCGCCATGCCTTCCCGTTTCCACAACCTCGGCGTGCGCTCCAGCCTCCCCCAGCAAGGTCAGTGTTGAATGGTAGTGACGGCGAGCGCTCCGGCCGGCATTAGGATTGTGGAGAACAAAGAATGTGAGCCTCATGGGAGGGGCCGGATTGACCTGTTGGCACTCTAGTCAGTTTTGAATTAGGGCTCTTAACATGGGACTGCCTTCGAAATTGTCAGAGATTTGGCGGCGAACCTTGTCCTGGTCGCTGGAGCTGGACGTTTTGGGGGCGATCTTTACCTTCGCGGCCGCAAGCTTCACATTTCTGAAGCTTGCAAGCGAGATGCACGAAGGCGAGACGCACAGCGCTGATCAAGCCATTCTTTTAGCGCTTCGCGATCCAAGCGATCTTTCAAATCCGATTGGTCCACAATGGCTCGAGACTATGTGCCATGACCTGACCAGTCTCGGCAGCCCCACGGTGGTAACGCTCATCGCGATTGCTGCGGTCAGCTATCTCTGGATCGACGGCAAACGAGCAGCCGCCTCGTTCGTAGCTCTCTCGATCGTCGGCGGAGCGCTTTTAGTCAGCCTGTTGAAATTCGGCTTCGCCCGACCTCGCCCAGAGCTCGTCTCACATTTGGTGGATGTGAATTCTTTCAGCTTCCCCAGCGGCCACGCAACAATGGCCGCTGTCACGTATCTTACGCTTGGCGTCCTCCTGGCGCGCGTGGAGAAGCGACGACGCATGAAGCTCTACCTGCTGGTTGTCGCGTCGATCCTTGTATTCATCGTCGGATTCACGCGCGTGTACCTCGGCGTCCACTGGCCAACGGACGTTCTCGCTGGATGGTGTCTTGGGACGGCCTGGGCGATGGGGTGCTGGTTGGTCGCTACCTGGCTGCAATATCGCGGCGCGATTGAGCGGAGTGACTCGTCCGCCTGGTAGCGTTGCCCCAGTTCCCTGCGGTCCGCTCTATTGGGCCCGTGTACTCATAAACGCATCAGGCTGTTCTCACTCAGGCTGACGCCGTAAAATCACCACCGTACGGATAAAGGTTGCGAGATCGGGGTTGATTTCCTCGACGCCCACCTTTGCCAACACTGCCGTGAGTGCAGCAAACAGCGCTGACACGAACGCCCAGACTGCATGGAACGACATCGGTTTGCATGCTCATATCCCTTTCACGTCCTGTAGTGACCCCTCAAATAATTAGCTGCCGGCTCTGATCGCGTAGGATGGCTGCCGGCTCTTTGCGGCAGAACTCATACAGCTCGAATAGTTATGAAGCGATTCCCTCTTCTGGCACGAAGCGGGCGGTTGCCATCGTCGGCGCCATGTCTGCTATTGGCACTTAGCGGACGTGAATGTCGACGCTGAGCAGGTCCGCTTTCGGGGGCAAAGCGGACATGTGCTGATCCGTTCGCTGATGTCCGCTATTGACCCAAAGCGGACATTCGCAACAACACCCCGGACCCTCCTAATTCGGCGTGTACCAGATAGGTGACGTATAGGCGCGCTCCTGCATCTGCATCGTGACCTCTGGGCCCATCTTCACGTTGAAGTATTTTGCGTCATACGCCGTCCAGCGCGGGGTCGGGATCTCCAACACGCGGCCGTAGTAGAAGGCGCGCATGGCGGGGTCGAAGTCCGGATCGGTCCAGACCGCGATCAGCTCGGGCGCGCCGATGGTGTTGGTCCAGGTTGCGTTCGCGACGTCGACGGTGTTGCCGACGGGCGGTACCTTGCCATCGGTACCGGGCTTGCGATCGCCCGACCAGGCAACATCGTAAACCTTCTCCTGCATCTCGCCTTTGGCATCGACCCAGCCCTTGACAATCTGGTAGCGGTCGAGATTGGCGCCTATCGGGTCCTTCAACGCCGCGACGAGGAAGGTCGGGGCCTTGCCGGCCGGAGCCGGTCCAAGATCGGCACCCATCGGTACGCCACGCGAATAGCCGATCACGGCTGGACTGCGCGTGTTGGCATCGACGGTGGTGAAGTCGTAGCCGCCGAAGAGTTCTGACGACCATTCGCGGGCCGGTGGTCGCATAGGTCTCGCGGCGCTCCATGGCATCGAAGATCGCCTCGCGCGTATTCTCGCTCGCCCAGACCGCGGCGTAGCCGGATGCAACGGTTTCCCAGCCCAGGATTACCGCCTTATCGGTCTTAATGAAGGGGTGGTCCGCGCGGCCCGGGCTTGGTTCGGAACTGGTCGTTTTGCCGAAGAAATTATCCTCATCGGCGGTGGCAAGGCCGGTGTGCGCGTCGGTCGAGCCTATTAGGCCGAACTTATAAGGGTTGACGCCGAGTTCGCTTTCAAGCTTCAGGCCGAGTTTCAGCCCGGAACGGGCATATTCGAACTCGAGCATCTCCGGCGTCTTCAGTTCACTCAGATCGAGGTTACCCTTATCCCAACGCTCGAAATTGGCAAACTCGTCGTTCGGCGACAGGTAGGGGTGTGTCTCGCCGTCACCCTTGATCTGGGTGGCCTCGTAGAGACGCTCCCACTTGGTTCGCGTCGCGGCGTATTCGCTATCTATCGGCTTGCCAGTGAAGGACTCGATGATCGGGAACATGCGGCCATTGGAAAGATTGCCATTGTGGGCGATAGCCAACACGTCGCCGCCGGTCTTGGCCTCGTAGGCCTCCAGCCATTTCCATAGGTCGCGGGGATCGTCGCTGCCCGGTGGATAGACTGTGAAGGGCTCGACCAGACTCGCCCGCGCCGACCCGTCGCGGAAGATTACGTTGCGGTGGAGATTGTTGCCGCCGGTATTCGAGGTCCATTCGTAGCCGATGAATGCGGTAAAACGGCCCGGATCGTTCGCTTCTTCGGCTGCCTTGATCGTCTCCTGCCAGGCAGAACGATAGGCCGGCGTTCCTGGAAGCGAGGCAAGGGCGGGCGGGAACGTGCCTTGGGAGAACGCGACAATGATCTCTACCGCGGCGTCGGCGCCCTTGCCCGACTGGATCATATCGTACCAGCGCCTGCCCGTAGGATCGGCGAGCAGGTCAGGATCGCCGGCAAGGAGCTGTGGGAAGAACCCCATATTGTCGGAGTGGTCGGCGACGACGAGAAAATCGAGCGGTCTCGACAGCTTCGCCGGCTGCCCCGACGAGGCCATGACTTCCTCGCCTTTGGCAAAGCGGTAAGCGTCGGCTGGGCTGAGCCGCGCGCCGAAGGCGCCCGCGTCCATCGAGAATGACGTGTGGAGATGCGTGTCGCCGAAGAGTGGCCGGGTCGGGAAATCGCGGCCGGCCCAGGGCGAATAGGGTCGCTTGGCGGGAAAGACCTTTTCCGCTGTCGCCTTGTCGAGCGTGCCGACGTCGGATACGGGGGCGTCCTCGGCGAGGGCCGACAGGGTGAGGCTGAGCCCGGTCAGACCGGCCAGCAGAACTTTGGCGAGCATCGGGTGCTTCATGTGAGGTCTCCTCCCAAGTTTTTGTTCAGAACATCGATACGCGCTGGATCACCCAAAACATGGCGAGCGATCCAATGAGATAAGGTGGAGCGAGGGTCGCCCAGCGCGGCAATGGGCGGCGAGCGAGCTGGAAAAGGGCAGCAAGGCCAAGCACGACAGCGACGAAGAGAAGCTGACCGATTTCGACGCCGACATTGAAGAAAAGTAGTGCCACCGGAATATTCCCGGCGGGGAGCCCAACCTCGCTGAGCGCCCCGGCGAAGCCGAAGCCGTGGAGGAGCCCGAAGGCGAACGCGACGACCCAGGGCGCGCGGGCGGCGATGCCAGCCTTGCCCTCGCGGGCACGGATGATCTCGGCGGCGACGAAGGCGATCGACAGCGCGATCGCAGCCTCGACCGGTGGCGGCGGCACATTGACGAAGCCGAGAGTTGCCGCGGCGAGTGTGATGCTGTGCGCAACGGTGAAAGCCGTGATCGCCAGGACGAGCTGCCGCGTGTTCGGTGCGATCAGGATGAGAGCGAGCACGAAGAGCAAATGATCGATGCCGAGCAGAATGTGCTCGACGCCGAGGTTCAGATAGGTGGCAGCGACCTCCCAGCCGCCTTGACGGGCCGGGATCGTTGCCTGTGGCCTGCCCGGCGTCAGCCTCCCGACCCACTCTCCTCCATCGACGAACTCGATCCGCACTAGCGCGTCGGTCATGCTGCTTGCCAGACCGTCGATGCGCACCTCCTGGCCCGCGAGCGGTTCGATCGCCGACAGGCGCCATGTCTGCACCATGGCGTTGTCCGTCATCCGCGAGATGACTGGCGTCGCAGTTTGCACACGTCCCGAAAAGCTCACGTTAAGCGCCAGGCGGGCGTCGCCGCGCATCGGAGTCTTGAAGAGCACATCGAAGATGCCGGGTGCCTCTTCCCTCAGGTCGAGATACGCCGGGCGGACTTCGTGAGCGAAGGCCTGGGGCGCCGGGAATAGGCAAGCGCAGAAGATCAGAAACCGAAACGCCGCAGGAAGGCGCCTTGGAGTACGACGCCTGCTCATTGCGTCTTTGCCTCAGGCGATGGCGCCGGCAGCAGTTGGGTGACGCTATCGTCGATGACAACGCCGTACTTCTCGCGCAACTTGCCGATATATTCAGCCTTCGTTTGGGTCTCGCGCTGGCGTCGCCATTCCTCCAGGACCTTCGGCCGAACCTCGTCAAACGGGCGCAGGGTCGCCGGGCGCAGATTGGTTGTCCGCACGAGATGCTCGCCGTAGCCCGACTTCACCGGACCCGCCCACAACCCGGGCTTCAG
Organism: uncultured Alphaproteobacteria bacterium; assembly: GCA_963818165.1. Lineage (GTDB taxonomy): Bacteria > Pseudomonadota > Alphaproteobacteria > Rhizobiales > Methyloligellaceae > Methyloceanibacter. The sequence goes on from CAWFRD010000032.1 coordinate 93,435, forward strand.
CCGGGATATTGTCCGCGCGAAGTCTGCACCGAACAGGTTCGAGATGGCCTGATAGTCGACATCGCGAAACTCAGTCTCCAGCAAGGTCGGATCGCCCATCGTTGCCACGCGATCATCCGCGTCCTCAGTCGAAATCAATACCAACGCAGCCTTGGCGTCCGTTTCGGCGTGCTGACGTCGCTGAGGGTCGAAGAAAATCTGCGTGAAGGACAAACGCGGCTCGACCCGGAAGCGCTCCGCGTTTCGGTTGTAGAACGTGCGCAATTCCTCATCGGTTGGCTCGACCACCCTCGACGTGTCGTCTACGAGGAAGGCGAGCTTCTGGGCCAACCTGCGGCGAACAATCGTGTCGGTCTGATCGAGACCCAACGTCTTGGCTTCGCGCGCCAGCAGCTCCTCCTCGAGGAAGCCCGCCACTAATCCACGCAATTCGTCGTCGCTGGGCATGCGATGCCATTGGTTGGCAAACGTTTCCTTGAGCCAGCGTATTTCGCCCGCACCAACATGGACGGGCTCAGCCGAGCCTGTCTCACCGCGGTTGACCAGCGTGTAGCCAGCAAACAAGAGCGCGCCAGCGACAATGAAGTGCAGCAAGGGATCCCTGAATAGCTTCAATCTCTTCACCCCACAAAACATCGTCGAAACGCCGGCCCGACAACAACCACCGCCCGAGATCGAGGCCACTCGATCGGCCATTTCTGGGCTCTAATTGTGGGAGTTCGAAGGCCAAAAGCATATGTCCGCTAATGGCACTTAGCGGACATGCTGTTCGGTGGTCTTTATGTCCGCTTTCAGGGGCAAGCGGACATAGAGAAGAGAGTCCGCTTTTGACCCATAGCGGACATCGGCTGTTGACGCAGCTCACCTCGCTTGAGCGGAGAACAGCACGCGGAGGAAGAGACTCAATCGACCACGTACCTGGCGCTCATGATGATGTTGCCAATGCGGTCGCTGGTGCGCTGGTCACTGCCTACAAGGAACCAGGTGTTCCCGGCTTTGATCGGCCGATAGTATTTCCGAAAGTGGGGGTAGCGTGACCGTCACTCCCAAAGAGGACTTGGCCATGATGTCGGTGGAGAAGGTTGAGGCAGCTTGCCAGGAACTCGCGAGGGTCTAGGCGCGTTGCTCACGCAGTCAAGCCCAGGTGGGTTCAGCATGTTTGCCAACACCACACACTCGGGGAGCGGCCGCAATTTCGCTCTGGCGGTATCCGCGTTCGCCACCTTCGTGCTCTTTCCCGCCTTCACTGTCGTAGCCGAGGACACGATCAAGCGCCGCGATGCGCTCGACTTCGGCCCTGGCAGCCTCAAGAGCAGCCTTGGACTTGTCGGCTTCCTGCGGCGCAGCGGCAGCAGGAAGAGAGCCAGCAGGGCCGAAGAAGCGCGGCGTGCACAGTTGGAGAACAAGTCCGACACTATCGGGCCTTGGAAAATCGAGGCGGTGTTCAAGGGCGACACATTCGACCGCTGCTCCATAAATCGCACCTTGAAAGACGATGTCGTGGTCACTTTCGTCCGTACCGGTGAGGCGCTGAGTCTCGAACTCCAATCTCCGAACTGGAAGCTCGAAGACGGCAAGCACTATCCGGTAAAGATGACGCTTGGGCCGCTCACCATCGACACCGAGATCGCCGCCAGGCCGAACTCCGTCTCGACCGAAATCAAGGACGAGAAATTCGCTTCCGGACTCCGCGCCGCCAATGCCTTGAATGTCGTTGCGGCGGGAGCCACGATCCGCGTGCCGCTCGACAAAAGCGAGGTCGCGCTCGACCGGCTTGAAAAATGCGTCGAGAAGAACAATCGCGCGGTCCAGGACAACCCTTTTGTCGCACCGGCACACCAGCCCTAAGGGTAGTCTTGGCACTGGTCGCGGGTGCCACAGTAGGCGCGGTGGCCAAACTCAAATTTGGGTTTGCCTTGGAAAGCAATGGTGGGCAAGCGGGTTCAATTCGACGATGAGACGTGGCATGCGATTGTCGCTCTTGTCAGACGAAGCGGTAGCAGCTTTCAGGAACTCGCTGACGAAGCCTTCGCGGACTTGCTCAAGAAGCATAAGCAGCCCGTGGGCCTAATGGCCTCGCTCAAAGAAAGCGTCGGCGGGCGGATTAAAAAGCAAACTGAAAAGAAGCGCTAAGCCTGACGGCTCGCGGCTCGTGGTCAAAATCCTTAAGCCCAAGCTCCACCATCATTTGCCCTTTACGTGAAATCGGATTTCGCGCCACGCTTCAGCGATAATCCATACGAAGATGCAAGCGATGATTATCCCAACAAGAATTTTCTCCAGCGTGTCATACATCGCCCCGGTTTCGGTCGGCGCGTCCTGCCACGAATACCACTCTGCCACCCCGAGCGGGATTAATGCAGCGAGGCAGAACAGAAACACCACTTTCAAGACACCAGACAGCCTTTCAGGAATTGTCTTGTTCTCAGCCATCTGAATTACTGGATGTTTTGGGAACGAAGTTTTGCGCAGTCCATCCGTCGGTAAGCATTGCGTCGTCGACCTTCGCTTCGGTGTCTGGGATAATTTCGGCACCAAGCCGCTTGATCTTCTTTTTCGTGGCCATGCGGCTAGACGTTACGCTCGAATATTCTGAACTGCACGACCCGCGTCCAAACTAGGTAAATTTTGGCTGGTTGTTGTGGTGTTGTCATTTGGGATGTTTGTTGTGGCGCAACCAGACGACCCGACAGCGTAAGCGGCGCACAACACGATAATGAGAAGACTCTTTCTCATGCGCTCACCGGCGCGAACGTGCTCCACCCCGCAAGGGAGATGGCGAGCCGATGAAAGCAACGGCTAACCCTTTGCGATGTGGTCACGGATGTGCTCCCCTCCCGAGCATAGCACGGGATCAGCAAGCAGCTGCGCAATGCTGGCGTTGAGGTGTTAACGATGGCTTGCGGTTGGTGCCGAAGGGGAAGCGGCGTTAGGCCGAGTGTTAGGCCTGGAAGTGGCCCGGTAAGCTAAGTCCTTGATTTAATGGCGTGCCCGGCACGGCTCGAACGTGCAACCTCCAGATCCCTGAACTGATGTAAAGCGAACCTTCCTCGGCACCGGGCGCGGGGGTTCAGGGGCTCCGCGCCCACCCTCTTCAAGATCGATCGGGTTTTACGCGGCGTTTGCGCTTGCCCTGGGGCTCGGCTTGCCACTCCCGAAGGGAACCATTAGCTTTCGGCAGATCTTACCCCTTAGCAACTTGCCGGGAGCAATCGCCGTGGCCTTCGAACTTCCCCCTCTGCCCTACGAGTATGAAGCGCTCGAACCTTATATGTCGGCCGAGACGCTCCGCTATCACCATGACAAGCACCACAAGGCCTATGTGGACAATCTGAACAAGCTTCTGCCGGGCTCCGGCTTCGAGGGCACGGGGCTCGAACAGATCGTCAAGGCGAGCTTCGGCAAGAACGCCGGCGTCTTCAACAACGCCGCCCAGGACTTCAACCACATCCATTTCTGGCCGTGGATGAAGAAGGGCGGCGGCGGCAAGAAGGTGCCAGGCGCGGTGCTTGCCCTGATCGACCGCGATCTCGGCGGCTACGACAAGTTCCGCAACGATTTCATTGAGGCGGGCAAGACCCAGTTCGGATCGGGCTGGTGCTGGTTGTCGATCAAGAACGGCAAACTCGAAGTCACCAAGACGCCGAACGGCGAGAACCCGCTCGTGCATGGCGGCTGGCCGCTTCTCGGCTGCGACGTCTGGGAGCACTCCTACTACATCGACTATCGCAACGAGCGGCCGAAATATCTCGACGCCTGGTTCGACCATCTCATCAATTGGGACCACGTCGAGGAAATGCTGGCGCTCGCGCCGAAATAGACGCGACTTGCCCGCCTCACGCGGCACTAGCGCGCTCGAACGGTGTGCGGCAGTGTTGCCCATGTGCTGATGCAGACCTCTCCGTGACCAAACGCCGACCTCGGCGAATGCCGCCGAATCCAACTCAGCCGCGCCCCCCGCGCTTGATCATGTTCTCCAACACGCGTGTCGCCATCGGCACGCCGGACTTGACAATCTGCTTGCCGAGCGTCGTCCAGAAGCCGTCGCTGCGCGAGCCGCTCGCCGAATTCTTCGCCGCCCCCTTCTCTTCGGCTTCTTGGGCCTCGGTCGTGGTGCGCTCTTCCGTCCGCTTCTGCAATTTTTCGTAGGCGGAATCGCGCTCCTCCGCTTCGTCGTACACGCCCGCGACGGGGCTCGCCTTGATGACGGCCTTCCGCTCCGCCTCGCTGATCGGGCCGACGCGCGAGTTCGGCGGCCTGACCAGAGTGCGTTGAACGATTGTCGGCTGGCCCTTCTCGTCCAGGGTAGAGACGAGCGCCTCGCCGATGCCAAGCTCCATGATTGCCTTCTCGGTGTTGAAGCCAGGATTGGCGCGGAAGGTGGTGGCGGCCGCCTTCACCGCTTTCTGTTCCAAGGGCGAGAAGGCGCGCAAGGCATGCTGGATGCGATTGCCGAGCTGGCGCGACACGGTGTCGGGAATATCGAGCGGGTTCTGCGTGACGAAATAGACGCCGACGCCTTTGGAGCGGATCAGCCGCACCACCTGCTCGACCTTCTCCAGCAGCGCCTTGGGCGCGTCCTTGAACAGGAGATGCGCCTCGTCGAAGAAGAAGACGAGGTTCGGCTTGTCGGGGTCGCCGACCTCGGTGAGCTTCTCGAACAGATCGGAGAGGAGAAAGAGAAGGAAGGTCGCATAGAGGCGCGGTGACTCCATCAGCCTGTCCGCGGCGAGCACGCTGATATAGCCGCGCCCGTCGCGCGCCGTCCGCATCAGGTCAGCGATTTGCAACGCTGGCTCGCCGAAGAAATGCGCGGCGCCCTGCTGCTCCAGCACGAGCAGCGCGCGCTGGATCGATCCGACCGTAGCCTTGGTCACGTTGCCGTATCTGGTCGTGAGATCGCCGGCGCGCGCGGCCAAGTCCTCGAGCAGCGACTGCAAATCCTTGAGATCGATCAGCGGAAGTTTCTCGTCGCCCGCAATCTTGAAGGCGATGTTCAGCACGCCCTCCTGCGCCTCGCTCAAATCCATGAGTCGCGACAGGAGCAGCGGTCCAAGATCCGAGATGGTCGCCCTGATTGGATGGCCATGCTTGCCGAACAGGTCCCAAAAGATGACGGGATAGGCCTGGAACTCGGGCGTGAAGCCGATCTCCTTGGCGCGCGCCTCGATCCAGGACTTGGGCTCGCCCGCTTCGGCGACGCCCGAAAGGTCGCCTTTCACGTCGGCGCAGAACACCGGCACGCCTTGGGCGGAGAAGCCCTCGGCCAGGCCTTGCAGCGTGACGGTCTTGCCCGTGCCGGTCGCGCCGGTGATGAGCCCATGGCGGTTCGCGAGCCTGAGATAGATGAACTCGGGCTTGACGCTTCTGCCGATATAGACGCTGGCTTCGGGTGCCTCGGCCGGTGCCTCGCTCTGGCTCTGGTCCTCCTTGGGCGCTGCCTTGCGCTTCGCCATTCCGCCTCCTCCTCGATTCCGGCCCGCACTTTAGCTTCTGCGCGAGCGCGAGCAAAGAGAGGGCTCCACGGCTTCCGCCCCGCTTCTCCTTCATGCTAGGAGGGGGCGAGAACCGCTTAGAGCTTGAGGAACATGGCCGAACTTTCCTTGGCAAGAGACTTCGCATCCGCCGGCGAGGCGGCATGGAGGGCGCTCGTGGAAGAAGCGCTCAAGGGCACGCCCCACGCCGCCCTCAAGACCAAGACCTATGACGGCATCGCCATTGAGCCGCTCTACAGCCGCGCGCGCGCAGCGCGTCCGATTGCTAGCCGCGCACCGGGCTTGCCTTGGAGCGTGACGCAGCGGATCGACCACCCGGACGCCAAGGCCGCCAACGCGCAAATCCTCGACGACCTGAGCAATGGCGCGAACGGCATTGCGCTCGTCTTCGAAGGCGCCGTCGGCGATCATGGCTATGCGCTTACCGCAAACGGCACCGCGATCAGCACGGCACTCGACGAAGTTTATCTCGACGCCGGCATCGCCTTGGATCTCGATCTCGGTCTTCAATCGAAAGACGCGGCGGGCCTTCTCGCCACTCTGGTCAAGGCCCGCGCGATCGCGCCGAAAGCCACGACCATCCGCTTCGGCTTCGACCCGCTCAGCGCCATGGCCTTGGCCGGGGCGAGCCCCCTTCCCTGGAAGGACATCGCCGCACTCCTTGCCGCGCTCGTCGCCGACCTCGCGGGCCAAGGGTTCGCGGGACCATTCGCCGCTGCCGACGGCCGCGTGATCCATGCCGCTTGCGGCTCGGAGGCGCAGGAGCTTGGCTTCGCGCTCGCAAGCGCGGTTGCCTATCTCCGCGCACTGGAGCAAGGCGGCATCGCGCTCGAAGAGGCGCGCGGCATGATCTATTTCCGGCTTGCGGCCGATCAGGACCAGTTCCTCACCATCGCCAAGTTCCGCGCGATCCGGAAGCTGTGGGCGCGCATCGAGGAGGCTTGCGGACTGAACCCCCGCCCCGCTTTCGTTTCCGCCGAGACCGCCTGGCGCATGATGACGAAGCGCGACCCGCATGGGAACATCGTGCGCGGCACGATCGCGGCGCTCGGCGCGGCTGCCGGCGGCGCCGATGCGGTAGCAATCCTGCCGTTCAGCGCGGCGCTCGGACTCCCCGACGCGTTTGCCCGCCGTATCGCCCGCAATACCCAGACGATCCTGATCGAGGAAGCGAATATCCACCGCGTCGCCGATCCCGCCGCGGGGTCGGGCGCGATCGAAGCGCTTACCGATGCGCTCGCCGAAGCCGCCTGGGGCCTGTTCCAGGCGATCGAGCGGGAAGGCGGCGCGGCGCGAGCGCTCGAAACCGGATCGGTCCAAGAGGCCATCGCCAATGTCAGGGCAGCGCGCGAATCCGATGTCGCGCGCCGCAAGGATTCGCTTATCGGCACGAGCGACTTCCCCTATCTCGACGAAACCGAGGTCGAGGTTCTGGCGCTACCGCGGCTCGCGGCGCTGCCCGCGAACGAGAAAGTGCTTGCTCCCTGCAGACTGGCCGAGCCTTTCGAGCGCTTGCGCGACCGGAGCGACCTCTATCGCAAGAGACACGGCGCAAGGCCGAAGGTCTTCCTCGCACTTCTCGGGCGCCCCGCCGACTTCAATGCGCGGTCGAGTTTCGCCAAAAGCCTGTTCGAGGCGGGCGGCATCGAAGCCATCGAAGGAGATGGCGGCAACCTAGCGAAACGATTCAAAGAATCGGGCGCGAAGCTCGCCTGCCTCTGCTCCTCGGACAAGGTCTATGAGCGCGAGGCGAAAGCCGCTGCCAAGGCGCTTAAGGAGGCGGGCGCGAAGCGCATCTACCTTGCCGGGAGAGCCGGACCGGGCCAGGCCGCGTTCGAGCAGGCCGGCATTGGCAGCTTTCTTCATCAAGGCTGTGATACGCTCGCAATTCTGAACGCGGCCCATGACGAGATCTGACGGAAAATGACGCGCATCCCCTCATTTGCGGAGATCGGCTTTGCCGGACGCGCCGGGCATGATGCGCCTACGCCCGCGCGCGCCGAAGCCTGGCAGACGCCTGAGGGGATCGCGGTCAAGCCCGCCTATGACGCGCGCGACCTCTTAGGCCTGGATTTCCTCGACGGGATGCCGGGCGTACCGCCCTATCTCCGCGGCCCCTACCCCACGATGTATGTGCAGAGGCCGTGGACCATCCGGCAATATTCCGGCTTCTCCACGGCCGAAGATTCCAATGCCTTCTACCGGCGCAACCTCGCCGCCGGCCAGCAAGGCGTCTCCATCGCCTTCGACCTCGCCACCCATCGCGGCTACGATTCCGATCATCCGCGCGTAACCGGCGATGTCGGCATGGCGGGCGTCGCCATCAACTCCATCTACGACATGCGCACCCTGTTCGACGGCATCCCGCTCGATCAGGTCTCGGTGTCGATGACCATGAACGGCGCCGTGCTTCCCGTGCTCGCGCTCTTCATCGTCGCGGGCGAAGAGCAAGGCGTGCCGCCGGAGCAGCTCTCGGGCACGATCCAGAACGACATTCTGAAAGAGTTCATGGTGCGGAACACCTACATCTATCCGCCCGCGCCGTCGATGCGCATCGTCTCCGACATCTTCGCCTACACGTCGAAGAAGATGCCGAAATTCAATTCGATCTCGATCTCCGGCTATCACATGCAGGAGGCGGGAGCGACGGCTGACCTCGAGCTCGCCTATACGCTCGCCGACGGCGTCGAATATGTGCGCGCTGGCGTCGCCGCCGGTCTCGATATCGACTCGTTCGCGCCGCGGCTCTCCTTCTTCTGGGCGATCGGCATGAACTTCTTCATGGAGATCGCCAAGATGCGTGCCGCGCGGCTCCTCTGGGCGAAGCTCATCAGGGATGAATTCGCGCCGAAGGACCCGCGTTCGCTCGCGCTCAGGACCCATTGCCAGACGAGCGGCTGGAGCCTCGCGGCGCAGGACGTGTTCAACAACGTAGTCCGCACCTGCATCGAGGCAATGGCGGCGACGCAAGGTCATACCCAGTCGCTGCACACCAATGCGCTCGACGAGGCGCTCGCGCTGCCGACCGATTTTTCTGCGCGCATCGCCCGCAACACCCAGCTCATGTTGCAGCAGGAATCGGGCACGATCCGCATCATCGATCCCTGGGGCGGCAGCTTCTATGTCGAGCGCCTCACTTACGATCTCGCGGCGCGCGCGCTGAGGCACATCGCCGAAGTCGAGAAGTTCGGCGGCATGGCCAAGGCCATCGAGGCCGGCATTCCCAAGCGCATGATCGAGCAGGCCGCGACCGCAACGCAAGGACGCATCAACTCGCGGAAGCAGACCATCGTCGGCGTGAACAAGTACCGCCCGGACAGCGAGGCCGACATCGCCATCCTCAAAGTGGACAACCGGGCGGTCAGGCGCCGGCAGCTCGAAAAGCTCGCACGCCTCAAGGCGGAGCGAAACGAGGATGAGGTCCGCGCGGCCCTTGACGCGCTCACCCGTTACGCCGAGACAGGAACCGGCAACCTGCTCGAAGGCGCCGTTCAGGCCGCGCGCGTTAAGGCAACGGTCGGGGAAATCTCCTATGCTCTGGAGAGAGTGTATGGGCGCCACCGGGCGGAAGTGTCGGCGATCACCGGGGTTTACCGGGCGGAGATGGGCCGCATGGAAGGAAGCATGAGCCGCATCAAGGACCTGATCGAGGCCTTCGAGACCGGGCATGGCCGGCGCCCGCGCATCCTCGTCGCCAAGATGGGCCAGGACGGCCACGACCGGGGGCAGAAGGTGATCGCTTCGGCCTTCGCCGATCTTGGCTTCGATGTCGATATCGGGCCGCTTTTCCAGACGCCTGAGGAGGCCGCCCGCCAGGCGGTCGAGAACGACGTGCATATCGTCGGCGTCTCGTCGCTCGCCGCCGGGCACTTGACCCTGGTGCCGGCCTTGCGCGAGGCGCTCGAGGCGCAAGGTCGCGGCGACATCATGATTGTCGTGGGCGGCGTCATCCCGCCGCAAGACTATCCCGAGCTTCATGCGGCGGGCGCCAAGGCCATCTTCGGCCCGGGTACCCCCATCGCCGACGCGGCCATCGATCTTTTGCAGAAGCTCGGCGCGAACACCAAATCGCAACAAGCCGCGGAGTAGGTTCGATCTCTTGCGTTGAACCGGGTTTCCCCCTACTCCGCCACCCATGCGCGAAACGGACAGAGCGAAAAGGGACGTCGAGGAGACCGCTAGGGCCATCCAAGCGGGCGACCGCGTGGCGCTCGCGCGCGCGATCACGCTGGTCGAAAGCGCAAAGCAAGAGGACCAGGCCCGCGCGGAAGCCCTGCTCGAACGGCTCATGCCCTTCAGCGGCAAGTCGATCAGGGTCGGAATCAGCGGCGTTCCGGGCGCGGGCAAATCGACGATCATCGACCAGCTTGGGCTCAACCTCACCGCTCAAGGCCACAAGGTGGCCGTGCTTGCCGTCGATCCCACCTCATCGCGAAGCGGCGGATCGATCCTCGGGGACAAGACCCGCATGGGACGGCTTGCCGCCGAACCGAACGCTTTCATTCGTCCCTCCCCTGCCGGCGATAGCCTCGGCGGCGTGACCAAGACCACGCGGGAGACGGTGGCGCTGGCGGAAGCCGCGCGCTACGACGTGACCCTGGTCGAGACCGTCGGCGTCGGTCAATCCGAAACGGCGGTCTCGAATATGGTCGACGTGTTCGTGGTTGTGGCGATCCCCGGCGCCGGCGACGAGCTTCAGGGAATCAAGCGCGGGCTGCTCGAACTTGCCGACATCGTCGCCGTCAACAAGGCCGAAGGCGACCAGGTTGAGCGCGCCAACCGCGCGGCGATGGAGTATCGCACCGCGCTCCACATTCTGGCTTCCGGCCAGAGCAATTGGGACCCGCAGGTGCTGACGCTCTCGGCGCGCGAGAACCGGGGATTGGATGCGCTGTGGGCGAAGATCGTCGAACGCCATGCGGCGCTTGCCGCCACGGGCGCGCTCGATGCGCGCCGCCGCGATCAGGCCGTCGCATGGATGCGGGAGATCTTCGAGCAGCGCCTGCTTGCCGCCTTCCAGGGGGGCAAGCGCGCGGCGCGCCACTTCCAGGAATTGGAAAACAAGGTGCGCGCGGGCGAAATGACGCCATCGGCGGCGGCGTCGGAGCTTGCGCGCCTCGCCGGAATCAAGGGCGCCAATTAGGCGCCAGCCGAATTCGCTTCCCTGACGGTTTCGCCCCTTGTAAGCCGTTGAACATGGCTAGGCCGCGTGTCCTCGTCACAGGCTTTGGCCCCTTCCCGGGCTTTGCCGAGAACCCTTCTGCTTGGCTCGTCGAGACCCTGGCGGAGCGGCAACGTGCGTCCGGAGTTCGAGCTCGATGCCCGCATTCTGCCGACCGCGTGGGAGGACGTTGCGCTCATTCCCCGCCTTTACCGGGCGCTCCAACCGCATGCGATGAATTCATTTTGGCGTGAGCGAGCGCGCTGAGGCGTTTCACATCGAACGGTCGGCCCACAACCGGGTGACGCGACGGGCCGACGCGCAGGGCGCCATGCCGGGAGGCTACACGATCCGCGAGGCCGGACCCTCCCGCTTCGACACGCCGTTTCCCGCCGCAGCACTTGCCGCGCATCTGAGGCTAAGCGGCATCGGGGCCCGAACGTCCCGCTCGGCCGGCGCCTATCTCTGCAACTTCCTCTATTATCATTCGCTCGAATGGGCACTCCGGCAGCGAACCGTCCCGCCTGTGGTTTTCGTGCATGTCCCACCTTGGACGAAAAAGCGCGGGTCCCAAAGCCGCGAGGCCTTGCTTCACGGCGGGGCCGAGACTTTGCGCTTCGTTCTCGCTTGTGCAAACGGCGAAAAGCCGTTGAAAACGAAGGCGCGGCCGCCGATCTCTCGGGAAGCGGACAGAAGCACAAGGGGTGTGTAAGCCATGGCTGTCGGTCGCCGCGAGGTGCTGTTGGGCGGGGTCGGGCTCGGCCTTGCCATGGCGGCCGGACCGCGCGCGGGCTTTTCGCAAGATGGCGGGCTTCTACCGACCTGCAGCACGCAAAGTGTCTCGCCCGGCGGCGGCGCGATCGACCAGACCGCGGCGCTCCAAGCCGCAGCCGACGCGGCGGCGGAAACGGGTGTGCCGCTCTTTCTTCCCGCCGGCATCTATTCTACGGGCAAGCTCTCGCTGAAATCCGGAACCCGCATCGAAGGCATTCCGGGCGAGACCGTTCTCCGCTACTGCGATGGCGGCGCGCTCATCGTCCTCGAAGGGGTCGACAACGTCCGGCTCTTCGGTCTCGTGCTCGACGGCGATGCGAAGCCGCTTGCGGAGCGCGGATCGCTTCTTGCGGCAACGGAGACGAAACATCTCGACGTCACGAGTTGCCGTCTCATCGGCAGCGCGGCGAACGGCATCTCCTTGAGAAAGGTCTCGGGCTGGATCAAGGATTGCGAGATCGGCGATATCCGCGAAGCGGGACTCGTGAGCGAAGACGCGAGCGGTCTCGAAATCGCCCATAACGCCGTGCGCGACTGCGGCAAGAACGGCATCGTGGTGTCGCGTTCGGAGCCGGGCGAGGACATGACCATCGTCACGGCAAATCGCATCGAGGGGATCGCCGCGACCGGCGGCGGCGGCCAGAACGGCAACGGGATCAGCGTCCTTCGCGCGGGCTCGGTCACGATCAACGGCAACCGTATCGCCGATTGCGCGGTCTCGGCCATCCGCGCCAACGCCGCATCGAATTGCCAGATGATCGGGAATTCCTGCACGCGCGCGGGCGAGGTCGCGCTTTTTGCTGAGTTCTCCGTCGAGGGCACCGTGATCGCCAACAATCTCGTCGATCGAGCCGCGGGCGGAATCTCCGTCGCCAACTTCGCCAAAGGGGGAAGGCTCGCGGTCATCCAGGGCAATCTGATCCGCAACCTGTTCCTACGTAAGGACAGCGAGGTGCGCGGCTTCGGCATCGCGGTCGAGGCCGACAGCGTGGTGACGGGAAACGTCATCGAAGGCGCGCCGGCCTACGGGATCATGATCGGCTGGGGGCCGCACTTGCGCGACGTGAGCGTCACCGACAATCTGATCCGCAACGTTCTTATCGGTATCGGCGTGTCGGTCGATCCTTCGGCGGGGACCGCCCTCATTACCAAGAACTTGATTTCAGGCGCCAAGGAAGGGGCGATCCGCGCCATGAGCGGACCGACCTCCATCGGCCCCGATCTTGCGACCGCAAGCGCCGAAGGGTTCGGCAACATCGCGGTCTACGCAAACGTCGCACGCTAGGCGATCGCGGCGGCTTGGGAATCGCCGGGAGATCGGCGATGCCCGCTAGGGAACCCGCGCCTTCCGGCGCGGCGCGATCTCGATCGCGGCGAGTTCCCGCATCAATGCCGCGCTCGCTACCGCCTGTCCGACGCACAAGCCCCGCCAATTGAGAATTTCGCCTTCAAGCTGCTCGGCGAGCGCGGTCCGCGCGTCGGGAATGAGCGCCGCGAGCACTTCGGCGAGCGCACGCTCGGCGCCGCGCTTGGCGCCGTCGTCCACCTTGAGCGCGATGCCGAGGCCAAGCCCCGGCAGCGCCGCGCAATGCACCCCCTCGGCGCCGCCCTTGACGAACACGGCAGGCGCAAGCGCCCGCATCGCGATGGTGTCGAAGCGCCCCTGCCCGGCCACAAGAACGGGGCGAGCAAAGCAGGCGCGTGAGAGCCGCGCCGCGGCCCGGGCGCGCGCGGCCGCAAGCCCCGCCCCGCTGCCGAACCGCGCAAAGCCTTGCGCGAGAGCGCTGAGCGGAAGCGGCCAGGTCGGCACCGAACATCCATCGACGCCGGCGTCATCGCGGTTCAATTCGATTCCGCAAGTCTCTGAAAGGATTCCCGCGATCGCGATTTGCAGAGGGTGGTCGACACGCTCGTAGCCGCGCGGATCGAGGCCGAGATGAACGCATGCGGCGAGCATGCCGGCATGCTTGCCGGAGCAATTGTTGTGGATCGGAAGTGCTCGGGCGCCGCCCCGCACAAGATTGCGAAAGGCCTCCTCGCTGACCGGCCAATGGGCGCCGCAGGCAAGGTTGCTCTCATTGAGCCCCGCGCTTCCGAGCAGGCTTCGCACGGCCTCGACATGCACGCGATCGCCGCTATGCGAGGCGCAAGCCACGGCAAGCTCGGCGTCGCCGAGCCCGAACGCATCGGCAGCTCCGCTTTCGACGAGCAGAATGGCCTGGAGCGCCTTCACCGCGGAGCGCGGGAAGATCGGACGCTCCACGTCGCCAAGCACCAGCACGAGCCTTCCGGCCGCATCGGCGACGGCGACCGCGCCCGCATGACGGCTCTCCACAATCGCCCCCCGCATCACCTCGACGAGCACGGGATTGTCGGAGGCGGTCACGCTCATGCCGCAGCGATAAGGATGGGAGCGCGACGCGCGCCCCAGGTCCCGGGCGACGGGTCGAACAGACCGGGACATGGCGCGCCACAGGAGACGCAGCGACCGCCCTCGCCGAGCTGCCAGTCGGTGATCGTGTACCAGTCGCGGCCGATCAGCCGCCCGCCGCAAGATGCGCAATAGGTGCTCTGACCCGCCTCGTCATGCACGTTGCCGGTATAAACATAGTGAACACCGGCGGAGTGCGCGATCGCTTGTGCCCGCGTGAGGGTAGAAGGGGGCGTCGGCGGGATGTCGCGCATCTTCCAGTCGGGATGGAAGGCCGTGAAATGGAGCGGCACGTCAGGCCCGAGCGCGTCCATCACCCATTCGCTGAGAGCGCCAACCTCTTGAGATGAATCGTTTTCGCCCGGAATCAGAAGCGTGGTGATCTCGAGCCACGTCTTGGTCTCGTGCTTGACGTAGCGGAGCGTATCGAGCACCGCGTCGAGCGAGCCCGTGCAAAGCCTGTGATAGAAGTCCTCCGTGAATCCTTTAAGGTCGATATTGGCGGCATCCATGGCGGCGAAGAACTCAGGCCGCGCCGCCTCGCCGATATAGCCCGCCGTCACAGCGACAGTTTTCACGCCGGCCTCCCGGCATGCGGTAGCAACGTCGACCGCGTATTCGAGGAAGATGACAGGGTCGTTATAGGTAAAGGCGACCGATCTCGTTCCGCTTTCGACTGCCGCCCGCGCGATCGCCTCCGGCGAAGCTTGGCTTTGCAGCCGGTCGTCGGCGCGGGCTTTGGAGATGTCCCAATTCTGACAGAACTTGCAGGTGAGATTGCAGCCTGCGGTGCCGAAGGAGAGCACGGCCGTTCCCGGCAAGAAATGGTTAAGCGGCTTCTTCTCAATGGGATCGAGGCAGAAGCCCGACGACCGCCCATAGGTCGTAAGCACGATCTGGTCGCCCTCGCGCGCCCTGACGAAGCAGAGCCCTCTCTGGCCCTCATGCAGCCTGCATTCGCGGGGGCAAAGGTCGCATTGCAGACGGCCGTCATCGAGCCTGTGCCAGTAGCGGCCAGGCACCGAGGCGCCAAATTCGATGTTCTCCATGGTAGAAACATGGGCAGGTTCTCATGGGAGTCAACGGCTGATGTTTGCTCGTGAGCCAGGCTTGACAATGAGACGCGCGGCTGTCGCCGGCAGCTTCTATCCGCGCGAAAGCAAGGACCTGAAGACCGCGGTCGATGCCCTGCTCTCGCAAGCCGAGCGATTGCATCAGCCAGGCCTCGCCGGCGTCATTGCGCCGCATGCCGGCTACATCTATTCGGGTTCGGTCGCAGCGAGCGCCTTTGCGCCGGTCGCGGCAACGGGCGCCGTTTTCAGGCGCGTGCTGCTGATCGGCCCCGCCCATTACGTTCCGGTGAGCGGCGTTGCCGCCCCCTCCTCCGCGGCTTTTGCCACGCCGCTCGGCGAGGTCCCGCTCGATCGAGATGCTATCGCCCTGCTTGTCGAAGCAGGGTTTGTCAGAATCGATGATCGGGCACACTCGCCCGAACATTCCCTCGAAGTCGAGCTGCCCTTTCTGCAAAAGGTGCTCGGACCGCTCACCCTCATCCCGCTGCTCGTAGGCGACGCCGAACCCACGCAGGTCGCCGCGATCATTGATGCGGTGCTGGATGAGCGCACGCTTCTCGTGGTCAGCACCGACCTGTCGCACTATCTCGGCTACGCTTCGGCGCAAAAGCGCGATCTTGCCACATCCGAGACGATCGAGCGGCTCGCATTCGACCGGCTCGGGCCATACGACGCTTGCGGGTTTGCTGCGCTGAACGGCGCGCTTTGCGCTGCGCAACGCCGGCAGTGGAACATCAAGCGCCTCGACTTGCGCAATTCGGGCGACACGAGTGGCGACCGGGCGAGCGTAGTTGGCTACGGCGCTTGGGTCTTTTCCGCCGCGCAACTGTACCTAGGGCGTGAACTCATAAACAGCAGCGTTGGCACCGTTGGTAAGCAGGCTAGGCAGCGAGGTGCCACCAACTCTATGGGCGGACGCGGAAGGCCCAGATGATCAGCGCGACACCCTCAATCAGAAGCAATATGCCAAACACGAACGGGACTGCGAGCGTCGCCGCGATCGGCGAGCTCAATAGCAAAATACCGATGACGAGATTGAGAATGCCGAAGATGAAGTTCCCGATCCCACCCCCCGCGAAACCGCCGATAATGGCGAGGATGCCGATGATGATGCCAAGTACACCGAGATAAATAACGAGTGTTGCGGGCAAGATCACCGCCGCCAATAGCGGATGATTCAGAACAATGAGGCCGGCGGCGATGCCGAGGAGGCCGATAAGCAGCGACCAATACCAAGGCACGGAGCGATCGACAAACATGCGCGCCAGCTCGAGGACACCGACGAACAGCCAGTAAAACCCGAGAAAAATGGTGATGGCTACAAGGGTCCTGCCGGGTGCGGTGAGGAGCAGAATGCCGACTAGGATCGCCCCGATGCCCTCAAGCAGGTAGATCCACCAGCTGGTTGTCGGTACAGGCTTCGTCGAAATGGTTGTTACCATGTCTGATCCTCCCCTTGCCATGTTTGCAAGAGCCACGGACGCGTGGCTCGTCCGACCTGTCAAGATTTTCTTCTGAAGTATACTGCGTTTTCCGAATCCGCCATGAGAAAGATCCGAAGATTGAACCAAACAAGATGACGGCGACGGAAGCTCACGAGTGGCAAATAAGCAAACACCATCCGCTCGATCAAGATGCTGGACTAAAGCATACCAAAGTCGACGAGGTGTTTCAGCGCCGGTCGGCACGCGCCCGCACGAACGGTTTCGCCGAGGCACCAGCCTCGGCGGCAAGTTCGACCGGCACGCCTTCGATGTGCTTGGAGGCGCGAATGACGAGCGAGGTCTTGACGCTCGCGACGTTCGGCGCGGCCGTCAGCTCGTGAATGATGAAATCCTGAAACGCGCTCAGATCGGGCGCCACGCAGCGGAGCATGAAGTCGATCTCGCCCGAGAGCATGTAGCAATCCCGGACGATCGGCGAGCTCCGCGCCCGCTCCTCGAAGGCGACGAGATCGGCCTCGGCCTGGCTGTGCAGGCGGATCATGGCGAAGGCCGTGACCTCGAAGCCGAGCGCCTTGTCGTTCAGGAGCGCGGTGAAGCCTTTGATGATGCCGGCCTCTTCGAGCGCGCGCGCGCGGCGCAGGCACGCCGGCGCCGAGATGCCGACTTTGCGCGCGAGATCGACATTGGTGATGCGGCCGTCGGCCTGCAGCGCGTGCAGAATTCGCCAGTCTGTCGCATCGAGCCTTGCTGAGCGCATTCGTGTCTCTCCCTGGACGGTGGCCGGGATCGCGGGCTAGAAGGCGCCTCGCGGCCCCTTCTTGGCCCTTATCGCGCAACTTTAGGTCCTACGGCCAAAGAATCGAAAAGAAATTGAGCACAAATCGTTCCGGAAATTTTGCAGTGTCGCAACCGGCACCAACCAGCCAGACCGGAAGCGGAGAGACCTGGATCGTTACCGACGGCTCGGTCGGCATGGAGGAATCGCCGTCGCTGAGGCGGTCGGTCTCCCCTACTCCTTTAGGCGGGTGGCTGTGACCGGAGCGATGCGGTTAATTCCGGCGCCATTGCAACTTCTCATGCGCCGCCGCTTCTCCTTCGCTTCCTTGCCTCCAATGTGCCGCTCGAACCACCGTGGCCGCGCCTCGTCGTCTCGATCGGCAGGCGAAGCGCGCCGATCGCGCTTGCCATCAAGCGGAAGCGGCCGGCACCGGCAAGCCGGTCTATGTGCAGTCGCTTCCTGGCCGCTCCGCCAGGCTCGCCCGCTTCCACCGCCTGATGCGAGAGCGCGGCGCGACGCGGCCCTTCGAGGGGCGGCTCCAATCGTGGCGCTACGCCCCGATCGACGACACCGAGGTCGTGGCGGCCACGATCCGCCGCGCTTTAGGGCTTGAAACGAAAAGGTAATTTGCTACCGGCCGGCCCCCGGGTTGCGGCTCGGGCCTCTTGTGCTTACCTGTCTGTCCTTTCATAGCAGAGGCAACAATGACCACGCGTCACGCCAAGGTGATCATCATCGGCTCGGGCCCGGCCGGCTACACTGCCGGCATCTACGCCGCGCGCGCCATGCTGAAGCCCCTCCTCATCGAAGGCATTCAGCCCGGCGGCCAGATGACCACCACGACCGATGTCGAGAATTATCCGGGCTTCGCCGATGTGGTCCAAGGCCCTTGGCTCATGGATCAGATGCGCGCGCAGGCCGAGCATGTCGGCACCGAGATCCTGCGCGACCACATTCTCGAAGCCGATGTGAAACGGCGTCCGTTCTCGCTCAGGGGCGATAGCGGCACAGTCTATACCGCCGACACGCTCATCATCGCCACCGGCGCGAAGGCGCGCTGGCTCGGGCTCCCCTCCGAGGAGCGCTTCAAGGGTTACGGCGTGTCGGCTTGCGCCACCTGCGACGGCTTCTTCTTTCGCGGCAAGAAGGTGATCGTGGTCGGCGGCGGTAATACCGCGGTCGAGGAGGCGATCTATCTCGCCAATATCGCGAGCCACGTGACGCTGGTGCACCGGAGGGGCGCGCTCCGCGCCGAGAAGATTCTGCAGGAGCGTCTGTTCGCCAATCCGAAGATCGAGGTGATGTGGAACGCCGAGCTGCACGAGGTGCTCGGCATCCACAATCCGCTCTCGGTGACCGGCGCCGCTCTGAAGAACACGCAGACCGGAGAGATCGTCACGCTCCCCGCCGACGGCATCTTCATCGCCATCGGGCACGAGCCGCAGAGCGAGCTGTTCAAGGGCCAGCTCGACATGAAGCCGTCCGGCTACATTCTGGTGAAGCCGCACTCGACGGCGACGAACGTGCCCGGCGTCTTCGCCGCGGGCGACGTTACCGACGATGTGTACCGTCAGGCAGTGACCGCGGCGGGGCTCGGCTGCATGGCGGCGCTCGAGGCGGAGAAATACCTCGCGGGCCTCGAGCTGGTCGCGGCCGCCGCCGAATAGGCGCGCGAGCGGAGCGTTACGGCTTTCCCCGTCCGGAATCCCACTTCGCGGTCGCTTCGGTCAACATCGCGTCGAAGCTGCCGTCGGTCGTCATCTCGGTGATGCCCTGACCGAACTTGCCGGCCAATCCCGCGCAAGGCGACTTCTTCGAGAAGGCGACGAACATTTCGGCGGTGAGGAGCGCCTGGTCCAGAACCTCGACCTCGTCTTTCAAGCCTGCCTTGGCCGCTGCGGCGAGACCGGGATAGTAGCCCGCAATGAGATAGTCGGCCTTGCCGTCGAGAAGCACCTTGAAGGCCTCGTCGATGCCGTTGGTGCGGCTCACGTCGAGCTTCTCTTTCATGAACGCGTCGAAGGCGTTGCCGTAGCTCTCGCCCTCATTGGTGACGCCCTTCTTGCCGATCAAGTCGTCCTGACCCTTGAACTTGAAGCCCTTGCCCTTGGGCACGAAGACCGCCACGTCGTCATACATGAAGGGGGGCTGGACATAGTCGAGATATTGGGCGCGCTCGTCGTTGTAGTAGATGCCGAAGATCATGTCGGCCGTGCCGTCGCGCGCCGCCGCTTGAGCGTCGGCCCAAGAGCCCATGGCTTTGGATTCGAGCGGAACGTTGAGTTTCTTGGCGATGGCCTCGACCAGCATGGGCGCCGCGCCCACGATCGCGTCGCCGTCCTTAAAGGCAATGACCGGATATTGCGGGTGGCCGGTCGCCGTGATCTTGGCGCAGTCTCCGGCGGCGGAGACGGTGCTCGCGAACGCCAGGGCCACGAACACACTCAAGCAGAGAAATCTCTTCATGGTCAAAATCCTTGTTCTCTCGATCGGGGTGGGGCGATGCATAGGGGCTGGCTGGATACAGCCGCTCGAGGGGAGCTCTTCTAACGCCCCAGCTTCGCCTTGATCTTGTCCACCTCCGCTTGCGAAATCTTTCCGGCTTGGACGAGCGCCTGCACGCAGGCCGGCGAAAGGCTCGGGCCCGCTTTCTTCATGCACAGATTGAGCGCGGAGGTCTGCAGTCCGTAATCGCCGCAGAACTTTTTGTAGTCGTTGGCGCAGTTGTTCTGCATGCCCTTGGTGATGGTGCCCGCCTGCGCCAACGCCGCCGACGGTGCCAGGAACAGAAGCGGCAGAGCGAAGACGACGACGCTCGCCGCCCCGGTGCGATTGCTTGTCATGCGCGATATCCCTCTCTAACAGAAGGAGGTTCTAGCACGCTTCCCGAGGCCTGCCACCCAAAAGCGTGGCGGAAAAGCGCGTCGTTTTAACCAAACGTACCCCCTCCCCCCACAATTGCGGTAGAATGCGATAATCTGGATGCGAGTGCAGCGCGGACCCCCCCTGCAACTCCTAAAATTTGAGAGGAACTCATGGCAGAGAAGCCGTCTTTCGAGATACCGCCCGAGCTTCGCGATTTCGCCGAGAAGAATGTCGAGCAGGCGCGCGCGGCCTACGGTCAGTTCATGGATTTCATGACGAAGGCCATGGGCGCATGGTCGGATTCGGCGGGTGGCGACACGATGACGGGCTTCAAGGCCGTGCAGGAAAAGGCCATCGCCTTCGCCAAGGAGAATGCCGAGCGCTCCTTTGCCTTGGCGAGCGATCTCGCCCGCTCCAAGGACATCCAAGAAGTGCTGACCCTTCAGGGCCGCTACGCGCAGACCCAGATTCAGACCTTCGGCATTCAGGCGCAGCAGCTCGCTTGGCTCATGGCCGACGCCATGCGCGACCTGCAATCGAAGAGCAAGAGTTGAGCGAAGCGCGTGCGCCGAACCTAGCGCGCGTGTTGCCGAGAAAAAAGGCCCGGCAATTTGCCGGGCCTTTTCGCATTCGTTGTTCACCGAGATGCGGCGAGGAATTCACGCCGCCTTGGCGTAATACGACTTGAGCTGGTTCAGCACCTTCTGCTTGTCGAACTCGGCGCCCATGGCGAGCATGGCGTCGGCGAAGCGG
Organism: uncultured Alphaproteobacteria bacterium; assembly: GCA_963818165.1. GTDB lineage: Bacteria > Pseudomonadota > Alphaproteobacteria > Rhizobiales > Methyloligellaceae > Methyloceanibacter. The sequence continues at coordinate 114,210 of CAWFRD010000032.1, forward strand.
CTCACGATCTCGGTGATCTGCTCGGGACTGAGCTGATTGAGAATGCCGATGCGGACCTGGACCGGTTCGGACAGCGTGGGCCAGATGCCGAACCCTTTCGCGCGCGCGCCTTGCACAAGCTCCTTCTCCTTGCCCTTGAACTTGCCCGGAAGGTTGAGCACGATGAGGCTCGTCATGTTCGAGGTGACGTCGCAGCCCATGGCTTCGACGGCCTGGCGTAGCGCCTTCTCGTGATAGGCATAGTCTGATGCTTTGCGACGACGGCCGTAGCCGAGAATGATGCGGAGCGCCTCGTGGAAGGCGGCAACCGCGTAGCAGGAATGAGTTTGGTGATAGGCGGGCGTCTCGACGTCCTTGCCGTCGATGATACCCCAATGGCGCGCGTCGAGGATGGGGTGATGCACGTAGGTGCGGCAGCCGCGCTTCTTCACCATCTCGATCGCCTTGTCGGTGAAGCTGACCGGCGCATAGGTGAGCGGGAGCGACAGCACGCCCTTCTGCGGACACGAGGCCCAGGCCACCACGCCCGGATAGTCGTCGATGTTGAAATCGGCGACGCCGAGGCTCGACACCGCATCGACAATGCCCATCACGCCGTGCTTGAGGCAGGCGTCGTTGAAGGCTTTGAGGTCGTTGATGCGGCCCGAGCCCGTCTCCCAATGCGCCATGAAGGACCACATCGGTTTGTGCTCGGCCAGTGCCTTGTCGATGGTCTCGGCCCGGACCGACTGTCCGTGCGGGGTCTCGACGACGACGACACTTTTCGGCTTCGGATTGAGCGAATCCGCCGCAAGCTCCTCTTTGGTCGCGGCCTTCATGCGGATGGTGAGGCTGTCGATGCCCGAGAACGTGCCGTTCGGGAACGTCACCACCTTGTCGCCCGGCAAGATCAGCGAGAGAACGCAATCGAGGCCTGAGAAGCCCGTCCCGGCAACGCCATAGGTGTAGACGTTCTTGGTTCCCCACAACTCGCGCAGCATCTGCTTGGCTTCCATCATGCCGCGCAGCACGTCTTTCTGCATGTGGTCGGCAACGCCGGTCTTGGCGAAGCGCTCGAGCACCCTTGGATCGGTGTTCCCCGGCCCCGGGCCGGCAGCAAGCGTGGCGGGGATTTCAAGCGGAGGAAAGATCTTCGTCATGGGAACACCCTCTGGTCTAAAACCGTCTTCGCACAAATGAGGCGGCACAATCGTCTAGCCGTCAAGATGCGCTGCGGCAAGACCGGCGGGGCCTGGGTTTCAGCGCCCGCCAAAGCGCCCGGATGGATGGACGCAAGAAAAGGAAGAAGCCCCGAACGGGGGGAGCGGGGCTTCTTCCGTTGAGTTCCCTGCGGGGACGGTGATGGGAGGGAACGCCATCACCAAGGCGCCAACTTACGCTCATTTCCGCCGAGAGGAGACTTTTTTGTGAAAATGGTTAAGGTTAACAATGTCGTACCGGCATAGCGTGGCCGGAAAGGCCTTATGCAGGGTGCATCAGAGGGACGCGGGTACACTTCATGACGAACAAGTCTTTGAGTTTGGCCGCACTTTTCGCCGCGATGATCGGCTTCGCGAACGGCCCGGCCCATGCCGCCCCGTGCGGCAACAACAGCGCCGGGTTCGAGGGCTGGAAGAGGGTCTTCGCCGGCGAGGCCTCCGGCAACGGCCTCGGGCCCAAGGCGATCGCTGCGCTCATGTCGACCAATTATTCGGTGGGAACGATCAGGGCTGACCGCGGCCAGAAGAGCTTCAAGCTGAGCCTCGATCAGTTCATGGCGAAGAGAGGCGGCCCGGCCATTGCCGCCCGGGGCAAGGGCATGAAATCGGGCAATGCGGGCCTGTTCGCCTCGATCGAGAAGCGGTTTGGCGTTCCGCCCGGACCCATCATCGCCATCTGGGGAATGGAGACCGGCTTCGGCAACTTCATGGGCCACCAGCCCACGATCTCAGCTGTCGCCACCCTCGCCTATGACTGCCGCAGGCCGGAATATTTCACCGACCAGCTTAATGCGGCGCTCCAGCTCGTCGATCGCGGCATCCTGAGCGCCGCGACGCGCGGCGCCATGCATGGCGAGGTCGGCCAGACCCAGTTCTTGCCGAAGAGCATTCTGCTTTACGCCTTCGATGGCGACGGGAACGGCGTCATCAACCTCAACACCAAGGCGGACGCGCTGGCTTCGACCGCAAATTTCCTCAAAGGCCACGGCTGGGTCAGGGGCGCGGGTTACCAGCCGGGGCAGCCGAACTTTGCCGCGATCCAAGGCTGGAACGCGGCCGGCGTCTATCAGCAAGCCATCGCCATCATCGGCAGGCGCATCGACGGGAGCTAGCGGGGCCGAAGCAGCGATGGCTCGCCGCGCGGGCGAATTTGCGCTACCTGCCTGAAACGTGACAGGAAGGAAAGGCCAGGGGACCGAGGGGCAATCGTCCCGCGCGCTTGCCCAAGCGCTCGGCAAGTTGATCGCGCTCGTGCTCGTGGTCGTCGCGGTGATCCTCATCGAGCGCTATTGCACCGTCGAGGTTCCTCCCTTCGGTCCGGGTGCGAAAATCGTCTCCGTGGACGGCGACACCATACGCGCGGCCAATGGCGGCGAATACCGCCTCTTCGGCATCGACTCGCCGGAGCTTGCGCAGACCTGCACCGAGGCGAACGGGAAGACCTGGCTCTGCGGCCGCGCCGCCAAAGCGAAGCTCACGACCCTCATGAAGAGCGGCAACGTGAATTGCGAGTCGCGCGCGACCGACCGCTTCGGCCGGATTGTTGCGGTCTGTAGTGCCGCGGGCGTGCCGGATCTCGGCGAGGCGATGGTGCGCGACGGCTATGCCATCGATCTCGGCGGCGCAGCCGGCAACCCCTATCGCGATGCCGAGGCGGAGGCGCAAACCGCAAAGCGCGGCATCTGGCGCGGAAACTTCGAACGGCCGTCCGACTGGCGGCAAGCCAATCCGCGGAGCGAGCGATGATGCCGCGTGCGCTGACGGCCAAGCGTGGTAATTTCGGCCATGTCTGAATTCGATCTCGCTCTGTCGGTCGCGCTTGGCGTCGGGCTTGCGGCGGCAACCGGACTTCGACTATTCATGCCGATGTTGGTCGCGAGCGCAGCGGCCTATACCGGGCATCTTCCTTTGAGCGAAAATTTTGCCTGGCTCGGTACGCTGCCGGCTCTCATCCTGCTCGGCGTGGCGGCGGCGGCGGAGATTCTCGCCTATTACATTCCGGGCGTCGACAATCTTCTCGATGCGCTGGCCACGCCAGCCGCATTCGTCGCCGGCACGATCGTCGCGGCCGCCGTCATGACCGACCTGCCTCCGATGGTGAAATGGGCTGCCGCGATCATCGCAGGAGGCGGCATCGCCGGCGCGACCCAATCCGTGACCACGCTCGTCAGGGCAAAATCGACGGCGTTCACCGGAGGTCTCGGCAACCCCGTCATCGCCACGGCAGAATTCGGCGGTTCGCTCCTCGTCTCGTTGCTCGCGCTTGCAGCGCCTCTTCTCACGCTGCTCGCCGTTGTCCTTCTCCTGTGGCTTGCCCTGCGCTGGTTGCGGCGGATATCCCAAAAGAAGCCGCCGCCGAAGGAAGCGGGATCCGGTACGCTTTGAGCCTTCGCAGCAGGCGCGGGAACCGTGCCTAATCCGCTTGAGGCGGGAGCCTGGCTTAAGCCGTCACCTTCTGAGGCGCGGCCCGCTCCGGCTCCGCTTCACCCGGCGGCTCTCGAAACACGCTGATGCGATTTCTGCCTTCGGCTCGCGCCTGGTGCAAGGCAGTATCGGCGTTCCGGTGCATTTGAGCGAAGTCGGTCTCGTCGCCGTCAGAGACCGCGATCCCGATCGATACGGTGAATGGAGCGCCGACGAGCGGCATCCCCTCCTTCGACAACCGGCCGAGGATCCCGCGAGCGATGTCCTTTGCCCCGTCGGTATCGCGGTTTGGAGCGAAGATCAGGAACTCATCGCCAAGCCGCGCGCTTCGTCCAGCATAGCGCTCCACCGCCTTCTTCACGACGTCCATGGCGCCACGGCGGTTGAGGCCTTAGTCAATCGTTACGGCCCGAAACCCCTTACGCCGCCTTCGAGCGGCGGGCCGCGAGCACGTGTTCGGCAACCTTGCCCGTGAGCTCCGCCAGATGATCGAACTTGGCATTGAAGGTGCCGACCCCCGCCGTCGCCGACCTAAGCTCCACGATAAGGTTCTGGATCTCGGCCTCCGGGATATGCGCCTCGACAACGTCCCAGCCGGTCCAGCCGGAACGCGAGTTGAAGCCAAGGATCTGTCCCCGCCGCGACGACACGATGGAGTTGACCTTCGCGGTCGCCTCCGACGGCGCGGCGATCTCGACGGCCATGACCGGCTCGAGCAGCACCGGCGAGCATTGCGGCAGGCCCTCGCTTATGGCGATGCGGCCGGCCTGGCGGAAGGCCATGTCGGAGGAATTGACCGAATGGTACGACCCGTCAATCAGGCACACTGCGACATCGACCACGGGAAAGCCGAGCGGACCTGAGTGGAGGTAATCGCGCACGCCGATCTCGACCGAAGGAATATAGTTCTTGGGCACCACGCCGCCGGTGATCTCATCGCTGAACTCGAAGCCTGCGCCGCGCGGACGCGGCTTGATCGTAACCACGACGTCGCCGAACTGGCCGTGACCGCCGGATTGCTTCTTGTGGCGGCCGCGCACTTCCACCGATTTGCGGATGGTCTCGCGATAGGGAATTTGTCGCGGGCGGGTCGAGGCGTCGATCCCGTATTTGCGCACCAGCCGCTCGAGCGCGACGCGCAAATGCATTTCGCCCTGCCCCCACAGCGCCATCTCGCCCAGATCCTGGCTATGGGTGAGCGAGATCGAAGGATCCTCCTCGATGATCTTGGCGATCGCCGCCGTAAGCTTCACCTCGTCCTTCTTCTCCTTGGCGGCGACGGCGAGACCGAACACGGGGCTCGCGGTGGTCGCGGTTTCGATTGCGACCTTCTTGCCCTTCTCTTCGGTCAGCGTCGTTCCGGTCTTGATGCTGTCGAGGCGGCCGAAAGCGACCGTGTCGCCCGCCTTCGCCTCGCCGCGCTTGGTCGGCTCCTGGCCCATGACGCTAAATATGCCGGAGATGCGATCTTCGCCGTCCGCGCCATAGACGGTGGCGCCATCGGCGAAATTGCCGGTGAGCACGCGGGCGAGCGACAGCTTGCCGCCATGCGCGGTATGGAAGGTCTTGGCGACGAAGGCGCAAGACGGCATCTTGTCCACGCCGAGCCGCTTGGCCGTAACTTGCACGAACGGAGTTTCGTGCCGGAGCGCCTTGAGCAGGCGCAGGATGCCGTTGCCGTTCTCCGCCGAGCCCATGAACACCGGACAGATCAATCCTTCGCGGAACTCCTTGGAGAGATCGTCGAACACCTTGTCGCGGGGCGGCGGCACATCCTCCAGGAGCTGCTCCATCAGCTCGTCGTCATAGTCGGCGAGCTTTTCGAGCATCGAGAACCGCGCCTCTTTCTCGCTCGCGGCGAGAGCGTCGGGGATGGTCACGACCTCGCTCGGCGCATGCTCGCGATAGATGAAAGCGCGCTCGAGCGCGAGATCGATGAAGCCGGTGACGATGTCGCTCTCCCAGATGGGAATCTGGCGGAGAACGAGCGGCTTGGTGCTCGCGGGCTGGAGCATCGGCACGATATCGCGCACGCGTGCCTCGGCCTTGTCGATTTTGTTGATGAAGAGGAAATGCGGAATGCCGCGATCTTCGAGCTGCTTGAGGATCAGTTGCAGCGCCGGAACCTTCTTCTCGTCGGGCTCGCATACGACGACGGCGGCGTCGCAAGCGGTCAGCACATGGGCCGCGTCGGCCTGAAATTCGATAGAGCCGGGGCAGTCGAGGAAGGTGAAGCTGTCGCCAAGGAAATCGACGGTGGCCACGTTGAGCTCGACGCTCATGCCGTGATGCCGGGCCTCTTCCGAGGTGTCGCCGACCGTGTTGCTGCCTGCCATCGAGCCCTGACGGGTAATGGCGCCGGTGCGGGCGAGAATGGATTCGAGAAGCGTCGTCTTGCCGCTGAGATAGGGGCCAACCAGTGCGATGCAGCGGGCGCTGCGGGCTGGTTGGCCCTGCGCTTGGCCCATGGTCTCCTCCCTTGCGGTTATCCCGCGCGGAGAAGGCTCCTGACGCACCCACCCGCGCAAGCCTTAAGGGGGGCATGGTGACAAGCAGAACGGCCTCTGGCAAGGCCCCCGATTTGCGGGCCATGCCTGCTCCCCGTCGTCTCGACATCGGCTACCATACCCCCGCACCTATGCCATTATGCCGGCGAGGTGGGTGGAGGGATCGTTCATGCGTGTGTTTCGCGCTGCTGTGCTGCCGGCTCTCGTTTGTCTTGTGCTCCTGGCGCACGGCCACAACGCGACGGCTGTCGTGCAGGCGCCCAAGCCATCCGCCGGCGGGCGCGGACTCGTCCTTGACGCCGTAATGCAGTGCGGCGTGTTCGACGGCAAATTCCAATGCAAGCCCACCACCGGGGGAAAGCTCTTCGGCAAAGGCGCGGGGCCGGGAGGCGCGCCAGCGACCGGAAGCGGTTCCACCGAGACGGCGCCTGGCGGCGTCTGGCCTGGATCCGGAAGCGGCCAAGCACCGCAAGGCGCGCCAGCCGATCCGTCGTCATGCCAAGGTGGCATGGTGGGGACGCCGCCAAACTGTCAGTGTCCGGAGAGCTCCGAATTGCTGGGCGGCAATTGCGTCCATTACACCGCCTCGTCGTGCAGCAAGGGGCTCGCCGCTGGACGCTCTGCCGCAAGCCTGCCGAGGCGTCGAAGAAAAACTCTCCTGCAGACTGCGCGACGACGGATTGAAGGACTGCTGCTGCGTGACTTACGACAAGTTCTAAGCGCCGGCCTGCCCTGTCGCCGCTACAGGAAATAGACCGCGCCAAGTCCCGCCAGGGGAATCAGAACAGTGGCGGCGAGGAGCGGCTTTGCGAAGGAGAGACCGGCCACAACGAGGGCCATCGCGCATTTGACGATCGTATTGGTTAGCGCGGCGATCACTATGCCGATCACGGCGACGCGGGCCTCTCCGCTTTTGGCGAATTCCGACATCGAGAGTGTGATGGCGTCGACATCGGTGAGACCGGCTGCGCCTCGCCACGCCCGGATCAGGCACCCTCCCCCTTGCGGTGCTCGGGGTAGAGAGCGGCAAGCGCATCGCGCGTGGCGGGCGCGACGCCCCGCTCGGTGATAAAACCGGTGACGAGCCGCGCCGGCGTGACGTCGAAGCCGTAATTTGCAGCTTGCGTGCCGTGCGGCGCAATCTCGACGGTAGTGACGCTGCCATCCGGCAGCCGCCCGGTCATGCGCGTCACCTCCTCGGCATTGCGCTCCTCGATCGGGATCGCGTTGCCATCGCCGAGGCTCCAGTCGATGGTCGAAAAGGGAAGCGCCACGAAGAACGGGACCTGGTTGTCGCGCGCCGCGAGCGCCTTGAGATAGGTGCCGATCTTGTTGGCGACATCGCCTGTCGCGGTGGTGCGGTCGGTGCCGACGATGCAAAGATCGACGTGCCGCTTCTGCATCAAATGGCCGCCGGCGTTGTCGGCGATCAGCGTATGCGGCACGCCATGCGCGCCGAGCTCGAACGCGGTGAGCGCTGCGCCCTGGTTGCGCGGCCGAGTCTCGTCCACCCACACATGCACGCCGATACCCTCGTCATGGGCGCAATAGATGGGCGCAAGCGCAGTGCCCCAATCGACGCAAGCGAGCCATCCGGCATTGCAATGGGTGAGGATATTGACGGTGGCGCCGCCCTTCTTCTCGGCATGCGCCTTGATGATCCCGAGTCCGTGCTCGCCGATCTTGCGGTTCGTCTCGACGTCCTCGTCGCAAATCTCCGCGGCGCGGGCGAAAGCCGCAGCCACGCGTCTGTCGCGCGGCTGGTTCCGCACGGCCTTCTCAATCTCATCGAGCGCCCAGCGGAGATTGATGGCGGTCGGGCGGGTGGCCGCGAGCGTAGCGCAGGCGCGATCGAGCGCCTCGTCCGATGCGTCGGTGCGCAATGCAAGCGCGACCCCGTAAGCGGCGGTCGCCCCGATCAGCGGCGCTCCGCGCACCTGCATGGTGGCGATGGCGCGCGCGGCATCGTCGAGCGTGCGCAGCGTCACGGTCTCGAACGCATGCGGCAGCTTGGTCTGGTCGATGATTTCGACAGATTTGCCGCCTTCGCTGAGCCAGATGGTGCGATAGGATTTACCGCCAATCTTCATGCTCACTCGCCCGCGAAGGACATCAGTGCGTGAGGCTCGACGCCCAGTCGCGCGAGCCGCGCCGCACCGCCGAGATCGGGTAGATCGATGACGAAGGCGGCACCCACCACGTCGGCCTTGAGCTTGCGCAGGAGCTTGACCGCCGCTTCCGCCGTTCCGCCGGTAGCGATGAGGTCGTCGATGAGCAGCACCGGCTCGCCCGCGCTGATGGCATCCTCGTGAACCTCGATCACGTCGATCCCGTATTCGAGCTCGTAGTCCTGACCGATGGCCTTGGCGGGCAATTTGCCCTTCTTGCGGATCGGAATGAAGCCGCAACGCAGCCGGTCGGCCACGGCGCCCCCGAGGATGAAGCCGCGCGCCTCGATGCCCGCGACCAACTGGATGCGCCGGTTGGTGAACGGTCTCGCCAATTGCTCGACGCAGGTTCTGAAACCGTTGGCGTGGCCGAGCAGCGTTGTGATGTCGCGGAACATGATCCCGGGCTTCGGATAGTCGGGGATGGTGCGCACGAGGTCCTTGAGATTGATATCGGCCGACAGGTTCATCGGGGGCCTCCGTAAAGATCGGCGCACGGCGCCAACGGCACTGACTTTGAGCCTATAGTCGAAGCAGGAGCGCCTGGCTAGTCGAGTGGCCCGGCTTCAGCCTTTCAGCACACGGCCCGCGACGGCCTCGAGCTTCCTGAGGAGAACGGGATCGCGCGCTTCCAGAGCGGTGATGATGGCGGTATCGAGCGCTCGGTCGGAGCCGATGGGGCAAGGCTCGTGCTCGCGCGGGAAGGTGCGTGCGAGCCGCGCGATCAGCCGCGCCCCCTTCTCGGCATTCGCCATCAGCACTTTGATGATGTCGGTGACGGTGACGGCGTCATGGTCGGGATGCCAGCAATCGTAATCGGTGACCATGGCGACGGTCGCGTAGCAAATCTCGGCCTCGCGCGCGAGCTTGGCCTCGGGCAGATTGGTCATGCCGATGACGGAATAGCCGAGGTTCTTATAGGTGAGGCTTTCGGCGAGCGTGGAGAATTGCGGGCCCTCGATGCAGACATAGGTGCCGCTTCTCACGACCGCGATCCCCTCCGCATCGGCCGCCTCGGCGAGGTGGAGGCGAAGCCGCGGCGACACGGGGTGGGCCATCGAGACATGCGCAACGCAGCCCCTGCCGAAGAAGGAGCTGTGGCGGTGAAAGGTGCGATCGACGAACTGATCGATGAGAACGAAAGTGCCGGGCGGCAGCTCTTCCTTGAACGAGCCGCAGGCCGACAGCGAAACGAGATCGGTCACCCCGGCACGCTTCACCACGTCGATATTGGCGCGATAGTTGATGTCGCTCGGCGACAGCCGGTGGCCCTTGTCGTGGCGCGAGAGGAACGCGATCGGGAGCCCGTCGATCTCGCCGATCCGGAGCGGCCCCGACGGCTCGCCCCAGGGGCTCTCGATGCGCTCCTCGCGCACATTCTTGAGGCCCGGCAAGTCGTAGAGACCCGAGCCGCCAATAACCCCGAGCACCGCTTTGACCATGCTTCCCCGTTATTCCCAAGACGCGCGGGCAAGGACGCGCGCGAACGGCCGGCCGAAACTCATTTGCCGATATTGATATAGAACACGTTCCACACCCAGTCGCCATGCTCGGGGTCGTGGCTATCGACCTTTTGCGCGCTGCTCTTGACGAGCCAGATCGGTCCTTGCTGTCCGATCCCGAGCGGAACGCCGTCGGCCGAGAGCGCGAGGATCCAATCGGACCCGTCGATATCCTCCGGCGCAAGCCAGCCGGCAAAGCCGTCGAGCGCCATGAAACTGACCTTGAGCTTCGCCGCTTCGAGATAGCCGAGCAGCTCGCGCAGCACGGGCCCGGAAAAACTGGCGGACTTCTCGAATGTGTTCGGTTGCGCTGTGACCGTCCCTTGGGGAAGCGCAAGGAGCTTCGCACGGTCGAATTCAAAGGCGCTCTTGAATGCAACCTTGTGCTCCGCGAGCAGAACGTCGCGCTTGGCATCGACAGGGCCGCGATTGGTCTTGCCGACCAGACCGCCCACGGTCAAGAGCACCATGTCACGCGGGCTCTCGGGCTCGCTCGCGGCGAGCGCCGGAGACACGCTTAAGGCGAGTGCGAGATAAAGGACCGCGCGCTTCATGGGCGCCCCTTATACCGCAACGGGCGCGGAAGAATAGCCGGTCGGCGAGAAGCCTTTACGCGCTCTCGCGCTTCTCGTCATGGTGGACGCGGGCCCAGACCTTGCGCTTCGCGAGGTACAAGATTACGAGGAACACGATGAGGAAGATCATCACCCGCGCGCCCACCCCATGACGCTCTTCGAGCTTGGGCTCGGCCGCCCACATCAGAAATGCCGCGACGTCCCTGGCGTAGTTGTCCACGTTGGGCTTGGTGCCGTCGGTATAGGGAACCACACCGTCGCTCAAAGGCGGGATCATGGCGATCTGGTGCCCGGGGAACGCCGCGTTGTAGTGCATGCCCTGAGCGAGCTCGAAGTCGTGCGGCGCCGGGAGGTAGCCCGTGAGCAGCGCATAGATATAGTCTGGACCGCCCGGCCGCGCCTTGGCGATGACCGAGAGATCGGGCGGCAACGCGCCGTTATTGGCCGCGCGCGCCGCTTCTTCGTTGGCGAAAGGCGACCGGAACCGGTCCGAAGGTCGCGCCGGACGCTGGAACGTCTCGCCCTTGTCGTTCGGCCCGTCGGTGACCTGAACCTGGGAGGCGAGAATCTCCACGGCCTTGGGCGAGAATTGCGGTCCGCCCGGCTCGCCTAGATTGCGGTAGGACAAGAGCCGCATCGAATGGCAATTCGCGCAAACTGTTTGATAGACCTTGAAGCCGCGCTGGAGCTGAGCGTTGTCGTAGCTGCCGAAGGGCGGGGCGAAGCTCCAGCTCTGTGGCGCGATTTCCGGCCCGTGACTGTTGCTCGGCGTGGCGGCGTCCTCGGCGGCGCTCACATTCGCCGACGCCAAGAGCAGCGCGCCGGAAGCGGCGAGGAGAAAGGCGGAAGATCGCATCAAACGGCCTCCGCCGGCGCCAACTTGCGCGATTCCTTCCCGGACCCAAGCACGGGCTCGGTGATGCTGCCCGGCAGCGCGCTCGGCTTTTCGATCCGGCCGACCAAAGGCATGACCACAAGGAAGAAGGCGAAATAGTAGGCGGTGAAGATGCGGCCGAAGATGAGGTACCAGCCCTCGGGCGCCTGCGAGCCGAGATAGCCGAGCGCGATGCACGTCACCAAGAAGGCCCAGAAGAACCACTTGTAGATCGGCCGGTAGCGCGTGGACCGCACCTTCGAGGTGTCGAGCCAGGGCACGAAGAACAGAATAGCGATCGAACTGATCAGCGCGATCACGCCGAACAGCTTGTCCGGGATGGCGCGTAAGATCGCGTAGAAGGGCAGGAAATACCATTCCGGCACGATATGCGGCGGGGTCTGCAGCGGATTGGCGGGAATGTAGTTGTCGGGGTGCCCGAGAAAATTCGGCGCGTAGAACACCATCACCGCGAAAAAAGGATGAAGGCGACCAGCGCGAAGCCGTCCTTGATCGTGTAGTAGGGATGGAACGGCACCGTGTCATTCGGCGATTTCACGTCGATGCCGGTTGGATTGTTGTTGCCCGGTACGTGCAGCGCCCAGATGTGCAGGACAACGACGCCGGCGATAACGAACGGGAAAAGATAGTGAAGCGCGTAGAGCCGGTTCAGAGTGGGCCCCCCGACCGCGAAGCCGCCCCAGATCCATTCCACCAGCGTCGTGCCGAGCCCGGGGACGATCGCATTGAGCGATGAGAAGAGATTGGTGATGACCGTGACCGCCCAGAAGCTCATCTGCCCCCACACGAGCGAGTAGCCCATGAAGGCGGTTGCGATCATCAGCAACAGAATGAGCACGCCGAGAATCCACAACACCTCGCGCGGCGCCTTGTACGAGCCGTAATAGAGGCCGCGGAAGGTGTGGATGTAGACGGCGAGGAAGAACATCGAGGCGCCGACGCCATGGGAATAGCGCAGGAACCATCCCCAATTCACGTCGCGCATGATCTTCTCGACCGAGTCGAAGGCGCCTGCCTCGGTCGGCACGTAGTGCATGGCGAGCACCACGCCCGTGGCGATCTGAGCCACGAGCATGAAGGTCAGGATGCCGCCGAAGGTCCACCAGTAATTGAGGTTACGCGGCGTGGGGAAGACCATGAACTGATCGTGCATCACCCGCACGATCGGAAGCCGCGCATCGAGCCATCGTTCGATGCCGGACTTCGGCTCATAGCTTGAAGGGTGCCCCATTGCTCGCTCTATCCGATCTTGATCTTCTGGTCGGAGACGAAGTTGTAGGGCGGGATCGCGAGGTTCTCGGGCGCGGGTCCAATGCGCACGCGGCCCGCGGTATCGTATTGCGAGCCATGGCAGGGACAGAACCAGCCGCCATACTCGCCGCGGTAATCGCCGACCGCTTGGCCCTTGGGGATGCAGCCGAGATGGGTGCAGACGCCGATCATCACAAGCCACGGCTCGCGGTCCTTGGCCGCGCGGTTGTCGTCGCTGGCAAGGGCGCTGTCGGGCAGATTGGCGTTGCGCGCCAAAGGATCGGGGAGATCGTCAACCGGCGTGTCCTTGGCCTTGGCGATCTCCTCCTTGGTGCGGTGGCGGATGAAGATCGGCTTGCCGCGCCACATCACCGTCAGCGCCTGGCCGGGCTCGACATGAGAGATGTCGACCTCGGTCGTTGCGAGCGACAGCGTCGAAGCGTCGGGGTTCATCTGATCGAGCAGCGGCCAGAGCGCCATCGCGCCGCCGACGGCGGCGAAGCCGCCGGCCGCGACTAAAAGCACGTCGCGCCTTGTCGGCTCATCATTGTCGTTGGAAGAATTGAGGGGGATATCGTGACTGGCCACAGGCCCAAGGCTCCTGGAAGGATTTACTTTAAGGAATTAAGGTCCTCATGCGACGCGCGCTAGTCAGTCGCGGGCGCGACACAACGGCGCGGGCCTTCGGCGGTTTGGATCGAACCTTCTTGGCGGTGGTTTCTTGCATCGCTCCTCATGGTTTGTCCAGGGGGCTACTTCGGGCATTTCGGCGCAGAATGCCGCTCCGGCTTTGCGCCCCGACACATAGACCCACGCCGCCGAGATTGTTTGATTCCCGTCAAGGCCGCAGGACGGGTGTCGCGAGCCATTGACGTTTCAGTTCGCGGGGGCGTAAGGCCAAGGGCGATGGACCAAAAGGCGTCGAAAGAACCTCATCCGCCGGAGCTTTTCAGCCCGGCGCGAAAGGAGCGGGCGCGGCTCTGGTTCGAGCATTTGCGCGACGAAATCTGCGCCGCGCTCGAGGCCGTCGAGGATGCTGCCGAAGGCATTCCCGGTTGCGAAGGCAAAGCCCCCGGCCGGTTCGCAAAGTCCCCCTGGAGCCGAACCGAGAAGGACGGGAGCGACGGCGGCGGCGGCGTCACGGCCCTGATGTCGGGCCGCGTGTTCGAGAAGGTCGGCTGCCACACCTCGACCGTGCATGGCGCCTTCGCGCCCGAATTCGCCAAGCAGATTCCCGGCGCCGGCGCCGATCCGCGCTTCTGGGCAAGCGGCCTCTCCTTCATCGCCCACCCCGTAAACCCCAATGCGCCGACCGCCCATATGAACACGCGCATGGTGGTCACGTCGAAAGGATGGTTCGGCGGGGGCGCCGATCTCACGCCCGTGCTGATGCGGCGGCGCACGCAGGACGACAAGGACTCGCGCGATTTCCACACGGCGATGAAGGCCGCGTGCGACGGCGAGGCCTCCGCCGACTACGACCGCTTCAAGCAGTGGTGCGACGAGTATTTCTATCTGCCGCATCGGGGCGAGATGCGGGGCATCGGCGGCATCTTCTACGACTATCTCGACACGGGCGACTGGAAGGCCGATTTCGACTTCACCCAGAATGTCGGCCGCGCTTTTCTCGGCATCTATCCCGAGATTGTCCGGCGCAATATCCGAACGCCCTGGACCGAAGCCGACCGCGAAGAGCAGCTCGTCCGGCGCGGCCGTTATGTCGAGTTCAACCTGCTCTACGATCGCGGCACGATCTTCGGGCTGAAGACCGGCGGCAATGTCGAGGCGATTCTGTCCTCCCTGCCGCCTCTGGCGCGCTGGCCCTAAGCCTAGCCCCTGACGCCGGCATACATCAGCGGCGGCATGGCGGTTGCGGGCGCCGAGATCCCGAGGATTTCCCCGACCCGGGTCTGGATGACCGGGGCCTCGTAAGCGACGCGCGCCATGAGGATTGCAAGCGCCGCGAGCAGCAGAACCACCACGATTTTCCACATTTCGCGATCCCTCCGAGCACCCCTTCGACGCGGCGTCGCGCCGTCAGGTTCAAAGCTCTAGGGCTTCGCGGCTGAACCCTCCCTGAGGGCTCCGTTCATCTCCGGTTTAGATTTCGGCTAGGATTTTGCAGCTTTTTTTGCCACCGGCGGGCCACTTCGGGCTTGCCAAGCGGCGCTCCTTCCCCCATTCTTTGTGTTACCGGGCGCCCAAGGCTTTGGGCGCGGACTTGGACGACGGCAAGTGACTATCGCGCCTCTAAAGAGCACGACCCTTTCCTGACATCTCAAGACGCCGAAGGAACCCTTTCGGGGGCCTCTGGCCCGTTTGTGTTTAACTTCAACGGGAAAGGAATTCCCCTATGGCTCGTGTCAACGGCACAGTGAAATTCTTCAATCATGCGCGCGGCTTCGGCTTCATTCAGCCCGAAGACGGCGGCAAGGACGTCTTCGTGCACGCTTCCGCTCTTGAGCGGTCCGGCGTGCCGGCCCTCAACGAGGGCGACAAGGTCTCCTTCGAGATCGAGGACGACCGCCGCGGCCGCGGCAAGCAGGCCGCGAACGTGCAGCTCGCCAACTAGCGAACGCACGAAAGCAACCGATTGAGCCGCCGGGCTTCGTGCCCGGCGGTTTTTTTATTGTGGTTCTCGGCCGTCATCCCGAGACGCAAAGTGTGAAGCCCGAGCCGCGAGGGATGTTTAACGGCGGATTCACTTTCGCGCCCCAATCTTCGCCAAGGGCCGGGCGATGGGACGCCGGGCTGGGAGCCGCGGGCTCGCTCCAGGGCACTTCGCGGGCGCCCGCAAAACACGAGGGGACAGATCGATGGTCAATCGCATCCTGAAATCGGTTGCCGCCGCGGCGCTGATCGGCGCGGCTGCGCTTGCCGCGCCGGCCCCGGCCGAGGCCGGGCATCGCGATGCCTGGGGCGCGGGACTTCTCGGCTTTGGCGTCGGCGCCGTCATCGGTAGCGCGCTCAGCCCCCGCGAGGTCTATGTCGTACCGCCGCCGCCACCGCCGCCGGCCTATTATTATGGTCCCGCCTCCTATGGCCCGCCGCCGTGGACGCCCGACTGGTATGCCTATTGCTCCTCGCGCTACCCGGGCTTCAATCCGCGCACCGGCTATTTCATCGGCGTCAACGGCTACCCCCATTTCTGCCGGTAGCCTTCCCGCATCGCGCCGCCCGTACTGAGCTCCAAGCGTAGCCGTTGCGCGGCCCCGCCAGGCCAGCGCTTTTGACTGGCCGTTTACCCTGCGGCAACGCGCCCCTCGACGTGGCAGCGGCGCATCGCAAAATTGCGCCGTCGTTCCGGGGATGAGTTCAAAAAGCAGCGCCGGCCCCGGTTTTGCGGGCCGGGCAGGCGCCGTTTTGGAAGAGAAGGACTCTGGACCATGAGTTTCGCCACGGCCGTTGGGCCTGCGGTCGAGAATGCTCGCGACGCGCCGAACGCGCCTGCCGACCGGCAGGCGCTAACCCTCATCAAGCCCTATCAAGGCATGGTGGCCTGGCCCACCGTGCTGCTCGCGGCCAGCATCGTCGCCGCCTTCGCTCTGGTCACGACGCTCGCGGTAAAGGGCACGCACCACCTCTTCCGGCGCGTGCCCTTCTATCTCTATCCGAAGGCCTTCCGTTCGCTGAAGCCGGTGTTGGATAAGGAGCACGCCCACATTTACGAGTTCGGGCATGAGCCGCGGCCCATGCTGGAAGAGAGGGCCACGCGTTAAGGCTCAGGAGCCTTGCTCGAACGTCAGGTCGGCGGGCGAGATCAACACTGAGAACTGCTGGCACCAGATCACGACGCTCGGGAACTTGGTGAGGTCGACACCGGGGGGAATTGCATATTTCTGGCTGCCCTTGAAGGCGCGCAAGCCGCCGAGATCGACGAACATCGTGCCGGTCACCTGTCCCGCATCCCTGATATTGGCGTTCGGCACGAGATAGACGTGGAAGGCGGGGCCCGGACCCACTTCGAAGTCCTCGTGCAGAAACACCACGTTCTCATAGACGCTGACGCCGCCCTTCCCGTAATGGACGGGGTCGCTCGGATTGGCGTGAATGAACGTGCCCTTGGCGACGAGCTTGCTTGCCTCGGCCTGCGTCAGCGTTTCCTTAGCCTCGGGCGGCGGAAAGACGAAGGGAAAGAGAAAGAAGCCGAGCGCCACGCCGAAGGCTGCACCGAGCACTCCTCCAAGAAGAAAAACTGAGAGCCATCGCCACATGGCCGCACCTTCCGAGACTTCCGCGGTTAAGCTTGCCACGGGAAGCGCATGCTGGCGATAGCTTAGAGAATTGGACACCCGCCGGCGCGGACTAATGCAGCCTGAGCTCGCCTTCGACAAAGCGGAATTCGGCGGGCGTGATCAGCTTCCGGTGCATGACGCGAATGCGGTAGAGCGCGCCCTCGAGATTGGCGTGCCAGAAGCCGAGGAAATCGGTGAGTTTGGGGAAGCGCGGGGCAAGATCGTAGTCCTGCCAGACATAGCTTTGCAGGAGCCGCGGGTAATCGGGCAAGCGGTAGAGGATTTCCGCCGTTGTCAGCGAGAAGCCCTCGATCTGGCGAAGGAAGGCGCTGTCCATGTTCTCCGTCCTCCGCTTTGCCGCTTCTTGGTCTTTTACCGAAAGCTAGCCGCCCATCCGAGTTGCGTCCAGGATTTCTGCAAATCAAATCAGCGCCTTGGCAGCAGGCGAAATGGATTGCTAGCGGATTTGGCACTCGTGTCTTGAAAGTGCTAATATCGCGGTCTACATAGCTCGCGCGGGTGCGCCGTGCATTTGAGCGCCCGCCAATCGCCATTGCCCGGAGGAGGAGGAAGATGAAGTTTCGTCCATTGCATGACCGCGTCGTCGTGCGCCGTATCGAGGAGGATGAGAGGACCAAAGGCGGCATCATCATCCCCGACACCGCGAAGGAGAAGCCGCAGCAGGGCGAGATCGTCGCCGTAGGCCCCGGCGCCCGCGACGAGAAGGGCGAGCTTCTGCCGCTCGACGTGAAGCCTGGCGATCGCGTGCTGTTCGGCAAGTGGTCGGGCACCGAGGTCAAGATCGACGGCGAGGAGCTTCTCATCATGAAAGAGAGCGACATCCTCGGCGTGCTCGAAGGCGCGGTCGCGAAGAAGAAAGCTGCGTAAGGACATTCGTCTTCCGACGGCGGCCGCTCCCGGGCGCCGCCTCGCGGATGACGCTGATGTGATGCCGCCCCGTTCGGATCCCGCACTGTGCGCGGGCGAGCGGAGGAGCGGCGATTGAGCCAACGGAGAAAAAAATGTCAGCGAAGGAAGTAAGATTTGCCCAAGACGCCCGCGAGCGCATGCTGCACGGCGTCGATATCCTGGCCAATGCGGTCAAGGTGACGCTCGGCCCCAAGGGCCGCAACGTCGTGCTGGAAAAGTCGTTCGGTGCACCGCGCATCACCAAGGACGGTGTCACGGTCGCCAAGGAGATCGAGCTCGAGGACAAGTTCGAGAATATGGGCGCGCAGATGGTGCGCGAGGTCGCCTCGAAGACCTCCGACACCGCCGGCGACGGCACCACGACGGCGACCCTTCTCGCCCAGGCCATCGTCAAGGAAGGCGCCAAATCGGTTGCCGCCGGCGCCAATCCCATGGATCTCAAGCGCGGCGTCGACCTTGCCGTCAATGCCATCCTCGAACGAGTTGAAGTCGAAGGCGAAGAAAGTCACCTCGAGCGAAGAGATCGCGCAAGTCGGCACCATCTCCGCCAACGGCGACCAGGACATCGGCCGCATCATCGCCAAGGCGATGCAGAAGGTCGGCAATGACGGCGTCATCACCGTCGAGGAGGCCAAGGCGCTCGAGACCGAGCTCGAAGTGGTCGAGGGCATGCAGTTCGACCGCGGCTACATTTCCCCCTATTTCATCACCGACGCCGACAAGATGCGCGTCGAGCTCGAAAGCCCCTACATTCTCATCAACGAGAAGAAGCTCTCGAACCTGCAGTCGATCCTGCCTCTGCTCGAGGCCGTCGTGCAGTCTGGCAAGCCGCTTCTCGTGATCGCGGAGGATATCGAGGGCGAGGCGCTCGCCACGCTCGTGGTCAACAAGCTCCGCGGCGGCCTGAAGGTCGCTGCCGTCAAGGCGCCCGGCTTCGGCGACCGCCGTAAGGCCATGCTGCAGGACATCGCCGTTCTGACCGGCGGCCAGGTCATCTCCGAGGATCTCGGCATCAAGCTCGAGAACGTAACGCTCGACATGCTCGGCCGCGCCAAGAAGGTGGTCATCACCAAGGATGACACCACGATCGTCGATGGCGGCGGCAAGAAGGCCGATATCGAGGCGCGCGTCGCCCAGATCAAGCAGCAGATCGAGGACACGACCTCCGACTATGACCGCGAGAAGCTGCAAGAGCGGCTCGCCAAGCTCGCCGGCGGCGTCGCCGTGATCAAGGTCGGCGGTGCCACCGAGATCGAGGTGAAGAGAGAAAAAGGACCGCGTGGACGATGCGTTGAACGCGACCCGCGCAGCCGTCGAGGAAGGCATCTTGCCGGGCGGCGGCGTTGCGCTGATCCGCGCGCAGAAATCGCTCGACAAGCTGAATGGGGCGAACGAGGACCAGAAGGTCGGCATCAATATCGTGCGCCGCGCCATCCAGGCCCCCGCCCGCCAGATCGCCGAGAATGCCGGCGAGGACGGCGCCGTCGTGGTCGGCAAGATCGTCGACAAGGGCGACTATGCCTTCGGTTACAACGCGGCGACCGGCGAATACGGCGATCTCGTCAAACAGGGCGTGATCGACCCGGCCAAGGTGGTGCGCACCGCGCTCCAGGATGCCGCCTCGGTCGCAGGCCTCCTCATTACCACCGAGGCCATGGTGGCCGAGAAGCCGAAGAAGAAGGGGCCCGCGATGCCTCCGGGAGGCGGCGGCATGGGCGACATGGACTTCTAAGCATGATCCGGAAAAGTGGGAACCGGTTTTCCGAGAAGATCATGCGCAAGCAAAATCTAGTCGCGTAAGCGTCTGTAACGATTCGAGTAAGAGGGGCCGCGCCTTGGCTGGCGCGGCCCTTCTTTTTTGCCCGCTTGCCTCGCCGAGGGGGCGTCAAGTCCGTCTGGCGCCAACCGGGCCGATCTCCTAGCTTCGACAGCCGAGCCACGGCTGATCGACGCGGCAAATCGAGTCGGAGGGAGAAATTCCATGCCAAACTATATTGTACTTGGTCAGTTCACCGAACAGGGTATCCGCAACGTGAAGGACACGAGCAAGCGCGCCGATGCCGCGAAGCAGCTGGCGAAGAAATTCGGCGCAAAGACGCGAGAATTTTTTTGGACCATCGGGCGCCACGATGTTGTGTTGATCATCGAGGCGCCGGACGACGAGGCGGCGATGGCGTTCGCATTGAGCGCGGGCAAGCTCGGCAATGTTCGTACCGAGACTTTGCGCGCCTTCTCGCAAGCCGAGATCAACCAGATTCTAAACCGGGTCGAGTAGCCAAGAAGCATTCGGCGTTGACGACGAGAGCAAAGCGGCAAGGGCGCATTCGCGTCGGGATCGGCGGATGGAGCTATGCGCCATGGCGCGGCGTCTTCTATCCCAAGGGCCTGAAACAGGCGGATGAACTCGCCTACGCAGGTTCACGCCTCACCGCGATCGAGATCAACGCCACGCATTACCGGCTGCAAAGCGCGAAGAGCTTCCGCGCCTGGGCCGCTGCCGTACCGGAGGATTTCGTCTTCTCGGTAAAAGGCCCCCGTCTCGTCACCCAGCAGAAGGCGCTCGCCGAGACCGGCAACTTCATCAAGCGCTTCTTCGCCTCTGGCCTCGCCGAGCTTGGGATAAAGCTCGGACCCGTGCTGTGGCAATTCGCGCCGTTCAAGAAATTCGATGCCGACGACTTCGCCCGCTTTCTCGAGAGCCTGCCGCGCGAGCTCGACGGTCTCAAGCTCAACCACGTGATCGAGCCGCGCCACGCAAGTTTTCAAACGCCGGAATTCGTCGGGCTGCTCCGCGACAACAATGCGAGCGCCGCCTACACCGACGCCGAGGCTTGGCCCTCAATCGCCGACGTCACCGGCGAGGTGGTCTATGCGCGGCTCCAGCGCGGTGACGACCTGTTGCCGGCCGCCTACAAGCCGCAGGAGCTCGACGCCTGGGCCGCGCGCGCGAAGATCTGGGCCAAGGGCGAAGCGCCCAAGGACCTCTTACCCGTCGATGCCGCGCACAAGCCCCCGAGCAGGCCGCGCGATGTCTTCGTCTATTTCATCCATGAAGGGAAGCTGCGCGCGCCGGCCGCGGCCATGGCGCTGATCGAAAGGCTGGACTGACCTCCGCGTCACTAAGTCCTTCTTGGCACGCGATGCTCAAATTCCCATATATAATGACAGATTGGCGGCTGGTGCGGGGCGCACACATGGAGGTCGCCATGTCAGTTTCCGCATCAAAATATGCGACGGGACAGGCTACCGGCATCCATCCAATCGCCTTCAAGATTGTCATTGGCGCTGTCCTTTGGTTCCTCGCCGTCACGTGGATCGCCTTCGCTGGCAGTGGCGGAGTCAATTTGGACCTCGCGATCGTGACTCTTTTCTGCGCGATCTTCGTCTCGCTATTCCTGCTGGTTGCCTCTTTCACCGAGGGAGATTCACGCTGGCCGACGAGGCGAACGAGCTTGCGCGCGTTCCTTGACAGCGATGTTGCGATCGGGAGCGGGAGCATGCGCGGCCGCGATGTCTTGATCGAGATCGCGTTGGTGCCGATCGTTCTTGCTTTCGCGGCGACCCTTATCGGCCTTGCTTGGATGATCTTCGGCTGAGTTTGGCCGCGCGCTCGTGCAGTTCGCCCTGCGATGGAGCAAATCCTTCCGCCATCCATTCGGCCTCGAGCGCCTTGAGAAGCGCGCCGAGCGCTGGCCCTTCCAATTCGCCGAGCGCCACAAGGTCCGATCCCTTGAGCGGAAAGAGGGGCGCCTGCCAGCGCTCCCCAAGGGTCGCGGCCTCGCGCCAGTTCATGTCGCTCGGCGCAGCGCCAGAGTCCGCCCAGGCGATCAGCGCTGCCGCAGGATAATCACGCGGACCGAGCCGGTAGAGCAGCCGCTTGGCTGCGTCCTCGTCAGGAAGGCCGCGCTCGTCGTGATCTCCCGCACCGAGCGCAAGCACCGCCTGCTCGGCATTCGAGAGGTGCAAGCGCGCGGCCAAGCGGCCGGCATCTTCGCTGACGAACACGGCAATCGCCGCGAGCCGCGTCATTGCGTCTGGCTCGCGCCGAAGCGCCTCCTCGATTGCGACCAAGCGCCCGAACCGCCCAAGCCGCGGCACGCCGCTGAGAATGGCCGCCAGCAGCCCGTAATCGAACAGCGCCTCGACCGCGCGCATCGCCTGCGGCGCGACGAGGATGCGCCTCACCTCCCCCGCGACCCGCTCCGCCGAAAGTTGCGCCATCCCGCCACGGAGCGTGACACAAGCCCGAAGTCCTTGCCGATCGAACGGCCCCTTGCCGTAATAGGCATTGAACCGAAAGAAGCGCAGGATGCGCAAGTAGTCCTCTTTGATGCGCGCCTCCGCATCGCCGATGAAACGCACCCTGCCGGCGAGGACATCGTCATAGCCGCCAAGCGGATCGAAGAGGGTCCCGTCGATCGCCGCATAGAGCGCGTTCAGCGTGAAGTCGCGCCGGCGCGCGTCCTCCTCCCAATCGTCGGTGAACGCGACCGTCGCGTGCCGCCCGAACGTCTCGACGTCGCGCCGAAGCGTCGTCACCTCGAAGGGAACGCCGTCGGCGATGACGGTGACGGTGCCGTGCTCGATTCCGGTCGGAACGGCCTTGAGGCCCGCCTCGATCGCGAGCGCCATCACCTGTTGCGGCAGCGCGGTGGTGGTGAGGTCCACCTCCTTAACGGGGAGCCCGAGCAGGCTGTTGCGCACCGCACCGCCCACCGCGCGCGTCGCGACGCCGGGCGCCGCGAGCGCGGCGAAAACGCGCGCCGTCTCGGGGCGTTTCAGCCACGGAGCATCCTTGAGTGAAGGGGGCGCGGATGTGGGCATGGGCTGCCGTCAATCGATCTCGCCGGGCTTGATGATACCGTCCTCAAGGCTCGGCGGATGGTAGGTCCCGCCGGGCCTGCCGCCGGAGAATTGGATCACCGTTGCCAAGACGACAAGGAGAAGCCCGACGCCCGCCGCGAGCAGCCAGAAGACCGGCGCGTCCTGCCAAAGCCTATCCGGCGGCACGCCTTTTACCGCAAACCGATAGGCCCCGTAGATCAAGAAGGGCAACGAGAAGAGAAGAAGATCGATCAGCGCGATGCGAAACATCGAGTTGGCTTGGGAAACCCTTGGGTAACAGCGCATCAGCACCATAACGGCGCGCGCCCGGCAAAGCGAGTGGAGAGGGGGCGGAGCCTAGCTCGCCTCGGCCGGGAACGGGAAGAACGTGCCTTCGCTCCACACCCCGGGCCCCTCGCCCGCCGGACTTTCGGCGGCGAGAGCCGCAAGCTCGTAATAGACCGGGCGGGAGAGCCGCGCCTTCAAGCCGTCGCGTACGAGAATGAACGGGGTAAAGCTTTCGGCCGGCCCGCGCTCGAAGCCGAGCGGGTGCTTCGGTCCCGCCGTCACCGTGTCGTCCACATTGGTGCGGAACGAGAGGCTTTGCCTTTTTCCCCGCCCCTGCCTGCTCATCTCCACGGCGATGAAGGGCATCGCCTCTACGGCGATTGGCACCTTCTCGACCGGCGTGACCAGGTAGAAGCGCCCGTCCTCCTCGCGGCGGAGCACCGAGGCGAACAGCTTCACGAGCCCTTTCCGCCCGATGGCGCCCCCCTGATAATACCAGGTCCCGTCACGGCCGATCTTCAGCCCGATATCCCCGCAAAGATTAAGCTTTGGCAATGCTCCCGAAGGCTGTTTGCCGCGGGCCTTTGCCGATGCTACGACAGCATCGCTTTTGTCTTGGCCGGCCATCGCTAGGCCGCTCCCGGCCGGATTGCCGGCTCGCCGGCGAGCCGGGCCGGATCGGAGGCCTGAGTCAACACGATTGGGACCGAATTGCCGCTCAAAGTGCTTCTTCTCAGCGAGGCCTTTGGCCCTATATTTCCCTATCACCAGGATCGAGACAAGTTGAAGCCATGACAACCGTTGCCCAAGCCGATTCAAAGCTCGTCGATCGCATCGAGGAGGCCGGCGCCAAGATTGGACGCGTCCGCGAGACTACGGCCTCGACCATTTTCGGTCAGGAGCGCGTCATCGACCTCGCCCTCATCACGCTTCTCTCCGGAGGTCACGCGCTCCTCATCGGCGTGCCGGGCCTTGCCAAGACGAGCCTGGTCGAGACGCTCGGCATCGTGCTCGGCCTTCAGAACAAGCGCATCCAGTTCACGCCCGATCTGATGCCGTCCGACATCGTCGGCTCCGAGGTGCTCGAGGAGGGCGCGGCCGGACGGCGCAGCTTTCGCTTCGTCGAAGGCCCGATCTTCACCCAGTTACTGATGGCCGACGAGATCAACCGCGCGAGCCCCAAGACGCAGTCGGCGCTGCTTCAGGCGATGCAGGAGCATCACGTCACCGTGGCGGGCAAGCGTCAC
This sequence comes from uncultured Alphaproteobacteria bacterium, assembly GCA_963818165.1. Classification (GTDB taxonomy): domain Bacteria; phylum Pseudomonadota; class Alphaproteobacteria; order Rhizobiales; family Methyloligellaceae; genus Methyloceanibacter. Next base: position 138,255 of record CAWFRD010000032.1, read on the forward strand.
GACGTGCCCCGCCCCTTCCACGTCCTCGCCACCCAAAATCCGCTGGAGCAGGAAGGCACCTATCCGCTGCCCGAAGCCCAGCTCGACCGCTTCCTGTTGCAGATCGACGTGTCCTATCCCGACGCCGCCGCCGAGCGCCGCATGCTGTTCGCCACGACCGGCGTCGAGGAACGCGCGCTCAAGACCATTCTCTCCGCCGAGGAGTTGATGGTGGCGCAGCGGCTCGTGCGCCAGCTGCCGGTCGGCGACCAGGTGGTGGATGCGATTCTCAAGCTCGTGCGCTCGGCGCGGCCCGGCACCGGCATCGACGAGGAGCTTGATGACCTGATCGCCTGGGGTCCGGGCCCGCGCGCGAGCCAGGCGCTGATGCTCGCCGTGCGCGCCAAGGCGATGATCGAAGGGCGGCTTGCGCCGTCCGTCGACGATGTGATCGACCTTGCCGAGCCCGTGCTCAAGCACCGGATGGCGCTCACCTTCGCCGCCCGTGCCGAAGGGATCGACATGAGCCAGATGGTCGCGCGGCTTGTCGAGCCGCTGGGGTGATTTGAGCGTGGCCGTCACGCGAGAGAGATCGCTTCAGCCATTTTCGGGCGAGGAAGCCGAAGCCCACAAACTGGCGGCGCGCATCCCTGCGCTCCTGATTGAATCGCAGCGAATCGCGCACACCGTCGCGCACGGCACGCATGGCCGCCGCCGCGCCGGACCCGGCGAGACGTTCTGGCAGTTCCGTCACTATGACCAGAACGACTCGGTCACCGGCATCGACTGGCGCCGCTCGGCAAGCTCCGACACGCTGTTCGTGCGCGAGCGCGAATGGGAGGCGGCGCATACGGTTTGGCTATGGGTCGATCTCTCGCCGTCGATGCGATTCCGCTCCCGCCTCGCCAAGGTCTCCAAGGAGAGCCGCGCCGTGGTACTCGCGCTTGCGTTTGCCGAGCTTCTCGCCCGCGGCGGCGAACGCATCGGTCTGATCGGGGGACAGCCCTTCACGGGGCGCGCCGCAGCCCGCCGCGTCGCCGAAATCCTCATGGGCGATACGAGCGAAGCAAGCCTGCCGCCGAACGCGAGACTGAGCCGCTTCTCCGAGTGCCTTCTGTTCAGCGACTTTCTCGAGCCGGTCGCCGAATTGCGCGCGCGGTTCGAGGCGATCGCGGCGCAGGGCGTGCGCGGGCATCTGATCGACATTGTCGATCCGGCCGAGGAAACGCTTCCCTACGCCGGCCGCACCGAATTCGCCGCAAGCGAAGGCCGCGACCGGATGATCGCCGGCCGCGCCGAGACCTTGCGCGAGGACTACCGGGCACGGCTCAAGCGCCATCGCGACGATCTCGCCGAGGTGACGCGGAGGCTCGGCTGGTCGTTCCTGATCCATCACACCGACCGTCCGCCCGAGGAGGCGGTGCTTTCGCTCCATAGCCGCCTCGCCGGGCTCGACAGCGATTATCGCTACCGGCCCGCCCGGCAAGCCGCGGGCGACGGCAAGGCCGCGAGCCTCCAGTCATGATCACCATCGGCTCGATCGGATTCCTGCAGCCTTGGGTGCTGGCGGCGCTTGTCGCGCTCCCCGCGATCTGGTGGCTGCTTCGGCTGACCCCGCCAAGCCCGCAGCTCGTGGTCTTTCCGCCGACGCGGCTGCTGAAGGACCTCAAGACTACCGAGGAGGAGCCGGCGCGGAGCCCCTGGTGGCTCACGGCCTTGCGCATGCTGCTCGCCGCTTTGATCATCCTCGCGCTCGCGCGGCCCGTGCTCAATCCCGACCGGCAAAGCTTCGCCGGCGAAGGCCCCCTCCTCATCGTCATCGATAATGGCTGGGCCTCGGCCGCGCATTGGCCCGGACGCCGCGAGGCGATCGAGGTCGCAATCGACCGCGCCGCGCGCGACGGCCGCACCATCGTGCTCGCGCCCTCCGCACCCGGCCAGCCGGTCAGCGATCCTTTGAGCCCTGACAAGGCACGCGAACACGTCGGCGGCATCAGTCCCGAGCCTTACGCACCCGATCGCGCCGCGCTTGCCGCGACGCTCGAAAAGGAGCTCGGCGGGAAAACAGGCTTTAGCGTTCTCTGGCTCTCAGACGGTCTCGACTACGGCGACGGCCAAGCCTTCGCCGGCGTTCTTGCCAAGCTCGCGAGCAACGGCGGCAGCCTTTCCGTGCTCCGGCCGGGACGGGACGACGCGGCGCTCGCGCTCGGACAGGGCGCCGCCGAGAGCGGCGCGTTTGCCGCGCGCGTCTTGAGCGGCGTCGAAGGACCGCGCACCGGGCGTCGTCAAGGCGCTGACCGGCCGCGGCGAGCCTCTCGGCGAGGCGCCCTTTAGCCTCGATCAGGGCAGCCGCGAAACCAAGGTGCAATTCGATTTGCCGATCGAGATCCGTAATCAGGTCGCGCGCATCGCGATCGCGGGCGAACGTTCCGCGGGCGCGGTTCACCTGCTCGATGCCCGCTCGCAATGGCATCGCGTCGGCATCGTCACGGGCGAATCGCGCGAAGCGGCACAGCCTCTGCTTTCGCCCCTCTATTACGTAGAGCGCGCGCTTTCGCCTTACGCCGACGTGGTGGCGCCGAGCGAGGGCAACGTCGCGAACGCCATTCACGACCTGATAGCGCAGAAGGTCTCGACCATCGTTCTCGCCGATATCGGCAAGCTCGTCGCCGGCACCCAGGAAGAGCTCGAAGCCTGGGTCAAAGCGGGCGGCGTGCTCATTCGTTTCGCCGGCCCTAGGCTCGAGCAAGGTGGCGACGAATTGCTCCCCGTAGCGCTCCGGCGCGGCGGGCGTTCGCTCGGTGGCTCGCTCTCCTGGAGCACGCCGCAACCGCTTGCGCCGTTCGAGGACAACAGCCCCTTCCGCGGCCTCGCCGTGCCCGATGATGTCAAGGTCAACCGCCAGGTGCTCGCCGATCCGAGCGTGGCAAGCGAGGCCGAGGTCTGGGCGCGCCTTGCCGACGGCACGCCGCTCGTCACAGCGGCGAAACAAGGTCAGGGCTTCATCGTGCTCTTCCACGTCACGGCGAATTCCGACTGGTCGAATCTGCCGCTCTCCGGCCTGTTCGTCGAAATGCTGCGCCGGGCGGTCGCGCTCGGTCCGAGCCAGATCGCGCTCGAGGGGGGCAAAGAGACGGAGCGCGAAGCTGGTGCCGCGGCTCGCCCCGCCGCCTCGACCGGCGCGCTGCCGCCGCTCCAAACGCTCGACGGCTTCGGCCAGTTGACGGCGCCGCCGCTTCGCGCTGTGCCGCTTGCGTCGGACAAGGTCGACAGCACCGTGCCGGGCCCCGACCATCCGCCCGGATATTACGGCCCCTCGGGCGCCGCCCGCGCGCTCAACCTCATCACGGCCGAGACCGCCCTTAACCCGATCGGCGAGATCGAAGGGTCGAGCGCGGTCGGCGGCTACGTCTTGAAGAAGCCGATGGCGCTCGAGCCTTGGCTCTATCTTGCCGCGGTCGCCCTTTTTCTCGCCGACATTCTTGCCGTGCTCGTGCTGAGCGGCGGCTTTCGTTTCCGTCGCCGGGCCGCTGCCGCGAGCGTGACGATCTTCCTTGCCGCGAGCGCTTCTGTCCGCCCTGCCCGCGCATGTTCGCGCCCAAGAAACCGGTGAAGCGGCCGCGGGCCAGGCGCCCGTCAGCTCGGCGGACGACTTCGCAAGCAAGGCGGCCCTGCATACTCGGCTCGCTTACGTCATCACCGGGGATCCCGAGATCGACCGCACGAGCGAAGAAGGTTTGGCCGGATTGAGCAAGGTCTTGCGCGCGCGTACGGCGCTCGAGCCCGCAGAGCCCATGGGCGTCGATATCGACAAAGACGAGCTCGCCTTTTTTCCGGTTCTCTATTGGCCGGTACGCGAGGACGTAAGCCCGCTCTCGGACGCGACGCTCGCCAAGGTCGATGCCTTCATGAAGCAAGGCGGCCTCATCGTCTTCGACACCCGCGACCATGGATCGGGCCTCTCGGCCCCCGGCACGCAAGTCGCGGCGCTTACCCGCCTGATCGGGCAGCTCGACATTCCGCCTTTGGAGCCTGTGCCCGAGAGCCATGTCCTGACCAAGTCGTTCTATTTGATGCGAAGCTTTCCCGGCCGATGGGACGGCGGCTCGCTCTGGGTCGAGGCCGAGCCTTCCGCCGAGGCCGAGCGCAGCGAGCGTTCGCGCCGCACCGACGGGGTCAGCTCGATCGTCATCACTTCCAACGATCTCGCCGGCGCCTGGGCGCTCGACGAGGGTAACCGGCCGATCTACCCGGCCGTGCCCGGCGGCGAAGTGCAGCGCGAGATGGCGTTCCGCGCCGGCGTCAACATCGTGATGTACGCGCTCACCGGCAACTACAAGGCCGATCAGGTGCATGTCCCTGCCCTGCTCGAGCGCTTGGGAGAGTGACGCCATGAGCTGGTCGATCGAGTTCATGCCGTTCGTACCGTGGCCCGTTCTGTGGGGGCTCGCAGGCGTCGGCGCCGCTCTGCTCGCGCTCCTGTTCTGGCGTTCGCGCCGGGGCGCCGCGCTCCGCCTGATTAGCTATGCGCTCCTGCTGCTCGCCATCGCCAATCCGCAGCTGAAGCAGGAGGAGCGCGAGCCGCTCAACGACGTGGTTGCCGTCGTCGTCGACGAGAGCCAAAGCCAGGCGATCGCGGGGCGTACCGCGCGCACCGAACAAGTGCGCAAGGACTTGGAGGAACGGCTCAAAGCGCTTCCCAATGTCGATGTGCGTTTGGTGCGCTCGACATCGACCTCAGCCGACAGCGACCGCGACGGCACCATGCTGTTCACCGATCTCACCCAGGCGCTTTCCGACGTGCCGCCCGACCGGCTTGCGGGCGTAGTCATGATTACCGAGGGCGAAGTGCATGACGTGCCGGCCTCCGCGGCGGGGCTCGGTTTCAATGCGCCGGTGCATGCGCTTCTGACTGGCAAGCAGGGCGAATTCGACCGCAGGCTCGAGCTTCTGAGCGCGCCCCGTTTCGGCATCGTCGGCAGCAGCCAGGACATCGAGGTCAAGGTCACCGATACTGCGGCGCCGCAATCGGGCGAAACGGTCAAGCTCACCGTCAGCCATCAGGGCCAGCCGCCGGCAACCCAGAGCGTCCGCATCGGCGAAAAGGTCACAATCCCGGTCGATATCGAGCACGCCGGTCCCAACATCGTCGAGATCGAGGCCGAGCCCGCCCAAGGCGAGATCACGACCGTAAACAATCGCGCCGTGCTGACGGTCGAAGGCGTGCGTGAAAACTTGCGCGTGCTGCTCGTCTCGGGCGAGCCGCATGCGGGCGAGCGGACCTGGCGCAACATGCTGAAATCCGACGCAGCGGTCGACCTCGTTCATTTCACGATTCTGCGGCCGCCGGAGAAGCAGGACGGCACGCCGATCAATCAGCTCTCCTTGATCGCCTTTCCGACGCGCGAGCTGTTTCAGGAGAAGCTCGATCAGTTCGATCTCATCATCTTCGACCGCTACCAGCGGCGGGGCGTGCTGCCTTTGCTTTATCTTGAGAACGTCGCCCGCTATGTCGAGAAGGGCGGCGCGGTGCTGGTCTCGGCCGGCGACGATTACGCCTCACCGCTCAGCCTGTTCCGAACGCCGCTCGGTCAGGTCTTGCCGGCGGTCCCCACCGGCCGCGTGGTCGAGGAGCCGTTCAAGCCCAAGCTCTCCGAACTCGGCGAGAAGCATCCCGTTACCAGCGACTTGCCCGGCGCGTCCGGCGATACGCCGTCCTGGGGGCGCTGGTTCCGCGTCGTCGAGGCCGATCCCCGCGACGCCGAGGTGCTCATGAAGGGAGCGGAAGACAAGCCGCTTCTCGTCATCGGCGAACGTGGCGAGGGCCGCGTGGCGCTCCTGCTCTCGGACCATACCTGGCTCTGGGCGCGCGGGTATGAGGGCGGCGGACCCTATACCGATCTCCTGCGCCGGCTCGCGCATTGGCTGATGAAGGAGCCCGATCTCGAGGAAGAGACGCTGAAAGCGACGAGCCGCGGCCAGACGCTGTCCATCGAACGGCGTTCGATCAAGGACGAGGTCGAAGATGTCACGATCACGTCGCCCTCGGGCAAGGAGGAGGTCGTCACCCTCGACAAGGGCGAGCGCGGGCTGTGGCGCAAGGCCATCAACGTGACCGAGCAAGGGGTCTATCGCATCACCTCGGGAAATCTTGCCAATGTCGTCACCATCGGCAATGCCAATACGCGCGAGCTCTCGGCCGTCACCGCTACGGCCGAAATGCTCTCACCCCTTCTCGAGGAGACAGGCGGCGGCGTCTTCTGGCTCGGACGCAACGAAGCCGAAGCCGCCAAGCTCCCGCGCCTCGTGATGCTCCGCGGCGGGCAGGTCATGCATGGCGACGATTGGATCGGGCTGCACAAGCGCGATGCGTATCACGTCAAGGGTGTGCGCCTGTTTCCGCTCTTCTCGGGACTTCTCGCGCTCGGTCTTCTCCTCGGGTTCCTGGCCGCGACTTGGTTCCGCGAAGGTCACTGACGCGCAAAGCCCTTGACCGAACCGGCTGCGCCCTCCATCGCTCCGGGCACAAACTCGACATAAAGAAGCCGCGCGGGATCGACGGGACCCGGCAAGGTGATGCGCGCCGACGGAACGAGTTTGAAGCCGAACCTTGCGTAATAGGGCATGTCGCCGACAAGCAACACCAAGGAGAAACCTTCGGCGCGCGCGCGCGCCAATCCCTGCTCGACCAAAGCCTTGCCGAATCCCCTGCCCGTCACGGCGGGGTCGACAACGAGCGGTCCAAGCAAAAGGCCGCCCTCCTCGCCCCCGATGCTGATGGCCGTGAAGTGGATTCCGCCAACGACTTGTCCGTCGAGCACGCCGCAAAGAGAAAGTCCCGCGACGGGTGCTACGCCTTCGCGCACCCGGTAGGCGCTGCGGGCAAAGCGTCCGGGTCCGAAGGCTTCGGCTGCGAGCCGTGACAGAAGAGGCACATCGCCATCGTTTTCGTGGCGAATTTCGAATTTTCCGGAAGACATGAGATCGATATCCCAGAGAGGCTGATGGAGAGACGAACCCTCAAGCCGCGGCGGGATAACTGAAGGCAATGCGAGGAAATGCCGGCGGCGAGGAGCTAAGCAGTGCGCGGACAACGCGCATGCCCTCGTCGTCGGGGAAGCGTGGTTTGGCCGATCCGGGTCCACATGGCGGCGCTCGTCTATCACGGTCGCGGGCGCGGGTCTAGCGCCACCTCTCCCACTCTCTCCCGCCCCGGGCGGGCAAACCCGGCATCGCCAAGGCCGCGATCCGCTCTCGTAACATGCTTGAATCTGCTGCATTATGCGCCGGCGAGGAGGACGGTTGAGCGGCGCCTCGTGATGAGGTAAGCGGGGACGATGATGGCCGACACGACGCGACTGCTCGTTCTTTATCACTCTTCATACGGACACACCGAGACCCTGGCCTATGCCGTGGCGCATGGCGCGCGCGCCGTCGACGGCGTGCAAGTCAGCGTCAAGCGCGTGCCCGAGCTGATGCCCGAAGATGTGATGCGCGCCGCCGGAATGAAGGTGGACCAGCCGGCCCCCATCGCCGACCCGCAGGAACTCGCAGACTATGACGGCATCATCTTCGGAACGCCGACGCGCTTCGGCAACATGACCTCGCAGATGCGAAATTTTCTCGATCAGACCGGACCGCTCTGGGTCTCCGGCATGCTGATCGGCAAGGTCGGCAGCGTCTTCACCTCGACCTCGACCGGCGGCGGCAACGAGACCACGATCATTTCTTTCCATTGGACGCTTCTGCATCACGGCATGGTCGTTGTCGGCCTTCCCTATTCGGCGCCCGACCTTCCCGACATCAGCGAGGTCAGGGGCGGCTCGCCCTATGGCGCCGGCACCATCGCCGCCCCCGACGGCTCGCGCCTGCCCTCGCAAAAGGAGTTGAACCTCGCGAGCTTCCAGGGCCACCACGTGGCCAAGATCGCGAAGAAGCTCGCCGACTCGCAATAGGAACGTCCCTCTCCCCTTGCGGAAAGGGAAACGCGCCGCATCGAAGGGAGTGGCGATAGCATACCCATCTGTCATGCCCGCGCAGGCGGGCATCCAGTAAACACCGCGCTGCGAAATAGGACCGACAGGGGGTTACTGGATCGTCCGCCTCGCGGACGATGACAAAAGAAGGAACCCCCTCACCCAGCGCTCGCGTGCGCTCGCGCCACCCTCTCACGAAGAGAGAGGGGAAAGTGAACGGCCCTTGGCGGGAGAGGGAAATCTCAGCGAGCGGTAAATCACCACAAACTCCCGACCGGGACACTCTCGAAGATCTCGGCAAGCCTCGCCCGCGTGCCGGGATCGATGCGCTCGGGCAGCTCGGTCCGCGCGAACATGCGCACTTCGGCGATTTCACCGCGCTTGTGGTAGTCGGGGCGGCGCGTCCAATGGCGCACCACGAACACGGCGATATGGTCGCCGGGGAAGCTCGCGAAATTGGAGAAGATGCCGTGCAGCTCGGGCGTTGCCGTAAGCGTCACGCCCACTTCCTCTTCGAGCTCGCGGGCGAGCGCCGTGACAAGCGTCTCGCCCCATTCGACGCCGCCGCCGGGAAACCACCAGCCGGGCCGGTAGCCGTGCCGCACGAGCAACACGCGGCCGTCTGCGTCGATCACCGCGCCTTGCGCGCCAAGCGTCATGCCACGGCGCATGCGCCAGATCGGGCGGAACATGGCGGTCAAAAGGCGGTTCGGCCTGAGCCGTGCCAGCAGGCTTCGCTTCGCTCTTGCCGGCGCGTGCTCCACGGCCCCTCACGCTTTACTGTGCGGGGCCGGGCCGAGGCGCATTCTGAGCCGCCGGCGGCGCCGCTTGCGCCGCTGTCGCGGGCCCCGGCTGCACCGACAATCCGAGCAGACGCCAGCGGCCGTCGACCGCCTGAAACAGCATTTCGAAATTGATCTGCACCGGCCGACCGGGGAAGTAACCCTTCAAGTGCAGCATGCCCTTCTGCTGATCGAGCCTCGGGGGCTCGCTCAATTGCGGTGCGATGACACTTGTCGGCAAGAGGTCGATGCCCTTGGAGGCGAGATTGGAGAAGGACTGCGAGAGCCGCGCGGCCGTGTTGGCGTCGCGGAAGCCTGGCGCGCCCATGCCGCGCAGGACCGTGAAGTTTCCGGTCTGCGTCGCGTTGTTGAGCGTGATAAGCGTAGTGCGGAGCAGGAGCCCGATCTTCTCGGCATCGGGCATCACCACTTGCTGCGCCGCCGGCTTGGCCGCCGCGGGCTTCTGCGCTGCGGGCTTTTGGGGCGCGGGCTTGGACTTGGTGACCGGCTTGGTCGTGGGCTGGTTTTGCGCGAGCGCAATAGTCGTCCCGGCGATGAGGAGCGCGGCTGCTATTGCGGCGGTTATGAATTGCATGCTGCCATTATAGGGAGGGACGCAGCGCGCCGCACCAGCGCAAATGCCGACCTTGACGGCCGCGCTACCAGCCGAGCACATCACCGGGCTCGAGAACTCGAAGCCCACGAAGTGACCGCGGGCGTGTTCGGCAGGTGGCGGCCCTTCAATTTGGCAGCAACCCTCATGCTGAGGAGCGCCCAAGGACGCATCGCGAAGCACGCACAGTAGGGGCGGTACACCCTTCAGAAGGGCGCGTTCCGCGCCCTCCTCAGGGTGAGGGTAAAACGGACAACGCGCTCTTGCTGAGGCGGCTCGCCACCCTCTCCCACGAGGAGAGAGGGAAAAGTTCCGTATTGGCCGGTTCCCCTTTAGTCTTGCAGCAGGAGACCCCCTGCCCCACCTTCTAGGCCCCAGTGTTCACCCTCGCCCACCTTTCCGACATTCATTTGAGCCCGATGCCGCGGGTCAAGCGCCGCGAGCTGATGAGCAAGCGCATGCTCGGCTACGTCAATTGGCATCGCGGGCGGAAATTCGTGCACCGGCGCGAGATCCTCGACCTCATCACGAGCGACGTGGCCGGGCAGGCACCCGACCACATCGCCGTGACCGGCGATCTCGTCAATCTCGGCCTGCCCGAGGAATTCCTGCGGGCGGCCGAATGGCTCAACGATCTCGGGCCGCCACACCGCGTCACGGCCATCCCCGGCAATCACGACGCCTATGTGCGGCTTCACCCTGAGCTCGGCACGCACCACTGGCAGCCCTTCATGCAGGCGAACGAGGAGGGCGCGGCGCTTTTTCCGACGCCGGCCACGCTCTTTCCCTTCGTGCGCCGTTTCGGCGATGTCGCGATCGTCGCAACCTCCTCCGCCATTCCCACCATGCCGTTCATCGCCGCGGGCAAGATCGGCTCGCTCCAGCGGACGCTTCTCGCCGCCGCGCTCGATGAGCTTGCCCGCGCGCACCTCTTTCGCGTCGTGCTGATCCACCACCCGCCCTTGCGCCGCCAGGCCGGCTGGCATCGCGGCCTGCGCGACGCCGGCAAGGTCACGCGGGTCCTTAAGGCGCATGGCGCCGAGCTTGTCCTGCACGGCCATAGTCACGCGCAATCGGTGCATGAGTTCCCGACCGCGACGGGCACGGCGCTCATCGTCGGCGTGCCGTCGGCGTCGGAGGCGGTCGAGGGGCGCATCCCCGCGGCGCGCTACAACGCCTATACGATCGCGCGGGCGGGCGCCGGCTGGCATGTGGAGATGGTTGGCCGCGCCGTCGGCGAGGGCCAAGTCTTCGAATGCGAGAGGCGCATGCTTAAGGCGCGCTGAGCAGCACCGCCACGAACAGACCCACCGCGCCGGTGAGAATGCCGATGGCAAACGCCCCGATCACGACGCCAACCGGGGTGATTGACGGCCGCTCTTCGGTCAGCGCGACCACGCGGCCGCTTTCGGCGAGCGCCGAGTCCTGCCGCTCGCGCCGCACGATCTCTTGCGCCATGTAGCGGGTGATGCGGTCGGCGATATCGGTGACATTGGTTGCGCTGAACAGCGTGCGGCGGCCGCTCTCGCTGTTGCGCACGAAGAGATAGGCGCCGGAGGCATCGTCGATCGCGGCATAGGTGAAGAGATCGATCCACAACCGCGCTGGCCGGCTCGGCACGAGCACGAGATTGAAGCGGTCGTCATGCTGGGCAAGCTCGGCGAACACGGCTTCGAGCTCGGCTTTCAGGAGCTCGAGCCGAGCTATCTCGCCGTCACGCCGGTCGGCTGACCGGTCGAGGCGTTCGGCCTCTTGCACGCGCGCCTTGCGGATGGCCTCGCGCAGCGACCGCGAAGCGGCCGGGCGCGCTAAGTTCTTGACGCTCTCATCCATCCCGTAGCCCCTTGGTCTTGGGCCTCAGCATAACGCGCTAAGGGGCGGAAACGCGACTGAAATCCGCCAGCCTATTGCGAGGCGAGCACGACCGCGGCCCTTGCATCGTCGAACCATTTGTCGATGGCCGTGTCGATATTGGCCTCAAGCCCCGCCTTCCAGGTGGCGATAGTGGCGTCGAGCGCCTCCGCATTGGCGGCGACGAAGCTCTCGCGGTTGAAGGCCTCGTTGGTGGCATTGGCGAGGTAATCCACGGCGGCGCCGATCATGATGCCGATCGCGGCGCCGACCACCTGGCCGCCGACCGGCTGGACCACCGTCCCGGCGACGGCCCCCTGCTGGGCAAAGGCGATCCGCGTCCCGAGCGAAGTGGCGACGCGGCGCGACAATTGTCCGAAGCTCTGCGCGAGAACGCCGTTGATTGCGGGACCGAGAGCGAGCGCCCCGACCGTGCCGCCCGCGGCCGCCGTGCCGACCCCGACCACGCCGTCGAAAGCGCGATCCTCCATCAGATAGGTCGGCGCCTTCCATTTCTGCGCGTCCCAATCGAGCTTGACATTGCTCATGGGCGTCGCGGCCGGGATGTCCTGAAGATGGCTCGTGTGCTCGGCCAGGAACAGCTGGAGTCGCATATCGCCGTTGGCAATCACCCTCCGGTAGCTGTCATGGGCATGGCGCACCGCCTGCTCGACCCCCTTGGTGAGGGTCAAGTCGCGCAGCTCGGGCTTCAGCACCTGGTCTTTGTAATTGGTCAGGAAGTAGTCCTTGATGTCGGCCTCGATCGCCTCGTTGACAGTTTCGTATTTGCCGGCCTCGAAGAAGCGCGTGATGGCGGAAACGACGGTCTCCTTCAACACGACATAGGAGCGCTTCCACTCGAAATACCAATCGGCGTAAGCGGAAATCGCCTGCTCGCGATCCTGAAAGGCAAGCGCGAAGCTACGGTCGAGATCCTCATGCGCCATCTGTTTGATGCGCGCCCGCTCGTCTTCGAGCATCAGGATCGTGCCGTTGACGAATTTGTCGGCCTCCGACTTGCTCGCAACGACCTTGCGCAAGCTGCCGTCCACGTCCCTGATGACGAGATCGACGGCGTCGGGGGGCAGGCTCTTATCGCCGAAAAAGATATCGAATACGCTTTTATCGGCGTGCACCGGCGCGGTGTGATCGAGATGGCGGTAATAGCTGCGGTAGAAGGTCGTCCCGAGCGAGACGAGCGCGTAGGCGCAAAGGATGAGCGCAATCGAAATCCCGATCGGCCTGAGCAGCGCACCAAGCGTGCTCTGCTTGACAATCTTCACCCGGGGCGCCCGCGATCCGCGCGTGGCTTTGGCGGGCGATTTACCCGCGCGCCTGCCGGCGACCGCGCCAATGGCGCCTTCCGGATCGGCGACAAGGGCGGTGCTTCGGCCTTTTTGCATATCGTGCAACATCGACGGGACACCTCTTGAGCCCGGTTCTAACAGGCTGGGCCCCCCAGCCGCCTTCATATAGGCGCTGTTCCCGGGGCTTTTAAGGCGGAAAAATTGCTTCCAGCGCCGCGCAACCGGCCGGAATCGCGCAATCTCAGATCTGAGCGTGGGAAATTTCGGGCGACGATCACCGAGGCACCCCATCGAATCGCGAAGAACAGCCCGACCGCGATGCTGAAATTTACGGCGCGGTTCAGCTAATGGGCGAGCCGCCTGTCCTCAAGAAAGCTGAACAGATTGACGTACCACTGATCGGCATAGGACAGGCAATAGAAGAAGATCACCACCAGCGCGAATTGATGCAGGTAGAACAGGATCGCGCTGCCCGACTTCTCGTAGAAGTACTTCAAGCCGCCGACGAGGACGAAATTGCGCAGGAGATCGAAGAACCACTGCGAGAAGTTCCGCACGAGCTGCCAAAGCTCGACCTGCCCCTTCGCGATGCTGAAGGAGCAGGTTGAGGTAGCGGGTGAAGTTCACGGCGACTTACAGGGCGTCGACGCCCATCTCGCCGGTCCGTACCCGCATTGTTCCTTCGAGATCGAGCACGAACACCTTGCCGTCGCCGATGCGCCCGGTGCGCGCGGCAACGCCGACCGTCTCGACGACAGAATCCGCGATTGCGTCGTCCACGGCAATCTCAAGCTTCACCTTCGGAACGTAATGTATGACGTATTCGGCGCCGCGATAGATCTCTGTCTGTCCCTTCTGCCGCCCGAATCCGCGCACTTCGCTCACCGTCAATCCCTGCACGCCGATGCCGGCAAGCGCCTCGCGCACGGCGTCAAGCCGGTGCGGCTGAATGACTGCAATGATATATTTCATGATGCTGGTCCCCGCTCACTTGCCGGTTACATATTGTAAGCGCGCTCGCCGTGAATCCTGGCGTCAAGGCCTTGCTCCTCGGTCTCGGCGCTGACGCGCAAGCCGGTGACGGCCTGGACCGCTTTGGCGATGGCGAAGCTTACCACGAGAGACCAGAGCAGGGTCGCGGCGATACCGGTGAGCTGGATACCCGTCTGCCCGCCCATGCTCCCGCCCTCTGGAAATCCGACGCCGCCAAGCGCCGCGTCCATTAACACGGCGGTGAGCAGGACGCCGGTCGCTCCGCCGACGCCGTGTACGGCAAACACGTCGAGGGAATCGTCTATTCTGAAGCGCCGCTTCACCACGCCGACCATGAAATAGCAGATCGTGCCGCCGGCGAAGCCGATGATGAGCGCGGCACCGGGGCCGACATAGCCGGAAGCCGGTGTGATCGTGGCGAGTCCCGCGACCGCTCCCGTCACCGCGCCGACCATGCTCGACTTGCCGAACTTCAGCCATTCGATGACGATCCAAACGAGCGTAGCCGTGGCCGCGGAGATATGCGTCACGGTCATGGCCATTCCGGCATCGGCGCCGGCCGTCAACGCGCTGCCGGCATTGAAGCCGAACCATCCTACCCACAGCATGCAGGCCCCCGCCATCGTCATCCACGGCGCATGCGGCGGCCTCACATCGTCGGGAAAGCCAAGGCGCGGCCCAAGCACAACGGCGAGCACAAGGGCCGAGACGCCGGCGGTGAGATGCACCACGAGTTCCCCGGCGAAGTCGCGCACGCCCATGGCCGCGAGCCAGCCCCCGCCCCAGACCCAATGCGCCACGGGGACATAGACCAGAAAGAGCCAGAGCAGGCTGAACAGCATGACCGCGCCAAACCGCATGCGCTCGACAAAGGCGCCGACGATGAGCGCGGGCGTGATGATGGCGAAGGTCATCTGGAACATGAAGAACACGCTCTCCGGCAGCGTCGTGCCCGCCGCCACCGCATCGCGCGGAACGCCGATGAGGAAGACCTTGCCGAGATCGCCGATATAGGGGCCGCCGGCGTTGAAGGCGAGACTATAGGCGCCGGCAAGCCAGGCCACGGAAACGAGGCAGGCGATGGCGAAACATTGCATCAGCACCGAAAGCAGGTTCTCGGCGCGCACGAGGCCGCCATAGAACAAGGCAAGCCCCGGCAAAGTCATGAATAGAACGAGCGCCGTGGCTGTGATCAGCCACGCGGTGTTCCCCGCATCGATCATTGGCGTTCCCCCCGCTTCCGAAAGCTTGTGGTTTTGCCCAAAACTAGCACGGAGAGAAAGACGGCGGCAAAGGCTCGGCCTCATTGGCCCGTGCTTGCCCACAGAAGTGTGGGCCCGAGATCCGCCACAATGCGCGGTTGAGCCATGCTATAGTCGCGCCATGAGCAAGGCCTTCACCAAGGAGCCCGAGAGCGGCAGCGACGTCTATGACGATCTGCCAGATCGCCCGGTTTCCCCGCATAATCTCGTGACCCCAAAGGGGCTCGAGATGATCGAGGCCGAGCTTGCGCGCCTCCACGCCGAGCATGCGGAGGCCCATGAGGCCGACGACCGGCCGCTTCTGGCCAAGATCAACAGGGATCTCCGCTATTGGACCTCGCGCCGGGCCACCGCCCAAGTGGTCGGGCCGCCGAAAGATAAGAGCGAAGTGCGCTTCGGCTCGACGGTGACGATCGAGCGCGACGACGGGCGGCGGCACACCTACCGTATTGTCGGCGAGGACGAGGCGGACCCTTCGCTGGGCACGCTCTCTTATGTGTCGCCCGTGGCCCAGGCGATGCTCGGCAAGCAGGTGGGCGACGTCGTCGAGGCCGGCACCGCCGAGGCCACCATCGTCAAGATCGCCTAAGCGATCCTAGCGCTCGGGCCGCGGATCGCTCGGCTTCTCCAGCATGAGCTTCCCCTCTCTTTGCACCAAGGCCTTGGCCTTGTCGGCGAGGAGAGCCAGCACCCAGGGGAGCTGCACCTCGAGCCGCACATGATCGTCGGCGACATCGACCGAGCCGGTCGTAGTCTGCCCGAGCAGGCTTGCGCGGAAATCGAGATGGTCGCCGGCCCATTCGTCCTTCACCACGATGAAGCTGTGGCCGAGACTCGAGCGAACATTGCTGAATCCGGACTTGAGACGCTTCACGGCCTCTTGCCTTCCGAGCCTATGGGGAATGGTGACGACGACGGGCCGGGACATGGACTGGAAACCTCTTATTTTGCTTGCGACTTCCGCTGTCATGTGGTGCCGCCCAAGCCGGACTACCAGTGGCACCGCGGGCGCATGAGGGTTCAGGGCGTTCCGTCTTTTTTGTCGACATGGCCGAGATCGCGAGAGGGCGCGACCTCATCCCTGACCATCTGCTTCAACTCCTTGATCTCGGGAAAGCGCCCGCGCTCGCCGCGCGACCACAGCAGCTTGCCGTCGATCCGGATTTCGAAGACTCCGCCCGTGTCGTCGGGAATGAGCGTGACGGAGCCGAGCTCCTCGGCGAAGGTCGAGAGCAGTTCCTGACCCATCCAGGCCGCGCGCAACAGCCAATTGCAGAGCCGGCAATAGGTGATGGCAATGTTAGGTCTTGGCGGGATGGCGGAAGCTCCCCTGCCGAGGATGGGGGACAAATTCCCGCCAATCTAGTCCGCGAGCCCTCGCCCCTCAAGAATTCTTGACCGTGGGTCGCGAACCGCAAAAAGCCTTAGCGAATCTGGGGAAATCGCGGCAAGTGTGGGCCCAAGCACCCCTTTTGAATAAACGCGCCGTGTCGTAATGTACCGCGCCGTACGGCCGATGGCCCCGTTGTCATCACCCCGTCACCATAATCTTGAGTTATCCGCCGAAGCAAATTGCGATAAGGAAAAGCCATGCGAATCGACCGTAACGTCCCTCTTCGCCTCCTGGCTGTCTTGGCCTTGGCGGTCGCGCTTGTGCCGTGGCCGAACGGCCGGGCTGCCGCCGGTCCGTTCGATACGCTGCTGGGCTCCTGGCAGGGCGCAGGGCAAATCAAGCTGAGCGACGGACGCACCGAGCGTCTCAAGTGCAACGCCTATTACACCGGCGGCGGCTCGCAGCTTGGCATGGCCATCCGTTGCCAAAGCGAAAGCTCCAATGTCGAGATCAGGAGCAAGCTCAGCCAGACCGGCAGCCGCATCTCAGGGACCTGGGAAGAGCGCACCTTCAACGCCGTGGGCACGGCCTCGGGCCAGGCGAGCGGCAACAGGATCAGCCTCCAGATCAGCGGCGGCGTGTCGGGTACCATGCAGGTCTCCTTTAGTGCCTCGCGCCAAAGTGTCGCGATTTCCACGCAAGGGATTGCTCTGAAAAGCGTGACGATCGACCTAAGCCGCAGCTAGCCCAGCGCGCGCCTCTTGCCTCCGGCGCTCCCCCGAGGCACCGTCTCTTGACAGAGCCTGCAACCGGCGGGAGGAGCCAGTCATGGGCGAAGTTCTGCTGACAAGCCAGTTGAAGGGGGAGCGGCTTGAGCTCGCAGCCTCAGGCTCATGGACGGCCGCGCATGCCGGCGAGCTTGAGACGCTTGTCGATAGCGCCGCAAGCCAGGCCGCCGAAGCCAAGAACGTCTCCATCGACATGGGCGGCGTGCGCGAATTCGACACGTTCGGCGCGTGGCTTTTGGAGCGCCTGACGCGAGCCTGGTCGTCCGCTGGAGCGAAAACGGAAATCGTCGGGATGCCCGCGCACGACCGTAACCTGCTTGCGGAGATGCATGGCGTCAACCGCGAGTCCGCCGCCGCCCCGGCGCGCGGGAACAGAATCGTCGGCGCCCTCGCCACGGTCGGCACGGGCAGCGCCGAGCTTGGCCAAAACCTGCTGGCTTTCGCCGAAATGCTGGGCGCCGTCGGTGCCGCCACGGTCCGTGTGCTCGCGCGTCCGCAGGATTTCAGGTTCACCTCGACCGTCAATCAGCTCGACCGGGTCGCCTGGCGCGCCGTCCCCATCATCCTCCTCATCACCTTCCTGATCGGCGGCATCATCTCGCAGCAGGGCATCTTCCATTTCCGAAAATTCGGCGCCGAGCTCTATTCGGTCGATCTCGTCGGCATCCTCGTGCTGCGCGAGATCGGCGTGCTGATCGTGGCCATCATGGTCGCGGGCCGCTCGGGGAGCTCCTACACCGCCGAGCTCGGTTCCATGAAGATGCGCGAGGAGATCGACGCGCTCCGCACCATGGGATTCGATCCCGTCGAGGTTCTCATCCTGCCCCGCATCCTCGTGCTCATCATCGCACTCCCCGTGCTCACCTTCCTCGGCTGCATGGCCGCGCTCTACGGCGGAGGTCTCGTCGCCTGGCTCTATGGCGGCATCAGCCCGGACATTTACCTCTCGCGCCTGATCGAGGCGATTTCGCTCACGCATTTCAAGGTGGGGATGGTGAAAGCGCCCTTCATGGGGCTTGTCATCGGGGTGGTGGCCTGCGCCGAGGGTCTCCGCGTGAAGGGCAGCGCCGAATCCCTCGGTCTTCGCACCACGGCCTCGGTGGTCCAGTCGATCTTCCTCGTGATCGTGCTCGACGGCCTGTTCGCGATCTTCTTCGCCTCGATCGGGATGTGACGGATGGCGAAAGAATCCGTCATCAAGGTGCGCGACCTGGTCGTAGGCTTCGGCGACCAGATCGTACTCGACCATCTCTCCCTCGATGTCAGAGCGGGTGAGATCCTTGGCGTCGTGGGCGCCTCGGGCGCGGGCAAGTCGGTGCTGTTGCGCACCATCATCGGGCTCTTGCCGCGCCGTGAAGGTTCGATCGAGGTGCTGGGCGTCGATCTCGCGAAAGCGAGCGAAAACCAGCGCCGCGCTCTCGAACGCCGCTGGGGCATTCTGTTTCAACAAGGCGCGCTCTTCTCTTCACTCACCGTGCGCGAAAACGTGCAATTCCCGATGCGCGAGAATCTCGAATTGTCGCAGCGGCTGATGGACGAAATGGCGCTCGCCAAGCTCGAAATGGTCGGGCTCTCGCCTGACGACTTGAACAAATATCCGGCCGAGCTGTCCGGCGGCATGACCAAGCGCGTGGCGCTTGCCCGCGCTCTGGCGCTCGACCCCGAGATCGTGTTCCTCGACGAACCGACATCGGGGCTCGATCCGATTTCCGCCGGTGATTTCGACGAGCTGATCCGCACGTTGCAGCAGACCCTCGGGCTGACTGTGTTCATGGTGACCCACGATCTCGAGAGCCTTTACACCGCTTGCGACCGGGTGGCGGCGCTTGCCGACGGCAAGGTCGTTGCGGAAGGCCCTCTTGAAGTCATGCTCGAATGCGAGCATCCCTGGGTGAAGACCTATTTCAAGGGAAAACGCGGCGGCCTGCTCGCCGACCGGCAATTGAGCGCTTGAGACCCGGAAGGATCTGACCGATGGAAACGCGCGCCCGCTATGCCTTGATCGGACTGTTCATGCTCGCAGTGATCGCGGCAAGCTTCGCCTTTGTCTACTGGCTCGAGAACAAAGGCGGTTTCGCCCAGCGCGAGACCTATCAGATCAGGTTTCAGGGCTCGGTGTCGGGCCTGTTGATTGGCTCGGCCGTGTTGTTCAACGGCATTCGCGTCGGCGAAGTCGCAAATCTCGGGCTCAACGCCGACGCCCCACAAGATGTGATCGCAACGGTCGCGGTGGTTCGTGGCACGCCGATCCGCGTCGACACCCAAGTCAATATCGAGATGCAAGGCCTGACCGGCGGGGCGGCGGTGGCGCTGCGCGGCGGCAGTTCGACCTCGCCGCTTGTCGCGGGCGAAGGCGAGGCGCCTCCCACCCTGATTGCCCAGCCTCAAGCCGGGCAAGACTGGACCCAAGCCGCGCGCGACGCCTTTCAGCGCGTCGATCGGGTTCTCGCCGAGAACTCCGAGGCACTCAAGAGCGCCATCGCCAATATCGACACTTTCTCCAACGCGCTCGCGCGCAACTCCGACAAGGTCGATGGCATCCTGGCGGGGTTCGAGCGCATGACCGGGGGCGGCACAAGCCCGGGCGAGATTCCGGTTTACGATCTCGCCGCAGCCACGACCGATTTGCCCCCCGCTCCCGCCGCGGCGCCGGGCTGGCTGCTCGTCGTGCCCGAGCCGACCACGCTCATGGGTTTCAACACCGACAAAATTCTGCTGCAGCCTTCCGAGGGCGAGAGCGTGCAAGTCCCCAATGCGCGGTGGGGCGACAACGTTCCCATCCTCGTGCAGTCCAAGGTGATTCAGAGTTTTGAGAATGCGGGCTTGGCGAAATCGGTGAGCCGCGCGCGCGATGGCGCGGCCGGAGACTATCAACTCATTCTCGACATCAGGACCTTCCAGATTTCCACCGCTTCCGCGCCGGCAACGGCCGAGATCGATTTCATCGCCAAACTCATCGACAAGGACGGAAAGATCGTCAACGCGAGCACGTTCCAGGGCAGCACCCCGGTTAAAGGCGAAGGCGCGCAAGCTTATGTGAATGCCATGGACGAGGTCTTCGCCAAACTGGCAGGTGAGCTGATCGGTTGGGTGACGACGGCGCTCGCCGAGCTTCCTCCGCCTGCGCCTCCCCCTCCGCTTGAGCCTCCGAGCGATGAGAGCACAGAGGCGCAGCCGGGCTAATCGTACACGCCTCGATCTAACTCAAGGCAGCCGCGAGCCTACGCGGCCTTCTTTTCCATCTCCGGCGACCATTTCCCGAGCGTGGCGAGCCCATTCATCTCGGCGCGATGGGCGAAGGCCGCTTGCGCCGCCGCCTTGTTCTCAGCCTTGCCCGACCACGCTTTCTGCGGCGCCGCCTGGAGCGCGCGTCCGTAGGAGAAGCTGAGCCGCCACGGCAAATCGCCGATCTTGTTCATCGCGTCGAGCCGCGCCGTCGCCTCGACGTCGGACTGCCCGCCGGAGAGGAAGGCGATGCCGGGAATGGCGGCGGGAACGCAAGCCTTGAGCACGCGCAGGGTCTTCTCCGCGATCTCGGTGTCTGAGGCCTGCTTTGCGCTTTTCTTTCCGGGCACCACCATGTTCGGCTTGAGCACCATGCCTTCTAGCTTGACTTGCGCGTAGTAGAGTTCTTGGAACACCGTCTTCAACACGAATTCAGTCACTTCTTCGCAGCGGCCGATATCGTGATCGCCGTCCATCAGCACCTCGGGCTCGACGATCGGCACCAAATTCTCTTCCTGGCACAAGGCCGCATAGCGCGCGAGCGCATGCGCATTGGCGCTGATGCAATTGTAGCTCGGGATGCCGGGGCCGATATCGATGACGGCGCGCCATTTGCAGAATTTCGCGCCGAGATCGCGATACTCGACCAACCGCTCGCGCAATCCGTCGAGGCCTTCGGTGATGGTCTCGCCGCGAGAGAAGGGAAGCTTCTTCGTACCCTTGTCGACCTTGATGCCGGGGATCGAGCCCGCTTTTTCGATCACCTTGACGAGCGAGGTTCCGTCCGCCGCCTTTTGCCTGATGGTCTCATCGAACAGGATCACGCCCGAGATGCGATCGGCCATGGCCTTGGCGGAGCTGAACAGGAGCTCGCGATAGTCGCGGCGGCTCGTTTCGGTCGATTCGACGCCGATCGCCGTAAACCGCTTCGCGATCGTTCCGCCCGACTTGTCGGCCGCGAGAATGCCCTTGCCGGGCGCCACCATGGCGTTGGCCACTCGGTTCAATTCAGCGAGATCCATCGTCCTCTCCGCATGCCTGCCCTTCGGCGCGCCATACTGTTTATTCAAGGGCCGGACCGGACACAACTCGCTATTGCCGGGGCCGGCTCGGCACCGGCGGATCGTTAACGACTGGCCATGCGCGGGGGCACCTTTGGAGGCGGTCCAGCCGCAAAGCACGCCCGCCCCGAACGCGCCGTCGGAGCCGCCCCCCGACAACGCCAGAAAGTTGACGACGGGACGCCGCCCCTTGCTCAAAAGCTCGGGGCGGTTCGCGCGGACTTGCGCCCACTCCGCTGGAATTTCCTTCAAGCGCAGCACATTAACGCAAAATTATGGCAAGGGGAGAACCTTCGCCGGGGGAGTGTCCATCCCAAAAAGGGACTTGTATAAGGTCCGGCAACAAAAGGAGGTCTCATGCGCGGTCTGGTTGTCATCGTCATCGCCTTACCCCTCGCGCTCGCCGCGAGCGTCGTTGAAACTTCGGCCGCCGAGGAGTGCATGATCGGCGATTCAGCCTTGTGCCTGGCCAATCCCAATTGTCACTGGGACGGCGAAAAGCGCGGGTGCTATCCCGGCCCTGCCGAATACAAAGACGCCTGCGCCGTCCATGGCGACCAGACGATCTGCGACCAGGACACCACGCTTGGCTGCAAATGGTCCGCCGAGGCGAAGAAATGCGAGACCAAAACCGACTAGACCCCTACCCCCTGTCTCGTGCGAGCGCATAGATGAAGAGTGCGCCGATCACGGCATGGATCAAGCCGGCGCCCCATAGCGCTGCGCCGCCGATCCCCGCAGCGCTCCAATGGATGAAACAGGCGGCGAGCACGTTGTAGAGCCCGAGCCCATAGGCCGCGGCGAGGCCGCCTTTGCTGGCGAGCTCATCGCGCGCGAAAAGCGCCGCAACGCCCAACCCCAAGGTCGCGGCGCCGAATGCGCGCAAGAAAAATCGAGGCGGCATTTGGCTCGGCGCTACTGCTCAGGCTTGTTCAGCACGGTGCGAAAGCCGAGATGGCCGGCGCTCAGATCGACTTCTTGCGGCTGCCGCGCCGTCGCGCGATAGCGCGAGCAATAGTTCGACGCGCAAAGATAGGAGCCGCCCTTGATGACCCTGCTCGGCGCCTGTCCCGCGGCGACGCGGAGCTCGAGCATTGACGGACCGCTCGGATTGAGCGCGGCCTCGCGGCGATGGCCCGCCACATACCAGTCCGTGGTCCATTCCCAGACATTGCCGATCATGTCGTAGAGGCCGTAAGCATTGGGCGGAAAGCAACCGACCGGTGCGGTTCCCGCATAACCATCCTTCTCGGTGTTATAGACCGGGAAGATGCCTTGCCAGCTATTGGCGATCGGCTTGCCGTCCGCATCGAAAGCCTCGCTCCACTCCTCGCCGATTTCGCGGCCGCCACGCGCGGCATATTCCCACTGCGCCTCGGTCGGAAGCTCGCGGCCGCGCCATTTGGCGTAGGCAAGCGCGTCCTCGTAGGCGACATGCACCACCGGGAGATTGTCCTTGCCCTCGATTGACGAACCCGGACCTTCGGGCTCGCGCCAATTCGCGCCTTTCACATATTGCCACCACTGGGTGATGTCGCCGCCGCGATCGAGCCTCACGGGCGCCACGAACAAGACGGAGCCTGGGGCTGTCAGGTCCCCGGTCATTTCCGGATGGGTCTTGGGATCGACCCCGCGCTCTGCCAGCGTGACGTAACCGGTCGCCTTCACGAATTCGGCGAACTCCGCATTCGTCGCCTCGTGCCGGTCGATCCAGAAGCCGTCGACGCGCACCTCATGGCTGAACCGCTCCTCGGGATGCTCCCGGTCGGACCCCATGATGTAGCTGCCGCCAGGAATGAACACCATCCCCGCCTTGTCGCCGTCCTCCGCCGGCACTCCGGAGTACGCGGTACAGTCTCCGATCGGAGACGCCGCCTTGACCTCTCCTCCGCACAAGGCGAGAGCCGCGAACTGGGCCAAAGCCCAGCCCGTGCACCAGCAAGCGCCTTTCAGAATCGAGCAGGTCATATCACCGCCTAGGGTTGGAACCGACCGAAGCCATGTTTCTTGAGCCACGCCTTGATGCCCATCTCGCCCACGGGAAGGACATAGTAGATCGGCGGGTTGTTGGACATGAATCCAGCCTCGAATTGCGGCGGATATTCGAACAGCTCCTTCAGGTGGCGGCAAGCTTCAAATTCTAACGGGCCGCTGAATGCACGAACGACACCCTCAACAAGGGTGCCTCGTGAAAAAACGAACCGGCGGCGTAACTTCACCGCCGGTTCATTGCTGTTTGGGGATCGGCTCCGCGCGTGCCTTAAGGGCTTGCTCCGGCCGCAATGTGGGCGTGAACTTGAGCCCGCAGGAAAGTCGTGACCTTCACGGCGGATCGGCATGAGCGTAGAGCCGCGAGTTGACCTCAAGTCGCCGCGCAAGCCGCTTGTAGCGCTGACCGGCGCCACGGGCTTTATCGGCCGCTATCTTTTGCAGGAGCTGCCGAAGCGCGGCTATCGCTTGCGCGTTCTGCTGCGGCGCCCGGCAACATTGCCCGAAGGCTGCGCCGGCGCCATCATCGGCGATCTCGCGCGGCCCTACAACATGACCGAGGCACTCGCGGGCGTTGACGCCATCATCCATACCGCGGGCCTTGCCGGGACGATGAGCGGCGTGCCCGAGGACGATTACCGCCTATTCAACACCGAGGCCACGGTCGGTTTCGCCAAGGCGGCGCAGCGCGCCAAGATCAAGCGTTTCATCTTCCTGTCCTCGATCAGAGCGCAATCCGGTCCGACCGCTAAGGGCATTCTCACCGAGGACCGCGAGCCTCGCCCGACCGACGCCTATGGCCGCTCGAAGCTCGCCGCCGAACAGGGGCTCGCCGCAACCGGCCTCGACTGGGTGGCGCTCAGGCTTGCCCTCGTTTATGGCCCGGGCGTCGAGGGGAACATGGCGAAGCTGATCAGGCTCGCGCGCTCCCCCTATCCTCTGCCGCTTGCCGGACTCAAGGGCGAGCACTCTCTGCTCGGCCTCGACAATCTGGTGGAAGCCGTCGATACGGTGCTCGCGACGGAAGCTCCGTTGCGGCGCCCCCTCATCGTCGCCGATCCCACGCCGCTGACCATCGGCGCGATGATCGCCGCCATGCGGCGCGGTCTCGGGAGACGTCCCGCGCTTCTCTACGTGCCGGAGCCCCTGATGAAAGGCGCGCTTCACGTTTCGGGCCGGCTTGCGAGCTTCGAGCCTTTGTTCGGCTCTCTCGTCGCCGACAGCTCGGCGCTCGCGCGGCTCAATTGGACGCCGCGTATCGAGACCGCGGCGGGACTTGCTGCGTTGCTTTGCGACGGCACTTCGCGTTGATGCTGCAATGCAGCACAAAACAACTCATCTTTTTGCATTGCACACTCGCCGTCTTACGTTCGTCGCATTCTGATGGTAGGGTTACTGTGGCTGACGTGGGGGTCGCCGTTAAGAGCAAGGCACTTGCCTTGAGGGCGTGACTCTGAGCCCCCGACAAAAGAACTCAGAGCGCAACTTCCAGGCAGGTCGAGGAGGTGGGATGGCACTCCCCAAGATAGTCCTGCGTGGCAGGAAGGTCATTCTCCTGAGCGGCTTCAAGAACGGGCCCAAGGAGAAGAACAAGCCTGACGCTCTCGTTGTCGATGCCGAGGACAAATTGGTCCTGGCCGCGAAGCGGAATCCCGATGCAGTGGCTTTCGGGTACGTGGCGGGCGAATGGGTCGCGTCGGCTTAAAGTTCGGCGTTCAAGATCATTGAGGCGCGTAGAACGCCCCGTGGACGGGCGGCGTATTATTGACGGGCGGCGTATTATTATTGCCGCGAGACTGCAACACCCCAGGGTGCTTTGCCTACGGAAATCGACTTGACGACTTTCAAGCTCGGCACGTCGATCACCGAGACGTCGTTGCTGTTACCGTTGGTCGCAAACAGCAAGGACTCGTCCGGCGTGAATGCGAGCTGCCACACCCGCTTGCCGACAAGAAGGTAATCTTCGACCTCGAGGGTCTTGCCGTCGATCACCGCGACGCGATTGGCGGGCCCGAGCGCCACGAAGGCCTTGCTGCCGTCCTTGGTGACGCGGACGCCGACCGGCTGAACGTATTCGGGCTGCACGCCTGGAACGTTAAAGCCGATAACCTTGATGATCTTGCGCGTCTTGGCATCGATGACCGAGACCGTGCCGGCCACTTCCGACGTGACCCACAGCTTGCTTCCGTCCCCCGTGAACTCGGCGAAGCGCGGCCGCGACCCGACGAGAACATTGTCGGTGATCTCGAAGCTCTCGGTGTCGATGAAATGGGCCATGTTGGTCGTCTCGGAGGTGACGACAACAGTCTTGCCGTCGGGGCTCACGCCGACGCCTTCGGGCTCGACGCCGACTTCGACCTCGGCCAAGACTTTCTTCTCGGCAAGATCGATCACAGTGAGCAGATTGTCGTCCTCGTTGGCGATATAGACCGGGCTCCCCGAAGGATGCAGGTTCAACAATTCGGGATCGGGTCCCGACGGTAAATCGCCGACAATCTCGCGCGTGGCGACGTCGACCAACTGCACCGTGTCGTCGTCGCTCGCGCAGACGAGAAGATACTTGTCGTCGTTGGTCAGCATGATGCCGCGCGGGCGTTGGCCGACTGGAATGGTCTCCAGCACCTCGAGCGTGGCGCTGTCGAGCACGGTGACCGAGTTGCCCTTCTCGTTGGAGACGTAAACAGTGTAGGCGGCGGCCGGACCAGCTGCGGTCACGACACTCAACATGGCGGCCAACAGCGTAGCCCGTTCTGCGATCACAACCATTCTCGATCGTCCTCCTATCGGCGCCAGCATGGCCGAATTTGTGTTAAGCTCATTCATCGGAACTTGCATTTGCTCTCAGGCTCGTCGATGCCGAGCGTATCGACCTCGGCGTGCTCGTGCAGGAAACCTTCCTGGGGCGACATCGATACGGGCAGATCGGGACCGGCGACGAGGATCGGTTGACGCATCTGCCCGTCCCACGTCCGGAACGTGACCTTCTGGCCCTTGAACGCCGCAAGGTCGAACTGGTCGCCTCTGAGATAGGTATTGATCGCGGCGAACTCGCCCGAGCCCGTGCGCGAAGCCAATTCGCCTATGGCGCGCACCGCGAGCCAAGCCTGATAGTCGAGCGGCAGCATGAAGCGCTTGGCGAAACGCTGGAAGCGATTCTGCATCTGCGTCGCTCCCCATTGCTCATGCGCCGGGTGCCAGCTCATGGCTTTGAGGCCGGCGGTGCCCGCGACGGGCCTCGGGTCCCAAGTGCGGTAGGGCAGATAGGGTCCGAACACTTCTTTTTCGTCGGCAACGACGAGGACATCGTAACTCGGCGCACCCTGCGTGAAGACCGGCATCTGCTGCTGGATTTGTTGCTGGCCCGTGTCGGAGCGGCGCGCACCGGGCGATTCTGCGTATTCGCGCTCCTCCACGATCGTGCCACCGAAGCGCTTCGCCGCCCGGCGCAAGGCGTCGAGATAGGCGAGGTCTTCGGGAAAGACGCCCTTCGCCACGAGCCAGCGCGGCCATTTCTTCCACACGAGATACTGGGCGAGAGCATCGGCGAGCATGGCGCGGTCCGGCGCCGTGTGCAGCACGTTCGCCCGGCAATCTTCCTGGCGCAGAGCGACGTCGGTTGCGCTGATATTGAACAGCAGCACGTCCTTATCTTCGACCGCGTCGGACAGGCGCAGGAGCACATCGGCGGGTGCGTCCACCAGAACGAAATGGTGGCCGCTCTCAACGAGCTTCATCAATGCCTGCACGGCATCGCCGCCGATCGGCACGCGTTCGGCGTCAAGGGCGAATTGCTGCTTGGTGAAGCGCCCAGTCGTGTTGTTGTCCTTGAGTGCGATCGACGCGCCGGCAATACCGAGATCGTCGGGCTCCACGTTGAGGCGCGACAGAGGAACGGGGCGCTTCACCTCCTGTTCGAGATAGCCGATCGGCACGGTGATCGTTGCGGGCGTGGGCGGAGACGCCACCTCGCCATCGTCTTGCGGCGCGGCGAAGCTCGCAAGCGGTGCAACGATAAGGAGCAAGAGCGTCCAACCGATCCGCCGAAACCAAAATGGGCCCGCAAACGCGCGGCAGCTTTGCGGCTCGGGCGACCGGTGAACCTGTTGGGATTGCATCCTGAATGAAGCCTGCACGCGTTACAAAAATTCGGACCAGGGGGACCTTCGCAGCGGCCAAACTTACAAGCTTGCCGGAGGGCAAGACAGAAGCAAAAAGAGCCAAGAGTGGCAAATATCGTTTCCGCCAGTACCGCCTATTGGCAGGTGCGATTGACAAATAAGAGGCCCTCGCGCAGTCTTGCTCCGTGAGAACCCGTCTGGAGAGGCCGGCACCCAGCCGGCGTATCGGGACCACGCAATGGAGGAAATCATGGGGCGTTGTAAGACAGCCACCACGTTTGCTGGTGCGCTAATCGTAAGTTTGGCCGGGGCTGCGTTTAGCCCGGCCTTTAGTGGCGGAGCGGAAACGGCTGCGCCTGCGACTACCAAGACCAAGGACGCGCCTGCGTCAGCCGTGACGCAGGACATGCTTAACGCGTCAGCCGGCGATGAGAAGAACTTCCTGCACACCAACGGCAACTACACTCAGACCCGTTACTATCCGGGCAAGCAAATCAACACATCGAACGTCGGCAAGCTGCGCCCGGCCTGGATTTTCCAGACCGAGGTCAAGGAGTCGCAGGAGACGACCCCGATCGTTGTCGACGGGGTGATGTACATCACCACCTCCTTCAACCACGTCTATGCCATCAACGCGAAGACGGGCGAGGAGTATTGGCACTACAAGCACAAGATGGGTCCGGTCACGACCTATTGCTGCGGACCGAACAATCGCGGCGTCGCCATCTATAAAGACAAGGTCTACATGGGCACGCTCGACTCCAAGCTCGTCGCGCTCGACGCCAAGACCGGCAGCCTGATCTGGGAAACCAAGATCGCGGAGCCCGAGCTCGGCTATAGCGAGACCATGGCGCCGACCGCCGTCGACGGCAAAATCCTGATCGGTACCAATGGCGGTGAGTACGGTATCCGCGGCTTCGTGCGGGCTTACGACGCCGACTCCGGCAAGCTCATGTGGAACTTCCACACGATCCCCGAGAATTCGGTTGGCGTGTGGGCCACCAACGACGCTACCGGCAAGGACATGCATCGCGACATCGCAGCCGAGAAAGAGGCGCTCAAGAAGCTGGGCGACCCCTATAAGACCCTCGGCGGCGGCGTGTGGCAGAATCCCGCGGTCGACCTCGAGCGCAAGCGCATCTATTTCGTGGTCGGCAATCCCTCACCAGACCTCGACGGTTCGATCCGCCCCGGCGATAACCTCTATACCGACTCGCTGGTTTCGGTCGATCTCAACACCGGCGAGTACAAGTGCCACTTCCAATACATCGCCCATGACGTGTGGGATCTCGATTCGGTCAGCCCGCCGATCCTGGTCGATGCAAAGGATAAGGACGGCAAGACCGTTCCCGCCGTCATTCACGGCGGCAAGACCGGCAACGTGTACGTCCACAAACGCGACGATTGCAGCCTGATCCGCTTCTCCGATGCGATGGTGGATCAAACGGGCATGTGGTCGCTGCCGTCGGCTAAAGGCACGCCCATGCTGCCCGGCGCCAATGGCGGCGTCGAATGGTCGGTCATGGCCGTCAATCCCGAGCTTGGGATGACCTATGCGGTGAATCTGCACCAGCCGATGACCTATCACGTCGAGAGCACGCCCTACCCGGGCGGCAAGCTCTGGCTCGGCGGCGCCTTCAAGATCATTCCGGGCTCGGAGCAGTTCGGCAATATCTCCGCCGTCGACTACAACACCGGCAAGATCGCCTGGCAGGTGAAGACGCCTCTGCCCATGATGGGCGGCCCGCTTACCACCGCGGGCGGACTCGTCTTCGCCGGCGAAGGCGACGGCTGGTTCCGGGCGTACGACGCCAAGGACGGCAAGGTGCTGTGGTCGTTCTTCGCGGGCGCGGGCGTGAACGCGCCTCCAGCCTCCTACACTGTCGACGGGAAGCAATACATCGTCGTCGGCGCGGGCGGTAACGTGCAGATCAACTTCAAGCGCGGCAACAACATCATCGCTTTTACGGTCGACTGATCGTTTCGTCGCAGTGGCAACGCGAGAGGACGGGGCATTCGTGCCCCGTCCTTTTCTTGACCATTGGAGATTGAGAGAATGTTTTTGAGCCGTCTGGCGACGCGGGCCATCTTGTTTGCAGGTGTCGTGCTCATGAGCGCGAGCGCTTCCGCCGCTGATAGTGGGGCCCCCTCCGCCGCCGATCCCATCGCGGAGAAGGCGAAGCTTTGCGCTACATGTCATGGCGAGCAGGGCATCCCCATCAACAAGACGACGCCTGTGATCTGGGGCCAGGACGAGGGCTATCTCTATTTGCAGCTGCGCGACTTCAAGAGCGGCGCGCGCAAGAACGATCTGATGGGGCCCGTCGCCGCGAGCCTCGAGAAGGAGGACTTGATGGCGCTTGCGGCTTATTTCAAGAAGCAGAAATGGCCGAACCTGCAACAGCCGCCGGCGCCAGACGATGTCGCCAAGAAGGCCGAGACGGCCGCCGCCTCGATCGGCTGCAGCGGGTGCCACCTCGAACACTTCCAGGGCGATGGCACCACGGCGCGGCTCGCCGGCCAGTCGCAGGAATATCTGCAAGCGACCATGCTGGCCTTCCGCGACGGATCGCGCGGCAACAATCCGGGCATGTCGGACCTGATGAAGGCGATCTCGACCGACGACATCGCCGCGTTGTCGCAATATCTCGCCGGACTTCAGATCGACGCCTATCTCGGTTACGGGCGTTAAGGCTGGCTTGCGAGTTCGGCGCGGAGCGCCGTCACCGAGGCAAGATCGCTCGCCGTCTTTCCGTCCTTGTCTTTGAGCGACCGATCGGCTCCGCGCGCGAGCAGCGCCTCGGCCGCCGCCGTGTGGTCGAGCATCGCCGCGAGCATCAGCGCCGTGCGCCCCTTGTCGTCCTGCTCATCGAGCTTGGCGCCGCGATCGATCAGCAAGTTTATGACTTGGACCACGTCCTTGGTGCCGGCGTCGTCCGAATGACCGGCCGCCCACATCAGCGCCGTCAGGCCTTCTCCGTAGCGCGCATTCACATCGGCGCCATGATCGAGCAAGAGACGCGCGACAGGCGGGAAACCGCGGCCCACAGCATAGACGAGCGGTCCCTTCCCCGTCTTGTCGAGACCGTTGAGGTCGGCGCCCTTCTCGATCAGGTAGCGCACGATCGGCTCGCTCCCCATATAAGCGCCGGCGGCAACCGGGGTCACGTCGCTGCGGCCCGGCAAATTCACATTCGCGCCCGCCTCGACCAGGAGGCGAACGATCGCCATCCGGCCGTTCTCCGCCGCCTTGAACAGCGCGGTCGAGCCGTCGAGATCGCGCGCATCGATCGGCGCCCCCTTCGCGAGGAACAGCGTCACGATCTTCTGCTGCCCTGCGGCCGCAGCGTGCGCGAGAGGCCGCGAGCCGGTGCCGTCACGCGCTTCAAGCGAAGCGCCTTTCTCGAGCAGGCGCTCCGCAAGCGCATCGCAGCCGCGTCGCGCGGCGTTGAACAGCGTGATGTTCAGTTGAACCGAACTCGCATAATGCTCGATCTGGAGATAGTTCTGCTCAAGCTCGAGGCACGGTCTCCGATTTGCGAACGCGCCGTCCGAAACGCAAGCGAGGCAGAGAAGCGCGGCGGCGGCGGCGACAAAGCGGAACGTGTGCATATCCGGACTCACTCTTCACTTTGTGACCCTGTCGGGCCGTTAGCTAGGGCAACCCGTTCTCCCGGGTCAAGGCTCAGCGGGCGACAGGGCCTCCCGCCTGCTGCCAGGCCTGCATCCCGCCATGAATATGCCGCGAATTGGCAAGCCCCGCGGCTTGCGCCGCCTGCACGGCCATCGCCGAACGCTCGCCGAAGGCGCAATAGAAAATGAGCCTCTTTCCGGCGCCCTTGGCCAGAAGCTGCAGAAGACCGTCGGCTTTGAGGTTCGCCTCGACGTCCTGGTAGGGAACGTGCAGAGACCCGGGGATCACGCCGTGCTTGCGCCGCTCCTGGTCCTCCCTCAAGTCGATCAGGGCGACATCGGGCTGACCGAGGAGGCTCTTGCCCTC
The DNA here is from genome assembly GCA_963818165.1 of uncultured Alphaproteobacteria bacterium. Lineage (GTDB taxonomy): Bacteria > Pseudomonadota > Alphaproteobacteria > Rhizobiales > Methyloligellaceae > Methyloceanibacter. The sequence continues at coordinate 169,532 of CAWFRD010000032.1, forward strand.
CTCCGCGGCGACCGCCCAGCCCTTCCCCGCCACGATCTGCTGCGCGAGCCCGATGCGCATATTGGCGGGGATCGCGACATCCATCATTTTCGGATTGGGTAGGTTGAGGTTTTCCATCACCGCGACATAGTCCTCGACCGACTTCACCTGAAGGCGCGGATTGAACGCCTTCTCCTCACCGATGGTCGAAACGGTGTCGCCCTTATAGTCGTGCGCCGGATAAACAAGGGTTTCGTCGGGAAGCTTGAGCAGGCGTCCGAACAGGGACGCATATTGCGCCCGCGGATCGCCGTTCTGGAAATCGGTGCGTCCGGTGCCCCTGATCAGCAGCGTGTCGCCCGTGAAGACGCGGTCGGGCATCAGGTAGCTGTAGGAATCGTCGGTATGTCCCGGGGTGTACAGCGCCTCAAGCGTGAGCCCTTCGATGCCGACCCTGTCGCCGTCGCTCACCCTGATCGACACGACGTCGGCCTTGGTCTGCTCGCCCATCACCGTGATGCAATGCGTGCGCTCGCTGAGCGCTTCGAGCCCGGTGACGTGATCGGCGTGGAGATGGGTGTCGATGGCCTTTACCAGCCTGAGATCGAGTTCGTTCAAAAGCTGAATGTAGCGATCGACCCGTTCGAGCACGGGATCGATGATGAGTGCTTCCCCGCCATGGCGGCTCGCGAGCAGATAGGTGTAGGTGCTGGAGGTCTGATCGAAGAGCTGCCGGAAAATCATTTCTCGTCTTTCGGTTGCGTGAGGGCCCCTCCCCGCTTTTCCGCTTACGACTATAGCAGCGGCGCGGATATGTTGGGCACCCGTCATAACGACGCTGGACGAAGACGGGGCCAGGCGGGTTACACTTATGCAGTGCAGGGAGCCGATTTCATGCCCTCAATTCACAAAGCGAAGACCGGAGGCAGGGCTCCCAGCGCCGCCCTCGTCATTTGCGCCTTGATCCTGCTCGCAGCCGCGCTCTATTTCGCAAGCTCGGTCTTCGCGCCTCTCGCCTTCGCCCTGTTCATCCTTGCCATCGTCTGGCCGCTACAGGAGGCGCTTGAGCGACTGTTGCCCAAGGGCCTTGCCCTCTCCGTGACGCTTGCCGTCACAATCGTCGTGGTCCTGGTCTTCGCCTCAATGATCGCCTGGGCGCTCAGCGCCGTCGGCGACTGGCTCTTGAGCAACGTGCAGCGCTTCCAGGCGGTCTATGCGCAAGCAACTGAGTGGCTTGAGGAACGCGGCATCTTCGTTGCCGGGATTCTCGCCGAGCGCTTCGACGTGATCTGGCTGGTGCGTCTGTTCCAGGACATCGCCAAGCGGCTCAACCGGCTCGCGGGCTTTGCCATTCTCGTGTTCGTGTTCCTGATGATGGCGCTGCTCGAAGTCGAGCAGTTCCGGCGGAAGCTTGCCTCGCTCGACCGGCAGGAGCTCATCCGCGCGACCGCGGGCCTCGCCGCCAAGTTTCGCCGCTATATGCTGGTGCGGACCGCGCTCAGCCTGCTCACCGGACTTGCGATCTTTCTCTTCGCGCTCATCGCCGGGCTTGAACCTGCTCCTGCCTGGGGCATTCTCGGCTTTGCGCTCAACTACATCCCGTTCGTCGGTCCCTTCGTCGCCACGCTTCTGCCTGCGCTCTTCGCCATCGCTCAGCTCGATACGTGGCAGGCGGTGATACTCGTCTTCGCCGGGCTCACCGCCATCCAGTTCCTCATCGGCAACTATCTCGAGCCGCTTGCTGCGGGCGCAGCACTCTCCATTTCGCCGCTCGCGGTCGTGTTCGCGGTGTTTTTCTTTGCCCTCCTCTGGGGCATTCCCGGCGCACTGATCGGCGTGCCGATCATGCTCACCATCATCGCATTTTCCGCCGAATTTCCGTCGAGCCGCTGGGTCGCGACCCTTCTTTCCGGTGCGCCTGACGGCAAGAATGAGACCTAAAGCCGGCGATGGCACGCTCCCGCAGCACGAAAAAGCCCAAAGCCAAGGCGCGCGATCGCGCCACGCCCATCATCGACCCAAGGCGCGGCGACATCGAGGACGACGCCTCGAGCACGAAGGCCCGCTCGATGCTGTCGCTTGCCGGCAGCCTGCTTGTAGAGATCAGCCTGCCCAAGCTGATCGTCGCCTGGGCGCTTCTGCTAGTGCTTCCCGGCCTGCTTCTCGGCCTTGTTCCAATCGTTTTCGTCGAATGGCTCAAGATCGTCACCGACAAGCTGACCTCGCTCGTCCTTGGCCTCTGGTCGATTCTTGTCCTTATCGGCCTCGTCGCGTTCGCCTGGTTCGGATGGCGCGACCTCTTCCGCGTCATCGAGAAGAGTTTCTGGGCGCTCAACTCGATCGTCGTGGAGCCCGGCTATGCCTCGTTCCGCGAAGCGTTCCGGCAATTGGCCGAACGGCTCTTCGCGCGCAATGCAAGCGATGCCCGAAGGGGACGGCTCCGCGCCGCCACCGCCGCAATCGCCGGTCTCCTCGTTTGCGCTTTCGCCGCGCTCGCGCTCTGGCTCGTCTGGCCCCACACCCACCTCTTCGGGAGGCTCGCGGAAATCGACTCCTGGAAGAGAGTGATCTTTGCTGCCCTCGCCAACAGCGCCGTCGCTCTTTCCGCCTATCTCGGCGCTGCCGCTCTTGCTTGGGGCTTCGCCGATGCCGCCATGCCTCAGCCGCGCACGCTCACGCGCTTCGACAAGGCGGGCGTCAAGGACCGCAAATGGCGGATCGCCCATCTTTCCGATATCCATGTGGTGGGCGACCGCTACGGCCGCCGCATCGAGAGCGGACGATCGGGCCCGAGCGGCAATGACAGGCTCAAGCGGCTGCTCGCGCAGCTCGAGGCGCTCCACGCCAAGGACCCTCTCGACACCGTCCTTATCACCGGCGACATGACCGACGCGGGGATTTCGAGCGAATGGGCCGAGCTCATGGACGCGCTCGCCGCGCACCCTTCGCTCGCCGAGCGCACGCTGATGCTCCCCGGCAACCACGATCTCAATATCGTGGACCGCTCCAATCCGGCCCGCCTCGACCTCCCCACAAGCCCGAACCGGCGCTTGCGCCAGCTGCGAACGCTCTCCGCCATCGACGCGATCCACGGCACGCGCGTGCGCGTGGTCGATCGCGTCGCAGGGCGCTTGGGAGGCACGCTCACGGAGTTCCTCAAACCCCATCGCGCCGATATCGTGCGCTTTGCCGATGCGGCCGAGCCAAGACTCTCGAACGCGATCCCCGATCTGTGGGCCGAGGCCTTTCCCATGGTCGTCCCGCCGCAAGAAAAGAACGGTCTCGGCATCGTCCTCCTGAACTCGAACGCCGACACGCATTTCTCCTTCACTAATGCGCTCGGCATGGTTTCCGCCGAGCAGATGCGCGGGTTCGACATCGTCTCGGCCGCCTATCCGGGCGCGACCTGGGTCGTCGCCTTGCATCATCATCTGATGGAGTACCCTTGGGCCGCGAAGCAGCTTTCGATGCGCGTCGGGACCGCTCTCATCAACGGCAACTGGTTCGTGCGCCGGCTCATGCCGCTCGCGGGCCGCGCCGTCCTCATGCACGGGCACAGGCATGTCGACTGGATCGGTCATTGCGGCGGCCTGCCGATCGTCTCGGCGCCGTCACCGGTGATGGAGGCGACCGACGAGGAGGAAACGGCCTTCTATATCCACACGCTCGCGGTCGATGACGGCGGCAAGCTCCACCTGCTCGACCCCGATCGCATCGTTGTCCCGGGTAATGCCGCCGCCAAGACCCGGCACTGACGGTTTTAAGCGAGCCGGGTTGACAGAACTGCGTTAAAGCCCTTGAGAGTGTCGAATTCGGCGAGGGCTGCGTCCCCGCGCCTCTTGGATCACGACCGCATGCACGAGCCGCTAACAAGACAGGCGATCTCCGTTCCGCCGGAATGGGCGCCGCAGAAGGCCATTTGGACCGCCTGGCCGGCCAATGCCGACGAATGGAACGGCGACCTCGAAAGCCCCCGCCGCGACGTAGCGGCGCTCGTTCGCGCGTTAGGTCAGTCCAATCATGTTCGCCTCCTGGTGGGGGGCACCGAGGCCGAGGCGTCGGCCCGCGCCGCGCTCAACGGCGCGGCTGAGCTCATTCCCGCCCGCTACGGCGACATCTGGCTCCGCGATACCGGCCCGATCTTCGCGCGAACGCCGGACGGCGCCATCGCCCTCAAATTCAAGACCAATGGTTGGGGCGGCAAGTTCGACCTTCCCGACGACGCCATTGTCGGCGACGAAATCGCGCGTCTCGCGGGAACGCCCGTCCGCGGCTTCGATTTCGTTCTCGAAGGCGGCGCCGTCGAGCATGACGGCGAAGGTACCTTCCTCGCCACCCGCGAAACCCTGCTCAACGCCAATCGCAACGGCTGGAGCGAGGCGGAAGGGGAAGCGGCGTTGCGCCAAGCCTTCGGCGCGCGAAAAATCGTCTGGCTCGAGCGCGGCCTCCTCAACGACCACACCGACGGGCATATCGACGTGCTGGCGCGCTTTGCCGCGCCCGCGCGCATCGTGTGCCAATCCCCGTCAGGAGCCGACGATCCCAACGCCGATATTCTGGAAGAGATCGCGCGCACGCTCGAAGGCTTGACCGACGCCTCGGGCCGGCGCTTCGAGGTCATCCGCATTCCGAGCCCGGGCCTCGTCGTGAGCGAATTGGGCGAGGCTCTTCCTGCCTCGCATATGAACTTCGTCATCGCCAACGGCATCGTTGCAATGCCCGTGTACGGAACGCCCTCGGGCCCGCGCGCGGTCGAGGCCTTGCAGGCGGTGTTTCCCGGCCGCAAGGTCGTGGGCCTCCCCTCTCTCGGCCTTCTCGGCTCAGGGATGGTCGGCGGCGGATCGTTTCATTGCATCACCCAGCAGGAGCCGGCGTGATGGGGACGCGCACGCTCGCCGTTGCCGCCATCCAGGCCTCCTTCGGCCACGACATGGCGGCCAACATCGCCAAGACCGAGGGGTTGGTTCGCGAGGCTGCGCGGAAAGGCGTCCAAGTGATCCTGCCGCCGGAGCTGTTCCAGGGCATCTACTTTCCGACCAAGCAGGACCCGAAATGGTTCGCGACCGCCTACCCCCCGAGCGAGCATCCTTGCGTTTTGGCGCTTGCCGCGCTCGCGAAGAAGCTCGGCGTCGTCATTCCCATCTCCTTCTTCGAGAAGGACGGCCCGCGCTACTTCAACAGCGTCGCGATTGCGGACACGGGCGGCGACATCCTCGGAATCTATCGCAAGAGCCACATCCCCGACGGGCCCGGCTACATGGAGAAATACTATTTCCGTCCCGGAGACACGGGCTTCAAGACATGGCGGACGCACGTGGGAAACATCGGCGTCGGCATCTGCTGGGATCAATGGTACCCGGAAGCGGCGCGCGCCTTCGTGCTCGAAGGGGCCGAAATCCTGTTCTACCCCACGGCAATCGGCTCGGAGCCGTACGACCCCACACTTGACACGCATCTCCAATGGCAGCGCGCCATGCAAGGTCACGCGGTCGCGAACGCCGTGCCGATCGTTGCGGCGAACCGCATCGGCGTCGAGGAGAATGACGGCGCCACACAGTCCTATTACGGCCACTCCTTCATCGCCGATCATAAGGGCGAGCTTGTCGCAAGCTTCGGCGCATCCGACGAAGGCGTGCTCGTGGCGAGCTTCGATCTCGACGAGATCGCGCGCTACCGCGCCGAATGGGGCTTCTTCCGCGACCGCCGCACTGATCTCTACGCCAAGAGCATCCGGTAACTGCTCATAGATAGCTCCACCACCATCCGGTGCCACGCGCCTTTAAGTCCTGCAAACCAACGGCAGAGCGGATAGAGCATTGCGAGCACCAGCAGCCAGACGAGATAGATGCCCGCGAGGCTTAGGCCAATCTCAGAACTGCTCGAGAGAACGTCGGACATGGCAAGGCCCGTGGCGACCGCGAGCCCGTGGATCAGATAGAGGTGAACCACATAGAAGAAGAACGGCACTTGTCCGAAAACAATGAGAATGCGCGCAAGCGCGCCCGTTGCGTGCTCGAAGGCGCCGAGCAGCATCAAGGCAGGCCCGAGCGTCATCATGAGAAAGAGCAGCGACGGCGGGTATTTCTCGCAATTGACGAAAGAGAGCAGCGTCGCAAGCCATGTCTCCTGCACCGTCCAGGTCGTGGGGTCGCCATAGAGCCCGGCGGCGCGCAAGATGACGAAGCCGATGGTGATCGCGGCGCCGAGCGTAAGCAGAACGCGCCTCCTCTCATCGGCCGCGAGCTGCATCACCGGGCCGAGCGCGTAGCCGGCAGCCATCACCCCGATCCACGGGATGAGCGGATAAAGGATGTAGAGCCGAACGCCTTCGGCCAGATGAATCGAGCCGGGCTGATGCAGCACATGCCATAGCGGCGCTGCCCCGCCGAAAATCTCCGGCCTGAGACCGTCGAGCAGGTTGTGACCGGCGATCATGGCGAGCGCCACGGCGACAATCGCCCAGCGCGGCAGCCAGACAAGCGCCGCCAACGCCACCATCGAGGCCCCGATCACCCAGATCACGCCCCCGACAAACGTGTCGCCGAGGGAGAGATCGAAGCTCCAGGCGAGCCTCACGATGGTGAACTCGACCAAAATGAGCCACAGCCCGCGCGCAAACAGAAAGCGGCTCGTCTCGGCGATGCTTCGACCGCGCCCATAGAGGAAGGCCGAGAGTCCGGCAAGAAGGACGAAGGTCGGCGCGCAAAGATGGGTGACCCATCTGGTGAGGAACAGCGCGGGCTCGGTCACGTCGCGCGGATTGAAGCCCCCTGTTCCAAAGAAATCGCGCGTGTGGTCGAGCGCCATGAGCGCGACCACGAGGCCGCGCAGGAGATCGATCGACGCGATCCGCGCCCCGTCGTCCCGCGCGACCGGACTTTTCGGGGGTGCAACCTCCGAAGCGCGGTCCCGAAATTGGGCCGATGGGTTCATAGCGCGTCTGATCAAGGCCATTATCCTAAAGCAATGTCCGGCGAATTTCCCTGGCGCAAGGACGATCCCATTGGCTTAATTCTGCCGCAGCGCCTGTTGAAGCGATCCTCGCGAGATGAAATTGCACAAAAGCCGAATGGTAGACCTCTCGACCGACCCCGCCTTCTTCGCCTTGTTGACCGGGAGCTACGCGCGGCTCGTGGGAGCGCCGCTCGTCCCGGAAGGCGCGGACGCAAACTGGCTCTACCGCGAGGCGCCCTTCGTCGTTCTCGCGCATGGCACCGATCCCGATCCGGATTTCATCTACGCCAATGAGGCGGCGCAAGCTTGCTTCGAATATTCCTGGGAGGAGTTTCTTGGCCTGCCGTCGCGGCTCTCGGCGGAACCGGCGGATCAGGCCAAGCGGCAGATGCTCCTCGGCCAAGTGGCGCAAAACGGTTTCTTCGCGGGCTATAGCGGCATTCGTGTCGCCAAGTCGGGCCGGCGCTTCCGCATCGAGGATGGGATCATATGGGAGTTGATCGACCGGGACGACGTGCGGCACGGCCAGGCCGCGACGTTCCGCGCTTGGCGGAATGTCTGAACTTGGGCTAATCAACGGCATCGGTCGTCAGCACGCGGCAAACAATGCGGAGTTGGCATGGAAAAGCGTGAGCCGCTGATCTTTATCGTCTCGGGCGAGGCGTCCGGCGACCATCTCGCCGGGCGGCTGATGGCGGCGCTCAAGCGCAAGACGGGCGGCCGCATCCGCTTCGCCGGCATCGGCGGACCGCAGAGCGAGAGCCAGGGACTGGAAAGTCTGTTCCCCATGAGCGAGCTCTCGGTGATGGGGCTTGCCGAGGTGCTGCCGCATCTCCCCCGCCTCATCGGCCGAATCAACGAGACAACCGCGGCGGTGCGGCGGCTCAAGCCCGACGCCGTCGTGACCGTGGATTCGCCAGGCTTCTGTCTGCGCCTGGCTCATCATCTCCGCGGTTCCGGCATACCGGTTATCCATTATGTGGCGCCGCAGCTTTGGGCCTGGGGACCCTTTCGCGCCCGGAAGCTCAAGAAGCGCCTCACTCACATCATGGCGCTTCTGCCCTTCGAAGTGCCCTTCTTCGCGAAATACGGCATTCCTTGCACCTATGTGGGCCATCCCGCGATCGACGCCGGCGCCGCACAAGGCGACGGCAAGGCTTTCCGCCTGCGCCACGGGATCGCCCCGGACGCTCCTCTCCTTTGCGTCCTGCCTGGGAGCCGCGCCGGCGAAGTGCGCCGCATGCTTCCCGTGTTTGGCGACGCGCTCAGACTGCTCAAGGACAAACATCCCGGCCTCAGCGTCGTTATTCCCGTCGTCAATTCCGTGGCCGATCTCGTGGGCGACATGGCGCAGGATTGGCCGCCTCACCTCGTCATCGATACGGCGGAACGGTTCGACGCCTTCGCCGCCGCCAATGCCGCAATGGCCAAATCGGGCACCGGGACGCTTGAGCTCGCGCTTGCCGGCGTGCCCATGGTGGTTGCCTACCGGATCAGCCCGCTCTCGGCGTTCCTTGTCCGCCGCATGGGGATCAGCGTCGAGCACGCTTCGCTCGTGAACCTGCTTGCGGGGCGCGAGGTGGCGCCTGAGTGTCTCCAGGAGGAATGCACGCCCGAGAATTTGGCCGCGCGCGCCGAAGAGATCCTCGGCTCCGAGCAGGTCCGCGCCAAGCAGCGTCAGGCCTTCAAGGAGGTGATGAAGGCGCTCGGCGATCGTAACCCCCCGCCAAGCGAGCGCGCGGCCAAGGTCGTGCTCGATATGATCGGGGATGCGCACGCTTGCGGGTGCCGGTAATTCGCTTCAGCATCAAACCTCAAACAGCTTCGGCAATACGATCGTGCCTTAGGAACATTTCCCGGGTGCGAGGAGGCGAGCCATGGTCCGGAAAAAGTCGAAGATGCAACGTTACATCATCATGCCGAGAACGGGGTTTGACAATCCGGTGTTGAAAACGGCTGCGTTGATGCCAACCGCCCAGCCGGTCGCGGTGAAAGCGCGCGCGGTAGCTACCACTACCCCCAAAATGCGCGTGCTCAATTCGATCGGCGACGATGGACCTAAGCTTGTCGAAATGTCGGCAGAAGGTGAACTCAGCCTGCGTTTGAGTAGGCCAGAGCTCAAGATCGTGCCTGAAGTCTTTTATTATCCGCAATGGTTCAGGCCCCAGGTTCAACAACGGCCCGAGCGCAAAGCGAAAGCGGAGAAGGCCGGCGCAAGAGTCAGGGCAAAGGTCGCAATAGCCGCGGCGCCTCGGGGCTCGACGATCACCGTGGTCAGCCGCTCGACCGGCGCACCGTTGCGTGGCGCCGAGGTCATTGTTTTTACCGACTTTGCCAAACGGGTAGGCGAGAAGGGCAAAAGCGGGGTCAACGGCGTCGTCCGGCTGAAAGATATATCCCCCCGACAAAAGCTGGAGCGTGCCTACGTTTACGGTCCGCCCGGATATTGGGGCTATTACAAAACGAAAACGTCGGCCGATGCGCTCAGGACCGTTAAATTGCGTCCGGTCGCCCTTAATGATCCCAACTTGCTCCTGACCCAGCTTTACGGCGGACTGCCCGCGACGTCCGGACGTGGCGTTACGGTCGGTATCGTCGATACCGGAGTCGATGGCGAGCACCCCGATCTCCAGAATGTTTCAGGCGGTCTGAACTGCGTGAGCGATGAGGTCCGCGACGATCCGGCGGCGGCCAGGGACTGGGGACCTGCAAAGCATGAAGGCGAGCACGGCACCCACGTGGCGGGTATCGCGGCGGCAAGAGGAACCAACACTGGCTTTCGAGGCGTCGCTCCAGGTGCGACGTTACGCAGCTATCGCGTATTTCCCAATTCCGGCAATGGCGCGAGCAATTTCGATATTGCCAAGGCTATCGATGTCGCAATCACGGACCATTGTGACCTCATCAACTTGAGTCTCGGCGGCGGTCCGTCCGATGACCTGACAAGAGCAGCGATTGATCGAGCGCTCGCAGCCGGCGTCGTGGTCATAGCCGCCGCGGGTAACGACGATCGTCAACCGGTCTCCTTCCCTGCGGCCATTCCCGAGTGCGTCGCCGTCTCGGCCATGGGTCGACGTGGCTCTTTCCCGACGGAATCGATCGGGACAAGCAGCATCGCCAAACCGACCGGGGGACCGGGTGGCAGGGATTTCATCGCGGACTTCAGCAACTTCGGCCCCGAAATTGACGTCACCGGGCCCGGCGTGGAGATTTTGTCGACGCTTCCCGATGGACAATACGGTCCAATGAGCGGCACGTCGATGGCGACTCCCGCCGTGTGCGGCTTTGCCGCCTACCTGTTGTCGACGAATGCAGTCGTGCGCCAGGCGCGGGGGTCCGACCGTTCAAGAATGCTCAAAGACCTCCTATATTCCGCCTGTAAACCAGAAGGCTTTGGCCGCGAGTATGAGGGTTTTGGCTTGCCGGTGCCCCAAGCCGCAGCTGTTTCGTGATGGAGGCCGAATGGGCGATCGTGTCGTCGTCTATTGTGTTAGCGCTGACGCTGAGTCGGCCAGCGGCGTTGCTCGACGTCTGCGCTCAAATGGCGTCAAGATCATCGAGGAACAGGCACATATGCTGCTTGTTAGCGGCAATCGGGAGACCATCTCTCGCGCGATAGAAGACGCCGCCGGCTGGTCCATAAGCGAGCTGCGGACGGTCCCTCCTCCGCAAACGCGTCCCCGCGTGCTTAAAAAGCCGCAGTAGCTCGAGCTTGCGGGCTTTGCCGCGCCGCCGGCAAATTTTGACGTCCGCCCGTAGCGCGCGCAAAAACCAAGCAACGCCGTTCGGCTGTTACCACTCGCCTGTCTCAGAGTTCGCGCCGTAGGACCGGAGATGCCCCGACCGCAGGCCTCACCGGGCGGCTCTGCACCTTTTTCAAGTGCTCCTCGATGCTCTCATTGATCAGGTTCACGACGCGGAGCGCCTCGCAGCCCGCGCGGCCGTCGACCAAAGGCGAGGCGCCAGTCAGGATGCAGTCAAGGAAGGCGTCGATCTCGTTGCCGAGACTGTCCTGTTTCTCGATCTCATAGGTCTCCGCGGCGATCGCCGCTATCCCTTCGACCATGGGGTCGCCGCGCAAGCGATAGCCGAAGATGCGACCCTCGCCGAGATCGCAGTTGAGATAATGGTTGCGGGCGAAGACGCGCATGCGCCGCTCGGTCTTGTAGCTCACCCGGCTCGCGGTCACGTTGGCGACGCAGCCCGATTCGAATGTGATGCGGGCATTGGCGAGGTCGATCCTCTTGCCGAGCACTGGCGTGCCCACGGCATCGACCTGGGCCACCCGGGAATCGACGAGACCGATGATCATGTCGATGTCGTGGATCATCAGGTCGAGGATCACGTCCACTTCGACGCCGCGATTCTTCCACGGCGCGATGCGATAGCTCTCGAAATAGAGCGGATCGGCGATCACCCTGGCGAGCGTGCGGTAGGCGCTCGAGAACCGCTCGATATGGCCGACCTGCAGCACCGCCTTCCGCGCATCGGCAAGGCTCGCAAGCTTGGCTCCAGACTCTTCGCTGTCGGTCAGCGGTTTCTCGATGAGGACGTGGATGCCGGATTCGATCAGAGCGCTTGCAATCTCATAGTGGAGCGGCGTCGGCACGGCGACGCTCGCCGCATCGACCTTGTCCAAAATGCTGCGGTAGTCGAAGGCGGGTTCCGCGCCGAACTCCGCGGCGACAGCTCGGGCGCGCTCAGGATCGGTATCGACCACGGCGACGAGGTTTGCGCGCGGATTGCGCGCATAGTGATTGGCGTGAAAGCGGCCGAAATAGCCTGAGCCGACGACGGCGACGCGGACCGGTTCTGCCATGGCGCTCACCCGCCCCTATTCGGCCGCATGGGCAACGCCTGTCTTCGCTGCGCCGAGCGCCTGACGGACCACGGCGATGATGAGGCCTTGTGCCTCCTCGCTGAGATAGGCATGCATGGGAAAACTGATGACGCGCTGCGCGAGCCATTCGGCTTGAGGGACGCCTGCCGGCGCCACCGGAACCTGACGGTAAGGAGCAAGGCAATTCAGCGCGCTCGCATAGTGAATCGCGGTGGGGACGCCGGCCTCGCGGCAGGCTTTGGCAAGTTCGTCGCGCCGCTCTGTGACGATCGTGTACTGCGCCCAGACCGAGGTCGCGCCTTTCATCAGCTCCGGCACCTTGGCGACCCCGGCGAGACCTTCGTTGTAGCGCTCGGCGCGGACCTGCCGCGCCGAGACCTCATCGGAAAACAGGCGAAGCTTCTCGATGAGGATTGCGGCCTGGATAGAGTCGAGCCGGCTGTTGAGCCCCACATGCTCGGTGTCGGGCCGGCCCGGTCCCTTGCCGTGATTGCGCAGCGAACGGAGCCGCGCCGCCTTCTCGTCGTCGTCGGTAAAGACCGCGCCGCCATCGCCGTAGCCGCCGAGCGGCTTAGACGGATAGAAGCTCGTCGCCGTGTAGGTTGCGAGCGTGCCGACTTTGCGCCCATCGAGGCTTGCGCCGAAGCTCTGGGCGGCGTCCGCGATCATAAGAAGTTTGTTGGCCTCGGCGATCGCGCCGATGACCTTGTAATCGGCCGGCTGGCCGTAGAGATCGACAGGGATCACGCAACGGGGGGTGAGCCCAAGCCGCTTCGCCTCGCCGATTGCCCCCTCGAGGCTCTCCGCGTCGAGGTTGAAGCTGTCCGGACGCACATCGACAAAGACGGGCGTTGCGCCGCAAAGCAATGCCACCTCGGCGGTCGCAACGAAGGTAAATGCGGGTACGAACACGGCATCGCCGGGACCGATGCCCTCGGCCATCAGAGCGAGCAACAGCGCATCGGTGCCGTTCGCGCAACTGACGCAGTGGCGCGCGCGACAAAAGGCGGCAAGCTGCCGCTCAAGCTCGACGACCTCGGGCCCCAGAATGTATTGACCATGTTCGAGCACCGCCGCGATCGCCCGCTCGACGCGGTCGCCCAGCCGCTCACGCTGCACGGCGAGGTCGATGAAGGCGGGAATGGCTTGCGTGCGGTCTTTGCTCATGCAATCTCCAGCGAGGCTCCTTTGAGCATTCTAGCAGCAGAATGGGCGTGTCGTGGTCTTGAGGTCTCGCGCGCGCCAGGCCTCGAACTTGGTCGATTTTCAAGGGCTTCCCTCAACTCTTCCGACCGGCCCCGCCGCCGACTACCATAGCAGGACCGAAGTTTCAAACGCCGCAACGGGCCTTCACCAGAACACTAGAGCAAGCCCGCAGGAGGACTTGGATGCCTCACCTTCATCTCGCGCGCCGAAATTCACCCTTCCGGCCAAGGCGCGCGTGACAATGCTGCTCGGGTCCGAACGCCTGATCGCCTCGCCGCGCCTCAAGGGATTGCGCGTCGGCGTGCTCGCCAATCCCGCCTCGATCGACCATGATTTTCGCCATATCGCCGACGCCCTCGCCGCTTCGCCGGACTGGACGCTCGCGGCGATCTTCGGCCCCCAGCACGGCTTTCGCTCCGACCTCCAGGACAACATGATCGAGACGCCCCACGCCGAGGATAAGCGGCGCAAGGTGCCGGTCTTCTCGCTCTACAGCGAGACGCGGGAGCCGACGCCCGCGATGCTCGACCTCATCGACGTGCTGGTGATCGACATTCAGGACGTCGGCGCGCGGATTTACACCTTCATCTACACGATGGCGAATTGCCTCGCCGCCGCCGCGCGGAAAGGACTGCCCGTGATCGTCTGCGACAGGCCAAATCCGATCGGGGGCGTCGCCATCGAAGGTCCGATGCTCGAGAAGGGCTACGAATCCTTCGTCGGGCAGTACCCGATACCGATGCGGCACGGCATGACCGTTGGCGAGCTTGCGCGCCTCTTCAACGAGCGTCACGGTCTCGGAGCCGCGCTTGAAGTCGTCCCCATGGAGGGATGGTCGCGCGGCATGTATTGGGACGAGACGGGCCTCCCCTGGGTCATGCCATCGCCCAACATGCCGACGCTCGACACCGCGATCGTCTATCCCGGCACCGTTCTGTTCGAGGGCACGTTGCTGTCCGAAGGCCGCGGCACGACCCGCCCCTTCGAGCTAATCGGGGCGCCTTGGCTCGACGGCGAGGAGCTCGCCTCGCGCCTGAACGCGACCGGGCTTGCAGGCGTCCACTTTCGCCCGGCAAATTTCGAGCCGACCTTCCAGAAGCACGCGCGAGAGACCTGCAGCGGTTGTCAAATCCATGTGACGGACCGGCTTGCCTTCGAGCCGGTCAAGGCCGGCGTCGCGCTGATGCGCGAGTGCTATGGGCCTGCGCCGGACCGGTTCCAATGGCGCACGCCGCCTTACGAATACGAGCATGACAAGATGCCGATCGACATCCTCGCCGGTTCACCAATGCTGCGGCAGCAGATCGAGCGGCAGACGCCGATTGCCGACATCGCCGCGAGCTGGCGCGCGGGCGAAGCGGCATTCGCGAAAATCCGCGCGCCGTATCTGCTCTACTGAGCGGGGCGTCGTTAGATCAGCGTCGCGCAGGCGTAGAAGAATGCGGCGATGAGGGCGGCCGCCGGCAGCGTAATCACCCAGGCGATGAGCAGGCTTCCGGCAATGCCCCAGCGGACCGCCGAGACGCGCCTTGCGGTGCCGACCCCGACGATAGCGCCGGTGATCGTATGAGTGGTCGACACCGGCACGCCGAAGGACGTCGCGAGATAGAGCGTCGCGGCTCCCGCCGTCTCGGCGCAGAAGCCTTGCACGGGCTTCAGCCGCGTGATGCGTGAGCCCATTGTCTTCACGATGCGCCAGCCGCCGATCAGCGTGCCGAGCGCCATTGCCGCCTGGCAGGTGATGACCACCCAGAACGGTACGTAGAAGTCTGCGCCTATCAACCCCTCGGCGAAAAGCAGGCCGGCGATGATGCCCATCGTCTTCTGCGCGTCGTTGGCGCCATGGCCCATGGAATAGGCCGCCGCGGAGAACATCTGCATCACGCGAAACTTGCTGTCGACGGCATACGGTGTGGCGCGCCTGAACAGCCACACCACCGCGAGCCAGAGAAAGAGCGCGAGCACAAAGCCGAGGAGCGGCGACCACACGATCGCGCCGCCTGTCTTGAGCAGTCCCGGCCACACGATCGCGCTCGTCCCCGCCTTCGCCAATCCGGCACCCACGAGGCCCCCGATCAGCGCGTGCGAGCTCGACGACGGGATCGCGGCCCACCAGGTGATGAGATTCCAGGCGATTGCGCCCATCAGCGCGCCGAAAATTACCCGCCAATCGACAACGTCCGGCGCGATAAGCCC
This sequence comes from uncultured Alphaproteobacteria bacterium, assembly GCA_963818165.1. Classification (GTDB taxonomy): domain Bacteria; phylum Pseudomonadota; class Alphaproteobacteria; order Rhizobiales; family Methyloligellaceae; genus Methyloceanibacter. Next base: position 184,707 of record CAWFRD010000032.1, read on the forward strand.
CGTGCCGATGGTCTGCGCCACGTGCAGCCCGAAAAACAGAAAGGCGATGAAATTGAAGAACGCGGCGAAGGCGACCGCGATCTCGGGCGAAAGCACCCGGGTGGACACGACCGTGGCGATCGAGTTCGCCGCGTCGTGCAGGCCGTTGAGGAAATCGAAGATCAGCGCGACGGCGATGAGCGCGACGATGATGGTGAGCGAGCCTGCCATTCCCGGAGGACCGATCCGCTCTCAGACATGCTCGATGACGATGCCTTGGATTTCGTCGGCAACGTCGTCAAGCCTGTCCACGGCCCGTTCCAGATGATTGTAAATCTCGCTGCCCCGAATGAACTCCATGGCGTCCCCCGTCTTCGCTTTCTGATAAAGTTTTCCGAGGCCGCGCTCCAGCGTGTCGTCGGCGCTGCCCTCGATCTTGGTAATCTGCAGGCAAATCTCGTTGAGCGCGGCCGCGTTCGTGCCGAGATCCGGAAGCATCGACACGGCGCGTTGAACGAGTTCCGCGCATTCCACGATGGCATCGGCCATGCGCCGCATGTCTGGCTCGAAATCCGTCGCCTCGAACAGCACGATCGCTTTCGCCGTCTGCTTCATCTGATCGATGGAATCGTCCATCGACGTGATCAGGCTCTGAATATCGGCGCGATCGAACGGCGTGATGAAGCTGGTACGCAGGCCAAGCAGCACGTCACGCGCCACGCCGTCCGCCTCGTGTTCGAGCGCAAGGATTTCGTCGCAGCGGAGCTTGACCTGATCGGCGCCCGCGAGCATGGCGCGGAGCGCCCGGGCGCCGGCGACAACCACGGCCGCATGCCGCTCGAACAGCGGATAGAACTGCGCCTGAACTCGGCACCAATTTGTGAAACCATTTCAGCATGCCATGCCCCGCTGTGGCCTGCTTGAGGCGCCGCCCCAAGGCTGCCGGGAAATCCCGTGCGCGGTCAAGGCGCTCAATGCGCTCTTTCCGCAAATTGCTCGCAATAAGAACGGAAGGCTCCCATTGCGGCACCGGCGCGGGGCAAGGACCGGTCATTGCGTCGGCGGCGCCCTTCCGCGGTTTCCCCGAGTGCTCCCGCGCACTCAACAATGCAGTGGAGCGCGGCCGCGACTCGCTCAACGCAAGTTTCTCCCCACGATTGGGGCCGTATTACATGCTCCGTCGCCGCTGCCAGACGTAAACCGGTATGCCGAGCACGAGCATGATCGTGCCGAAGAGCACCGCCTTGGCCCCGCACCCGTAAAGCCTAAAAAGGCCGGGGCGACTGGCCCCGGCCTGTACTCGTTAAATCCCACGCTCCGGCGCGGCCTCACGCCGTTCGGGACGACCCTGCTTCATGCGCTTGACCACCGTGGCCGCGATGCCCGCGAGCACGGCCTTGGCCTGCGGGGACTTAAGTATGTCGATGATCGGGTTCGACCCTGGCGCTTGCCCCTGAGGCTGGCCACCGCCGAGGATATCCCGAAGCTGACCGGGCTTCTTATGTAGATCGGTGAGCACCTTTCCCAGGTCCGTCGGATCGGATGCTACCTCTCCCGGAAGCTTCACGCCGCGCGCCGCAGCTCGCTCCTGCAGCATCTTCAGGAACTCCGCTCGGTCTTCCGGAGACAACTTGCCCAGCGCCTCTTGCGCCGCCTGAGCGTACTGATCGGGCGGCACGGCGTGTGACACTTCACCATACCGCTCCAGAACCTCTTGGTCGGAGTAGCCCTCGGAGGGATCTCCTTGTTCGTATCGATCAACGAAATCCTTGTAGTCTTTCTGAATTTGCCCACTGCCGAGCAACTCGTCAAGGATACCCATGTGCACCTCCTTTACGCATTGTGGCCGCCAACAACACCAAAAGGCGTCGTTGGATCATGCCAAAACGCATCGTAACAGTTTCGGACAGGCGGAAGAAAAGAATCAACAAACCGCTGTCCTCGCCCTCCCCGATCTTTTAAAGCGATAGGCGGTCCGCTTTTAGTGAACCGTCCTTAACGGTGGCGACAACCACACGTCTGCTGTAAAGTAACCGCAGGCGAGGAAACCGCATTGTCCGAGAACAACCAACTTGGCTCTGTCGTGTGAGGTGAATCATGCGCCTTAATGAGCTACCGAGAAGCAATCGCGTTGAAGATCGTCGCCACATGACTGCGGGTCGTGCCGGCGGCATCGGCATCGGCGGAGTTGTGGTACTCGGCTTGATCGGCTGGGCATTGGGCATCGATCCACGCGTCCTCATTGGCGGCGCGGAGATGATATCCGAAGGCGGCCAGACGCAACAACAGCAGGTTCCTACCGGAGCGCCCTCTGACGAAACGGGACAATTCATCTCGGCCGTTCTTGGCAGCACAGAAGAAGTGTGGACCGGAGATTTGGCTCATCACGGTGAAACTTATAAACCGCCGACTCTGGTCATGTTTTCCAGAGCAACACAGTCCGGCTGCGGGTTTGCGCAAGCCGCAATGGGTCCGTTCTATTGTCCGAACGACCATAAGGTCTACCTCGATACAAGCTTCTTTCAGGACCTTGAGCGGCGCTTCGGCGCTTGCGACGTCGGCAGCAAGACCTGCCAGTTCGCGCAAGCCTATGTGATTGCTCACGAGATCGGCCACCACCTTCAAAACCAGCTCGGACTGCTGCCACAGGTGCAACAGACGCAACGTGCGATGGGGCAGGCCGAGGCGAATAGTCTGCAAGTCCGAGTGGAGTTGCAAGCAGACTGCCTCGCTGGAGTCTGGGCGAACCGCGCGCAGGCTAAGTGGCAATTCATCGAACCCGGAGACGTTGAAGCTGCAATGCAAACAGCTTCGGCCATCGGGGACGATCGGTTGCAGCACCAATCGCAAGGCTATGTCGTGCCGGATTCATTCACTCACGGCACCTCAGCACAACGCACGCGTTGGTTCATGACTGGCCTGAAGTCAGGAGACCTGTCCAGTTGCAACACGTTTCGCACTGAGGAGCCCTAAGCCAGAAGACATTGGAGTTTGTCTTCGGAGTTTGTCTTCGATCTCGTCGAGCAGTGCCCACACCAACAATCATTCGATCCCCTGGGCCATCATTCGCGGCCTTTTCAGCTGGCTTTACGTGATCTACGCCGTGCTGTTCAAGTAGTAGGCACTCACGCATAATCTCAATGCGGTGCGGAATCGCCGCTGCCTTTCTGCTGATGACGGTCATAGTTCTCATGGTGGCTCGACACGCTGGACGGCATACGAGGCGCAGCATTTTAATCTCGACCTCCCAGTAAAAAAGTATTGACTTGCACTGCGCGACGGCAAAGTCTGCAAAAAGTGAAGCGTTATCGATGAAAGCGCAGCGACATCAAAACAGAATGGGAGAAAAACTATGGCGACGACAACGTCTGGGAAAAGCACCACGCGCAAGACGAAACGCACTGCCCGCAGAACAGGACGGAAGGTGGCGCGCGTTACTCGCAGAACAGGACGGAAGGTGGCGCGCGCTACTCGCAGAACAGGACGGAAGGTGGCGCGCGTTACTCGCAGGACAGGACGGAAGACGGCACGCACTGCCCGCAAGACGGGACGCAAGACGGCACGCACTGCCCGCAAGACGGCGCGAAAGAAACCGACAATGCCAACTGCTAGCTGACTACGCAGCTGGATCGCGCCGCCGCCACGCTACATTAAGAACAGACCGCAACAGATATTGATTGGCTGGCTGATGCGGCGTGGGCAAGATGTCCGCGCTCCGCAGGTGCATCGCGCGCAAGTGGGCGAAGCTCGCCTGACAAAATTAAACCTTAGCTGCTGAACTTGCACCCCCGGCCCGCTTAAGCCGGGGGTTCTTTTTAACCCCGCCCCGCGTAGAAATGGGGCTATTTGGTAATCTGTGTCATGCCCCCACACAGTATCCGCGACTTCCCGTCACCTTGGACCGTCAAGCACATTGCAGGCGGCTTTGAGGTGCTTGACGCGAACGGCCAGTCACTCGCCTACGTCTATGGACGCGACACCCGAGCTGATGCTGACACGGCGGCCCTGCTCACCATAGATGAGGCGCGGGACATCGCCACCAACATCGCCATGGTGCCAACTGTCCTGGCACTGAAAGATGCTTTTCGCTTCTGTCTGAAAGTCCTTGCCTTCGTCTTCGGCATCCTCATTGCAGCTGCCCTGGCGGCGCACGTGATCAGCTAGTTCTCGGGGAGTTCCTAGGCTCCATTCACAGTCTGTAATTCACAGACGGGCATAGCCGGGAGTGGCATCGTGCTGCACGCCAGTAGAGGGCAGCGCCGGTACCTCAGAAATGGCTTGCCCGGCGTGGTGGACCCCGTGGAGCTACCAGAAGATCAGGCGCCTCGCTAAAGGGCTACTGCTGACTGATAGCGCAAGGTTACGGCGCTTTCCAGCGCCGCAACCTTGATTTTGACTCTTAGTCTTCGCCAGCTGCGGAATTCGCCAGCGCTACTTTGCAGGCATCGCTAAGATCGGCGATTTTAGCTTTCAAGCAGGCTTCAATTTTGCCGCCGCCAGCCTCCATGCCTGCGCAATGTTGTTTCACGTCATCCGCACAAGCCTTGACGTTTACGGCCTTGACCAAGACGTCCTTGCACTCGTCGGACAGGTCCTTGATGTGCGACTTGAGGCATTCCCTGATCTTGCCTCCGCCAGGCTCCACCCCTGGGCACTGTGCCTTGGCATCCTTCAAGCAAGCGCCAGATAGTTCTGCCGAGGCCATTGAAGGTGGGAGCAACAACATGGCGGCAAGAAAAAGAGCACTAGTGATAGCAACAACACGCGTGGTCATGTGAACCTCCTTACGCTACCTATGACGTTACGTTCATGCACGTTGATGCGCTGAGGGGAATGCTCAACGACTTTTGTCCGATTAGGCCAGCGAATGCTTGCTCTCGGGGCGTCGAGTGGTGCTTAGTAGTACTGAAGGCAAGTGCCTCCATCACCCCATCGCGCACACCGGCGGACGACCCGGCGGCCATGGCGAAGGGTGGTTCTAGCCACGCAGACACCCTGAACTCGTACCCTACCTGGACCGCAGGCTTCGCGGACTTGCGTAATCATGCCGTCCGGCCCATGCAGTGGCGCGAGTGGAGTGGTGGCCTGCGCAGATGTCGCGAGGGTCAAGGCAAAGGCGATAGCGATCAACCTGATCATTTTTTTCTCCCTTGAACGAGCAACTACAGTCGGTTGATCCTCAGAAGTACGTACGCGCGTGCGTGCCGGGAAGGAAGACCGGCAAAGAGCCACATTCTTCGGCTAGGCGGCGCACAATTCCGCACGACAAGAGGTTGACCGAGCGAAATAAAAACGCTCGCGCAGGCAAAGTCGTTCCGGCAGTTATCCCTATTGAGCAATTGGTGGCCTTATTCGCAACAACCGGCTTGAAAACGTGCTCGTGCCGCTTGGATCAGGCGTCGAAACCAGCGAGAATAAGGCGGGAATAGAGCAGAGGTGTCTCAAGGAGCAGGGCAATGAGCATTCTATGGACAATCCTAATTGGTTTTATCGCGGGCGTGCTGGCGAAACTGATTACCCCTGGTTCTAATGAGCCAAGTGGTTTCATACTGACGACCATTCTCGGCATCGTGGGAGCAGTGGTGGCCAGCTATCTAGGACAGGCCTTAGGCTGGTATAGCGCAGGCGAAGGCGCTGGTCTGATTGGGGCGACCGTCGGTGCAGTCATTGTGCTTCTTGTTTGGGGTGCAATTGCTGGCAGGCAGAGACCCGTTGCGTAAAGGTGTGCGCTGGTGACCAAAGCTAGTTCCGCAAAGTTGACCCCTCGGTCGTGGGGCTTGGATGATGGGCCCGACTTGGTGGCACAACCAGATTTGCGCGGACGCCACTCCAAGCACACGCGGCCCAATTGATGGGCGTGACGTCGGCTTTGGGTGAAAAGCGGACATGTGGGCGTCTCTTCATGAGGTCCTCGTGCCGAACCAATGGGAGCGTTTAGACGCCCCCTTCGTCGGGAATGTTGAGGAGCAAGCCGCAGGCCTTGCAATGAACCGCGTCGGGGTCGTGACGCTGCAGCCCGCAGGCGGGGCACGGATAGCGGACCTTGTGGGGCCGCACGAGCGTTTGCAAGAGTTCGTAAGAACAGGGTGACACCGAAGATCATGATGACGACCGAGGTGAGCCGCCCTAACGACCCCTGCAATGTGATATCGCCGAAGCCCGTTGTCGTGAGCGCCGCGACGGTGAAGTAGAGCGCGTCAACATAATTAGCGATCGCCGGATTGCGCCAATGCTGAGTCTGGTAGACGAAGCCGGTCATAATAAAGATGAACACCGCAAGGTTCACCACCGCGGTGATTACCTCCTCGTTGCGACGGAAGAACGAGCTGGCGGCGCGGAACCGCACAATGACCTGATAAGTATGCAGCACCCTAAGCGTGCGCAGTATACGCAAAAAGCCTAAACCTTCCCCGACTATGGGCGCGAGGAAGGATACGATTGCCGCCATGTCCGCCCAAGTGGCTGGGTGAGCAAATTCCCTCGCCGGATGAGGACTTATATAGAGGCGAGCAGAGAAATCGGCGAGGATAACAAATCCGAAGATCACATCGAGCCATTCGATCCAAGTCGTGCGCGGTAAAAACGACGTGGCTACGATAAACGTGATCGTGAGGGCATCGAAAACGAGAAGCCCGTAACGAAACTGCTGAGCGACACGGCTTTTACCGAAATAGAGGCGGCTCAGTTGATCGCGAAGGGTAGCTTTCTCAGCCTGAGGTTCGGCTGGTGGCAAAGAAGAGGATCGTGAGCCTTTCCGGGTTGCCGGCCTAGTTGTGGTTTCCTTTTTGGCACCCATCGAGCACTGGTCCCACACTGGCAGAAATTGAAGACCTTACACAGAACATTAAATTCAACGACGTTCATTGTCGCACTCTTTAGAGGCGCGGCCTAGGTGATGACATAGCGGCAGCCTGCTGTTGCTAGATGCGCCTGGGGCCTGCCGGCCGGCTCCCGCATGCCATGAAATTTTGCTAAACATACGGCGGAAGCTGAGGGACGGCATAGTCGTGAACGTGTTCTGTCCTATGTTCCCACCGGAATAGAAATGCCGACGGGATGGTGGAATGGCTCAGGACGAGTCGGGGCCGGTGTCCTATCGTGGCTGCAGCGCCCTTACGAAGGATGAGGCCAAAAAGTTAGGCGTCCTCAGAAATGGTCAGCGGTCTCCTGGCACTTCTAGACGATGTTGTCGCCCTTGCTAAGGTGGCAGCAGCCTCGCTCGACGACGCCGCCGGGCAGGCCGTCAAGGCGAGTGGAAAGGCAGCCGGTGTCGTGATCGACGACACCGCCGTTACGCCCCGATACGTGCTCGGTTTCGCGGCCGAACGCGAATTGCCGATCGTCGGACGCATCGCGCTGGGCTCGCTGAAGAATAAGTTGCTGTTCTTGCTGCCGGTAGCCTTGCTCCTTTCGGCCTTCGCTCCGTGGGCGATAACACCTCTGTTGATGATCGGTGGCGTGTTCCTCTGTTTCGAGGGCTTCGAAAAGGTGCATCAGATGCTGGCGCCGCACGATGCGCACGTAAATGCCGCGGATGCGGCGTCCTACAAGGTAGACGCCAGCGCGGTGGAGGACGAGAAGGTGGCCGGCGCAATCCGCACCGATTTCATTCTCTCCGCTGAGATCATGGCGATCAGTCTGGCCGCCATCACGTCTCCTGACATTCTCACACAGGCAATCGTGCTGTTGTTGGTCGGCGTCCTCGTAACGGCCGGCGTATATGGCGTGGTAGCGATCATCGTAAAGGCGGACGATTTCGGCGTTTACCTTGCTCAGCGCGGCGGAACGATTACAACCGCCATCGGCCAGGCCATCGTCTATGGCATGCCGCCGTTCCTCAAAATGCTGAGTTTCGTTGGCCTGGTTGCCATGCTTTGGGTCGGGGGCGGCATCATCATTCACGGGCTTCACGCGTACGGTATCGATGGCCCGGAACACGTGGTCCAAGCCATCAGCGACGCCGCGCGTGCCACCATTCCCCCCATTGACGGCCTGCTGGCATGGCTGGCCGGAGCCATCACTTCGGCGATCTTGGGCCTTTTCATCGGCGCCATCGCGGCGTTCGTAGTAGTGCCCGTCCTGACACCACTTTGGCGGGCAGTCCGCCCGGCTCGCTGACGCAAATTCCCCGATCTGACCCGGCTCGGCTTCAGGAAAATTCCTTCTACGTGTGCCCCGGTCCCCTCCCACCCAGTTGCAGGCACATGACGCGTGTTCGGCTCCCACACGCGTTTGTTGCCTACTGTTGGCTAACTTCGCTTTTCAGGCGAAAGCGCCTCGACTAAGCTCTGCCTTCCAACGCTTTAGGATAGAGATATGGTGGGAACGGTGATTTACGAGGCGCATCCGGCGATGTTCCGGGCGCATCCCTTCTGGTTCATTCTTTGGGTCCTGCTGATCGCTGTCTTTGGCATCGGCATCATTATCCTGCACGCTAACGCGCTCACCGTTGCCGACAGCAAACACACGTATGAGCTTTCCATCCTGCTAATCGCCGCCGTTGGCTTCGGCTTCATCATCCTGCTTTATTGGTACATCAAGACGCTCGCTACCGCGCTCACCGTCACCGACAGCGAACTTATGTATGAGCGGGGCATCTTGAGCAAGGACCGCAACTCGATGCCGCTCAAGCACGTCCGCTCCGTACGGATCGCGCAAGGGTTCATCAATCGCATCCTCGGTGTAGGGACCATCCAGATCTTCACTGCAGGCGATGAGCCGGAATTCACCATCGTCGACATGCCCGATCCGCATGTGATCCGGGAGGCGATCGCGAAGGCCCAGGAACTGCGCAGCGACAAGGACTGAACGGAAAAGAGGACGCGGCGAGACATCCACTTCGAGCATATCTTTCCCCTAAGGACGAGCAGCTACGGCCCAACGATGGAAATCACCACGGCACTATCTTCGACAAATGTCCGAAACGAAGCCCCCTGCTCTCCCCGATGCGGGGCTTCTCCTTTTCAAATTGCCCGAGTTGTGGACGTGCCCCAGAGGGCGCGGTTGTGGCTGCTTGTAAAACTGGCTAAGGTCGAACTGTAGGAGACACCTAAGTGGCGATTTCGCTCGATACCGCTGCTGCGGCTATGCGTGACGCGATGCGCCAAACGGTAAGGCGCTATTCGCTCTGGTATTTGATCCAGGGCATTTTGATGGTGGCAACAGGCGTTCTCGCCCTGATTTATCCCTGGATCGCCTCGGTGGCGATGGTCCGGTTGCTCGGCTGGTTTCTGATCATCAGCGGCGTGCTCCAAGCAATCGGCCTCATCGGTGCGCGCGAGGTTCCGTACTTCTGGTTGGAACTGATCTCCGCTATTTTGCCCATCGTCCTCGGGCTCTTGCTGCTGCGCCATACGAGATGTCGGCCTCTACTTCTTCAGCGTCCTCGTGATGGTCTACTTCTTGATCGAGGGCATCGTGAAGGTCCTTTTCGCGCTTACCATTAGACCGTTTCCGAATTGGGGCTGGGTATTCCTCAGCGGCCTCATCGCCATCGCACTTTCGGTCTACCTTTGGGCCAATCTTTCAATCGTTTCCGCGTGGATGCTGGCCGTCCTACTCGGGGTGCTGCTCGTCGTCGAAGGGGGCGCGCTGGCGTCTCTCGCTTGGCGCGCTCGACAGCCAATTGATTAAGCAGAGCTGCTGAACTCGCTTTTGTTCGCTCAAGCGTGGCACTAGCGCCGCATCTAAGGCCCTCTTCGGCTGGAGTTAAGCAGAGCTGCTGAACTCGCTTTCGTTCGCTCAAGCGTGGTACTAGCGCCGCACCTAAGGCCCTCTTCGGCTTGATTAAAGAATGTAGCTAAACCGATGCCGGAAATGCCCGTAGGATTGCGGTTTCACTCGCGCGTGGGATAGCCACTCGGATGCCGCCCAAGTCGCTTACACAATCAAATCTAAAAACGCCAAAGGCAGCCGCGATTGCGGGAGTTGTATTTTCAGTCTTGGTAATTGCCGTCTTTTGGCTCCTTCGAACATCAATCCCGGCTGATCCGCAAGAACCTGGCTCGTGGCTACACAGCAATTCGAGCTCCGTAGCCCTCGCGCTGAATGTGTTGCCCTTCGCAGGTGTTGCCTTCTTATGGTTTATCGGCGTGCTGCGCGATCGGCTCGGAGATCTCGAAGATCGCTTCTTTAGCACCGTGTTTTTTGGAAGCGCGCTCTTGTTCCTTGCTATGCTGTTCACTGCAGCAGCGCTAGTGGGCGGCATCCTGATAGCCTTTGCCACGGCGCCTGAGGAGCTCATCGGTTCCGCATCGTTTCAACTCGCACGAGCTACTGCCTACAACCTAGTGAACGTCTACATGGTCAAAATGGCGAGCATTTTCATGATCGCAACATCCACCGTGGCAAGGCACACGGCGATCATGCCCCGCTGGCTTGCTTTAATGGGCTTTGCACTAGCTTACATTCTTTTATTTGGGAGCTACTATATTAGCTGGAGCTTTCTTGTGTTCCCGACGTGGGTGTTCCTTATTAGCGCTTCCTTTTTGAGAGACGGTCGCCGAAAAACTGAGATAGGTACCAGGAGTAATAGATAAAGGTGTTGGCAACGAATATGCCGCATCTAACTTAAGGCTCGGAGTTTGGAGCTACGAGTTCTAAGAGCAACGCACTCATCTGTTGCCCCTGGCTTCACCGGTCTGGACGCAATGTTGCGTCGCAGCACCAGGTTCGACCTATGCGTCTCGGTGGCGTCGAGTTTGGAGCAAGTCTTGAGGGCCGATTTAGCAACCCCGGAGGCGAAGACGGGCTACATCAGGGTCCGCCAGGCTAGAAGCCAAAACAAGCTGATGCCGGGACGCCAGTAGGGGCGATAACAATAGCCATAGCCGCGCAGTCCGGTTTGAGACCCAAGTTTCTGAAACAGAGCCGCAGAGGTTCCGTAGACGGTGCGTATCACGACGCATAGTGTACGCGAAGAGGCGCCGTACGGCCCTTCGTAAAGGCCGCGAAAAAAGCTGTTCGAAATGAAATGGACACGATGGTTACCTGGGCTGGTTACTCTGCGCGAGTACCAAGCAGAGTGGCTACGCCATGACATCGTTGCCGGGTTGGTGTTGGCAACGATGTTGGTGCCGGTCGGTATTGCCTATGCCGTCGCATCGGGTGTGCCGGGCATCTATGGTCTCTACGCGACTATTGTACCGTTACTAGCTTATGCGCTGTTTGGGCCCAGTCGCATCTTGGTGTTGGGGCCGGACTCGTCGCTTGCCGCACTCATTCTCGCCGTCGTCCTTCCGCTGTCAGCCGGAGACCCCGTTCGTGCCGTTGCGATCGCCAGCATGATGGCAATCGTTTCGGGAGTCGTGTGCATTGTTGCAGGGCTAGTTCGGCTGGGCTTTATAACCGAGTTGCTCTCCAAGCCGATCCGTTACGGATACATGAACGGAATAGCGCTGACGGTTCTAATTAGCCAACTGCCCAAGCTTTTCGGCTTCTCGATAGAAGGCGATGGACCGTTGCGAGAGCTATGGGCGATAGTGCAAGCGATCTTGAACGGAAAAGCCAATTGGATTGCATTTGCGGTTGGCGCAGGCACGTTGGCGGCCATTCTTGCACTGAAGAACAGCCCGCGCGTACCCGGGATATTAGTTGCAGTGCTGGGCGCGACCGCAATCGTTGGCTTACTGGGCTTAGCTGCTAGTGCCAACTTGTCGGTCTTAGGTCCGCTTCCTCAAGGCCTGCCTACATTCACTATCCCGTGGGTTTCCTATGCCGACATGGGGCAGGTCGCGATCGGAGGCCTGGCGGTCGCCCTCGTGTCGTTCGCTGACACGAGCGTCCTTTCGCGCGTCTATGCCGCTCGAACGCGCACGACTGTCGATCCCAACCAAGAAATGGTGGGACTGGGAGCCGCCAACCTGGCTGCCGGATTTTTTCAGGGCTTTCCCATTAGCAGCAGCTCCTCACGCACTCCCGTGGCGGAAGCTGCAGGGGCTCGAACGCAGTTAACCGGAGTGGTCGGTGCGTTGAGCGTTGCGCTGCTTTTGTTGGTCGCGCCCAATCTACTGCAAAACTTGCCTTCTGCCGCATTGGCTGCGGTGGTAATCGCCTCGGCAATGGGCTTGTTCGAGATCACCGACCTCATTCGAATCTTTCGCATCCAGCCCTGGGAATTTTGGCTGTCGCTCGTCTGCTTCTTAGGTGTTGCAGTCTTTGGTGCTATCCCAGGAATTGGCTTGGCAGTCGTGATCGCGATCATCGAATTTTTGTGGGATGGTTGGCGCCCCCACTCTGCTGTCTTGGGTCGCCCCAAAGACGTTGAGGGCTATCACGACATCACACGCTATCCTGACGCTCAACAAATACCCGGCCTCGTCCTCTTCCGTTGGGACGCACCTCTCTTTTTCGCAAATGCGGAGTTGTTCAAGGAGCGTGTTTTGGATGCGGTAGCCCGCTCCCATAGCGCAGTGCGCTGGTTTGTTGTTGCGGCGGAACCGGTCACAAGCGTGGACGTCACGGCAGCCGATGTGCTTGTTGAACTCGACGAGACGTTGCATGCCAAAGGAATCGAATTGTCCTTCGCCGAGTTGAAGGATCCCGTAAAGGACAAGCTCAAGCGCTTCGGACTCTTTGCGCAGATTGGTGAAGCGTCATTCTTTCCAACCGTTGAGGCGGCTGTTAGAAGCTACGTGCAGAAGCACGCAGCCAAACAGTAGGACTGATCGTACCGCCAGGGCAGGTTGCGATAAACTGGCTTCTCATCTTCGTGCCCATCTCTATCGGTCTGGAATTCTTGGCTCCCGAGCGATACGTACGTAACATCCGCCCTTCTATCTTACCTTTTGCAGGGTGGATGGGCCGCGCAACAGAACAACTCGCGGAACGAATGGGCGACGGGGTAGGAGGACTTCTCAACGCCACCGCCGCGGAACTCATAATTGCGCAATCCACTCCAGGTTGAGGTCGACGAAGAACTCATCGTGGGCGGTGGTAGCTAACGCGTTCCATTTGGGCGTTTCTCGTGGGGCCTTCTTCTAATGCCTCAGCGTTCGCCGGATGCTGACATTCACAGGAAGTCGGAGGTCGATACGTCGTGCGAAGGGGATGACGTAAACTTATCGCGGCCCAGCGCTTTTTATTGACCCGATGAGCCGCAGAAATTTTCCTCTACCGACTGTATCATAAAGGTCACAATCAATTGAGGAATCGCCCTCCATGCACTGGTTCACTCCGACCGAACACTTCGTTTCGCTGAGCGGAAGCGATAGTCTGGTTGACGGCTGTGTCGCTCTTATGGGGCAAATCACGAGGGGCGTTCAAGACAATGGCTAGGAACTGCGGGTGCTGGCGAGCATGGTTGCAAGCCACGGCTGTGGCCGCGATGGTTTTGGGGTCGGAGAACGCTGCAGCGAGAGAAGATGAAATCGAACCCACCGCACCAGCGCCGCCGGTGGCGGCTGCAGGAAAATTCGACATGGCTATTGGGCATGGCCGGCACGACCGATTACCAATCCCGTGGCATCACACAGAGCGATAGCGAACCTGCCATCCAGGGCTATGTCGAGCCGAGCTACGGTTTAGGGCCTGTCCTAGGCGATGCATTCGTGAACATATGGTCCTCCTCAAGTGTTGACTATAACGGCGGGGTCGAAGGCGCCGAGATCGACGTTGCCGGCGGGATCAAGCCGAAATTCCTCGGTCCGAAATGGTCACCCAACATTGGTTACGTGCACTATTTCTATGCACCGGAAAACTTGAGTCCGGACTACGGGGAGATCTACGCCAAAACAGATTATACGTTCGGCAAGGATGATAGGTTTACACTTCGCGGCCTCATTTTCTTTGCTCCCGACTACAACCAAAGCGGCTTTACCGGCACCTACATCGCAGGAGGTGGGAGGGTCAAGTTGTGGAAGAACTTTGCGGTGTACGCAGGCGCCGGATATCAGTTCTTCGAGGATCCTAATGCATTTGAACAGCTGGTCTGGACTGCCGGAGCTTCCTACTATTGGAAGTCATTGACGTTCGATGTCCGCTATTGGGACACAGACCTTTCAGACACCGGATGTGTCTTTCGCAGCGGATTTACAGACGGCTGTGACGCGCGAGTCGTCGGAACTATCTCCCTCGATACCACATGGTCGGCATTGTTCCCGCGTGGACATTGATAGGCCGCAGCGGCTGACGATTTTTTCGTGAGCACGGTGAATTCGAAAACAGACAGTGGCAGCCCAGCGAAAGCGAAAAGCCTGGGCACTGCGGCATGCACCGCCATCGTTGTCGGAAACATGGTGGGCTCCGGCTTTTACCTTTCGCCGGCAGCGGTCGCGCCCTTCGGCAATCTCGCAATCATCGCTTGGATCGTCATGGGCGCCGGGGCGATCTGCCTCGGGCTTACATTCGCCAAACTCGCCAGGCTCGCCCCCGCGACCGGCGGCCCCTACGCCTACACTCGCATGGCCTATGGCGATTTTGCAGGCTTTCTCATCGCGTGGGGTTATTGGATCTCGATCTGGGCCTCACTGCCGGTGATCGCGATTGCATTCGCTGGTGCAATGTTCGACTTGCTCCCAGGTCTGCACAATCGCACAATGGCTGCGGTGCTCACGCTCGGTGCTATTTGGGCGGTCGTGCTTGTCAATCTACGCGGCGTGAAGGAAGCCGGCATGTTCGCCCAGATCACCACCTACACAAAATTGATTCCTTTCGCCGCCATCGCCTTGGTCGGATTATTTTACGTTGACACATCAAACTTCAGCGACTTCAACCCAAGCGGCAAATCATTGTTCGGCGCGAGCGCGGCACTCGCGCCGCTTACGATGTTTGCATTTTTGGGGCTAGAGTCTGCCACGGTCCCGGCGGGCGATGTGGTGGATCCAAAGCGCACAATTCCACGCTCGACTGTCCTCGGCATTACCATCGCGACATTGCTGTACGTGTTCGGCACTATTGCCGTTATGGGCGTAGTGCCGCGGGAGCAACTGGTGCACTCGGTCGCACCATTCTCCGATGCTGCTCGGGTGATGTGGGGACCATGGGGTGCAACTGTAATCTCGATCGCCGTGATCGTTTCGGCGATCGGCGCGCTCAATGGCTGGACCCTGTTGATGGGTCAGGTACCAATGGCTGCGGCGCAAGATCGACTGTTTCCACCCCTGTTTGGCCGGCTCTCATCGCGTGGTGTACCGGCCATAGGCATTGTGATCTCGGCTTTATTTGCCACTGTGCTGGTCTTGTCACAAGTTGCCGGACCGTCCGGCTTCGCAGCGTTCTATAACCTAATGGTTGGCCTTAGCACGATGGCTGCTGTCGTTCCCTACGCCTTTTGCGCGTTAGCCACTGGGCTCGTTGCTGCCTACGCCGCCCGCGGTGGCCCTGTCCCACGCCTTGGTGCGATTGAGGTGATTGCCTTCGTCTTCGCCGTGTTCACTCTGTACGGATGCGGCGCGCAGCCTGTCCTCTATGGCGTCATAATGTTAGTGCTGGGCATTCCGGTCTACGTTTGGCAACGTCGTCGCACTTAGCCCCTATGCCTCAGCGCTTGGAGGCATGCAAATTTGGCGGTTCACAGGCAACTGGCTGCAGTGTACCTTACGGTACGCTGAACAATACTCTCCCAAGAGGCGCGCACAACAACAATCACCGAAAGGGAGGACAATGGACTTTCTCAAAGCGTTCCCCGTTGCCATCATTGATGAAGATTATGAGAGCAAGTCCGCTGCGGGTATCGGCATGCGCCAGCTTGCTCAGGCCATCGAAAAAGAAGGTCTGCGAGTCGTGGCCGGTGTCAGTTACGCCGACGCGCAGCGATTAGTTGAGGTCTTTAACAATAAATCGTGCTGGCTCGTGTCAGTCGACGGTGTAGAAGCCGGTTCTTCACAGTGGCAAATCCTGGAGGAAGTGCTCGCCAAGAAGCGTCGGCGCAATGACCGCTTACCAATTTTCCTCTTCGGCGAACAACGCACGGCGGAGATGGTCCCCGCGAGCGTCTTGAAGCACGCCAACGCTTTCATGCATTTGTTTGAGGATTCGCCCGAGTTCCTTGCCCGCGTCATCACCCGCGCGGCAAATCTTTATCTCGAGCGCCTGCCCCCGCCGATGTTCAAAGCGCTCATGGATTACACTCTGCACGCTAGCTACTCGTGGCACACCCCCGGCCACGGAGGTGGTGTTGCATTTCGAAAAAGCCCTGTGGGGAACCTATTCTACGAATTCTTCGGCGAGAACACGCTGCGATCAGATGTCTCGGTATCGGTCGGCATGCTCGGCTCGTTACTCGATCACACAGGCCCTATTGCCGCAGGGGAACGCAACGCCGCGCGCATCTTTGGCGCAGATGAAACGCTCTTTGTCGTTGGAGGCACATCCACTGCCAATAAAATCATCTGGCACGGAATGGTGGGCAAAGGCGATCTCGTCCTTTGCGATCGTAACTGTCACAAATCGATCTTGCACTCCCTGATTATGACTGGTGCGACGCCAATTTACCTCATCCCGTCGCGCAATGGCCTTGGCATCATCGGCCCAATCTCCAAAGACCAATTCACGCCGCAGTCCATACAGCAAAAGATCAATGCTAGTTCGTTCGCTAAGGAGACGAGCGGCAAGGTGCGGCTCATGGTCATTACGAATTCGACCTATGATGGTCTCTGTTACAATGTGGACGGCATCAAGAAGCAGCTCGGCAACGCAGTGGAGGTGCATCATTTCGATGAGGCATGGTACGCCTACGCTAATTTCCACGAATTCTACGACGGTTATCACGCTATCTCATCGACGCATCCAGAGCGCTCGCCGCATGCAATAACGTTTGCGACGCATTCAACCCACAAGCTGCTGGCTGCTCTATCGCAGGCGTCGATGATCCACGTTCGGCACGGCGAAAGTCAGCGCCTGGACATGGCTCATTTCAACGACGCGTTCATGATGCACACGTCGACATCGCCACAATACGGCATCATTGCCTCTTGCGATGTAGCCGCTGCGATGATGGAACAGCCTGCCGGAAGGGCTCTAGTGCAAGAGACCATCGACGAGGCGCTGAGCTTCCGTCGGGCTATGACCGCGGTTAAACAGCAACTCAAGAAGGGATCGTGGTGGTTCGAGGTCTGGCAGCCCGAAGCTGTAGAGAAGTCGCCGAGCGTCGAAAAATCGCAATGGGTGCTGAAGCCAGGCGACAGCTGGCACGGATTTGAGGGACTCGCCGAAGACCACGTCCTCGTCGATCCAATCAAGGTGACAATCCTTACGCCAGGTTTGTCGGCAAGCGGCGACATGCAGGAGCTCGGTGTTCCTGCGGCGATAGTCACAAAATTCCTGTCTTCGAGGCGGATCGAGATCGAGAAAACCGGTCTCTATTCCTTCCTCGTCCTGTTCTCGATGGGAATTACCAAAGGGAAATGGAGCACGCTCGTCACCGAACTCCTTAACTTTAAAGACCTTTACGACTCCAACGCTCCACTCAAGCGGGCGCTACCCGCCCTGGTTGATGCCCACCCCGAAACTTATGGGAAGATGGGTCTCAAAGATTTGTGCGAGCAGGTTCACCAGGTTTACCGGGCCGACAATTTGCCCAACGCTCAGAGGGAGATGTACACGACGCTTCCCGAGATGGCGCTGAGGCCTGCTGATGCTTACGATAAACTCGTTCGCGGCCAAGTGGAAAGCGTCGAGATTGACGAGCTCATGGGCCGCACGTTGGCAGTCATGTTGGTGCCATACCCGCCGGGGATTCCTCTGATCATGCCGGGTGAACGGATTACTGAGGCCACGAAGTCGATCCAGGATTACTTGTTGTATGCGCGCCAATTCGACCGCAAGTTCCCGGGGTTCGAAACAGATATTCATGGTCTTCGTTTTGAACCCACCTCTGAGGGAAGGCGTTATTTGGTGGACTGCGTGGTGTAGAGGGACGACCAATGATCCCGCGAGATGTGAAGTCGCCTACTCGTGCAATCCCGTTTCACAAACTGCTCAAGGTTGTGGCTATCGTTGATCGCGATAACGAGGAAACCAAGCAGCTTGTGGATCACATCGCAGCCGAGAATTTTCAGATAGAGGTTAGCGACAAGTACGAGCGGGACGTTTCCGAGGACGCCGGCGTTGGAGCCTATATCGCACTCGTCGACGACGATCGCCTAGAGCGGGCGCGCAAACTGGCGCGTGCCGTCCGAGATATTGGTTTTCAAACTCCATTGTGGGCGCTCGCGGACTCGCATCGCATCACCGACCTTGCAACCTTGGCGGCAACCGGTGAGGTAGACGGCTATATTTACCTGGGTCAGCAGACGCCGGCTTTTTATGCAAAGCAGGTGATAGCGAGCCTATTAAAATACGGAAAGACGTTGTTGCCTCCTTTTTTTGGAGGGCTGATGGCGTACGACGGAGAAGCCAATATTGCCTTCGATTGTCCTGGGCATCAGGGCGGTCAGTTCTATCGTAAGTCGCCGTCGGGACAACTCTTCTTCAAGCACTTTGGCGAGAGCATTTTCCGCAACGATTTATGCAATGCTGACGTTGATCTCGGCGACCTGCTGATCCACGAGGGGCCGGCAGTGGAGGCGCAGCGTTATGCAGCCCAAGTGTTTGGAGCCGATAAGACCTATTTTGTCCTTAATGGTACCAGTACTTCCAACAAGATCGTTGCGAATGCGGTCCTCCGCCGCGGCGATCTAGTTCTCTTCGATCGCAACAATCATAAATCGCTGCACCAGGGCGCGCTGGTTCAGGCCGGAGCCATTCCGATCTTTTTGCCTACGGCACGCAATTCGTTCGGCATGATCGGCGCCGTGGATTGGGATGCTTGGGACGAAGATTTTCTGAGAGATCAAATTCGTAAAAATCCGCTGGTCAAAGACCCCGAGCGAGCAAGAGCCGAGCGGCCCTTCCGCCTCGCCTGCATTCAACTTGCGACCTATGACGGCACGATCTACAACGTGCGCAAAGTCATGGAGAAGATCGGAAAGCTCTGTGACTACGTGCTCTGGGACGAGGCTTGGATCGGTTACAACGCCTTCCATCCTTTGTTCGAGGATCACAGCCCTATGCGCATCGAGGAGCTCAGCCCCGAGATGCCTGGACTGTTCTCCACGCAGTCCGTCCACAAACAGGGAGCAGGTTTCTCGCAGGCTTCGCAAATTCACAAGCGCGACGAGCATATTCGGGGGCAGCGACGCTATGTCGAGCACAAGCGGTTCAATGAATCGTTTCTGATGAATGTTTCAACGTCGCCGTTCTACCCGCTGTTCGCATCGCTGGATGTAAATGCCAAGGTTCATGAGGGTAAAGCCGGCGAAATGCTGTGGGATCGGTGTATCGAGCTTGGCATCGACGCGCGCAAGAAGTTCCGAGAATTCTCCCGCTACTACGAACAGGTCGGTCGAAACGAGGAGGAAAAATGGTTCTTCGACCCGTTCGTGCCCGACGTGGTGACGATCCATGGATCGAAGTTCACCGACGACGCCGTCGATGTCGCCTGGGAGAGTCTTCCCACAGACGTGATCAAACGCGAGCAGCAGTGCTGGAACTTTCATCCGCAGAGCAAGTGGCATGGCTATGCGGGTTACGCTGAGGGATACGCCATGGTGGATCCCAACAAGCTTGCGTTGTTGACACCCGGTATCGATCGCAAGAGTGGTGAATATTTAGATTTCGGCGTGCCTGCCACAGTGGTCGCCAACTACCTACGCGAACAACGCGTCGTAGCGGAGAAATGCGATCTCAATAGCATCCTCTTCCTGATGACCCCTGCAGAGGACGAAAGCAAGCTCAACACGCTGATCGCAAAGCTCGTCAAGTTCAAGAATCTATGGGACCGAGATGCGCCCTTGCCCGAGGTCCTGCCCACCGTCTTTGCCTCAAACCGCGAACGCTACGAAGGGTACACGCTGCGGCAAGTCTGCAACGAGATGCACGCGTTCTATCGCAACGCAAACGTGAAGGGATTGCAGCGACTTTGTTTCCGCGCCTCAAGCTTTCCAGAACTCGCGATGTCACCGAAGGAGGCCTATGAGGCCCTCGTCGCGAATGACGTCGATTATGTGCCTTTGGAGGAGGCGAAAGGGCGCATCTCCGCGACGCTTGCCCTGATCTATCCGCCGGGTATCGGCGTCATCGTGCCCGGAGAGCGTTGGGACGACAAGGCCAAACCGATGCTCGATTACTTCCTTGCTTTTCAGGAGTCGTTCAACCGATTTCCGGGGTTCAACTATGAAGTGCAAGGAGTGTTTCAGGAGAGGGTAAACGGACGCATCAAGTTTCACAC
>CAWFRD010000033.1:0-52788 GCA_963818165.1 uncultured Alphaproteobacteria bacterium
GGAATTTCACTGCCGATAACTCCGCTTCTCGGAAGTGACGGTGGCTATCTCTACTCGGTCTACCCCACGGCCGGCGGTTTCCAAGTGCCATCGTAGACCAAAGGCGGCTCCTTCCTCGGCCAGTAGAGCCGCATCACGATGTATGCTCGGGCCATCCGGCGCCGGCAGCCAGTTGGACTCCTTGTCCGCCCCGGCGAGTCCTTCTGAATGTATAAAGGTGAGCGAGCCGTCCGCGTTCTTCTTGAGGTTCGGCAGCATCGGCGAGTTGATCAGGTAGCGGTTGATCGGGTTTTCGATCAGAAGCTGCGTCTTGCCGTCATACATGGTCACCGACCAGAAGGCGTTGACCGGCGGCAGCTCGCCGGCCGGGAAGGTGAGCGTGTAGCGGTTCGTGCTGCATCGGGCTTGTCTCGCTGTCGGCGGCGAGCAGGGGTACAACGGCCTCTGCCGGGCTCATTGCCGTAGATCCCTGCCATCGCCGCGGCGGCGCGGAGCAACCAGTCTCCGGCATAGGCCTGCCGGTCGCCAAAGCCTTTGAGACCAATCGCCAGCCATTCACGTTGTTGCCAAGAGTTCCGTCTGCTGCTTGATCTTCTCGACCCCGCTCTTCATCGCCGCCTCCAGCTCGGCCTTCTGGTCCGGCGTGAGCGTGTCGGCGGAAAACGGCTTGCCGGCCTCGATGCCGATCTCGGCGAACCGAGCGCGCAGAGGCGCCTCCACTGCCGCCGGTCCGGTCGCGGGGCAGAACTGGAGGACGAAATTCAAGTAGGTGAAGGGATCGGCGGCCGCGAGCTTCTTGTCGATCTTCGGCCATGCGATTTCCGGCGCGGCGGGCGGCGCGGCCTGTTCAGGAACTTCGAGAGCGGGATGGCGCGGTACCCGGCCTGGATCTTCCTCACGTTCTCGATGTCGGCCGGATTGAAGAGTTGCGTGCGGATGCCGCGCAAAGACGAAGTCGGTCTCGCTCTGGAAGACCTTGCGATCCCTTCGGGCGTCTCGCCCTTCCAGCTGGGACCGGCGATCATGCCGCAATTGCGCGCCATTGCCCGTGGTGCGGCTGCCCATGTAGCCGAAATTGAATGTGTACAGGTCGACGAGCTGCACCGCGAAGTACCGTGACTTCTCGATCTTCGGGATTGCAGATCACAAACGGCTCTGCCCGAAGGTCCATGCCGACGAACGAATAAGGCGTGTCGCTGTTCGGCGTGACAATCGCCGTGTCCGCTGGCGTGTATACGTTCGCCGCGTTGTAGAGCTGATTGATCGGGGCCTTATATCCTGGCGCGGATTTGTCGATGAAGTACTCGTAGAACACGGCGTAGTTCATCACCATTGGAAAGCCGTAGATGAATGCCTCTTCGGCAATCTGCGCGGTCTCATTTTTGCTAGAGTTCTCTTGAGCCAAGCTTGGAATGACGCCAAGCACGGTAAGCATGAGCCCCACTACCAATGTCCGCATTGCGGCCCTCCTCCTGTTTAAACCCTGCGATTAAGACCCAGGCTTGCGGCATTCGATTGCCGTTCGGCGGTCAGGGAGTTGGTCAACAAGGTCATCGACCTTCCCACCTATGACACTTCCGTGGCGCCGCTGTGACGCAGTGCGATGTTAGCTAGGCCAAGTGTGAGGGGAAATGCCTGAGCTGTGGGGGCCGCGTCGCGTCACGTCTTCCCCAACCTCTGTTTCAAGCGCGTAGTTAGACAGGCAGTACGGAGGTCGCCGGGTTAGCTCCACCCCGCAAAGCTCTTGAACATTCGCGTGGTGACTTACATCCACGACCTTGGCTCGGCCACAAAGGCCGAGTGGCATAGGCAGCTCCCCTTTGTTGGGTTGAGCTGCTTTGCGTGAGTGGGGGCCGCTCTCTTTAGGTCGAGCGGCCCCCTTCTCTCTGCGGCGCTTTCCTAGCTTGGGAAGAGATTGAAGCCCGTCCTCGGTAGGGGTCTAACATCTCTGTCAAAAGCTTTGCGTTCCCGCTACAATTCGGAAGGCTGGGGCACCCCGCTGTATCGCGTTAGAGAGGGGGTTTGCCATGACACTCACGATCAAGGGTATTGATCGCGAAGAGCCCGATGGCTTTGACCGAAGACCTGATGCCGCACACCGATTTTGGACGGCTGCGGGTGACGTGTTCATTAAGATCGTCAGAGATCAACCCGACATCCAACAACTGGTCTACTCCGTCGTCGATGCGGGCGGTGACATTGAAATCACTGCACATAATCGAGAGGGGAGGATTTCGGTAACGGTGGCGGAACCATCGGGCCGTAAGCACGTCGTCTTCGACGGCCACTCTCCGTGAGGATTGCGGGCACAGGCTAGTGTAGCAAGTGGGTGAGGTATCGCGTCATGTTCAAGCGCAGAGGAACTATCATTGCAGAAGGCTTGAAGATTAAGGGTAGCGTGTCGGCAGAGGGCCTGGTCGAGGTCAATGGTCAAATTGAGGGCGACGTGCACTGCACGTCGCTGTTAATTTCTCCGAAGGCCGTGATCAATGGTGGTGTTGAAGCTGACCGGGTTGTGGTGAACGGCAAGGTCGAGGGGCCCATTCGCGGCAGCGAAGTGGCGCTTAGATCCCACGCGCATGTCGTAGGCGACATTCAATGCCAGCATCTATCTATCGAACGCGGTGCCTACTTCGATGGGCATTCGACATGCTCGCCCCAAACCAACATGCGAACAGCGCCGGAGAGGCTTACCACTAAGCTGCGTAAGGCGAATGAGCTGAAGGCAACTCGCGAGCCAGTGGACGCATCGGCAGCTTGACGACCGTTGCACGTCACCGATGTTCGTAAGCAAGCGAGACACGACAACCTCAACGCGGCCATACTCGGCTCACGCTGCGATCTAGTAACGGAGTACGGTTGATGACAACAATGCAGCAAGAAGTGCTGTTCAACGATCTTAATGCTCTAACCGAGGAACAGATCGAAGCGGGTCTCGCGGCAGGGGTGTGGCGTGAAAACCGGCCGTTCGTGAAGCAGTATCTTGATCAGATTAGATTGAGCCGCTCAGATGCGGCGATAGCGGCACATGGCTTAGAGGCTATTCGCAGCGTTATGGAAAACACGCGGTCAGCCGACCTTAAAGCCACGATAGCCCTCATCGTCGCAGGAGGGGCAATGATGGCGGCCATGGCCTCCGCGTTCGTCGCGTTCCTGGCGCTGAGCGACGTGACGATCTCATGGTAATCACAGCGAAGAAGCCCGTTGCAGGCGAGACACTAGAAGTGCAATTCGTGCTGCACTCCGCCGCCTCAGTTTCCGGCTCGTTTCGCTGCCCTATGCAATTCATCGCAGCTCTTGATCCAGCCTAGTTGTTGAGCCGCCTCATTGGCGGCCGCCCAGGCGAGGCTGCGGAACTCGGATAAGCTCATCGGAGCATCTGGATCATCCGGCCCGTACTCCTCAGTAGCAAGCCAGGGAGCATTTTGTTTTCGATACTTTGCTCGGAAACAGGTGCCTCGTAGGACGACGAGGATGTGAGTGCCTTGCACTTCGACCGTTAGGTTCGAGTGGGTCATTTCTACCTCCCCCGACTTCCGGCATACGCCCACTCTTCATTGCCGGGTGAACGTCCAGGTTAGCTGACGAGGGTGCTCAGCCGGATGCTAAAGGGTGCTAGTCCACCGTTATTTTCGGGTTGCTCGCGCGAAGCAGTTTTCGGGACCCGCTGAGTATTTGCAAGACTAGTGGTAGGCTTGGCGCTCTTTCAGGAGAACCGACATGCAGAAGTATCTAATTGCTGCGGTACTGCTCGTGAGTTTCGCTGGTTCGGTCCTCGCCGCAGAGACGTTCTATATCGTTTTTGACGCTACCCTGCACGGCTGCACGATCGCAACGGCTGAACCTACCGACAAGACCCATTACAAAGTCTTGGGCACCTACAAATCAGAGGCCGAAGCGAAGAAGGCCATAGCCTCAATGAAGGAATGCTAGCCTTCCGCCCGGCGAGCGAACCAGGAGCACGGTGATGGAGTTAACAACCTTGTCACTCCTTACTGGCATTCTTAAGCGGGCGCAGATCCCGATGCGCAGAGGCCGCTCCTGAAGGGATGAGCACGTGAGACTGGTGGCGTTGAGTGTCCTGCTGATCGGCAACCTTTTCGCAAATCAGGTGCTGGCCGAAGATGTTTCCCCCCAGCCTTTAACGCGGCTTGACTGCGCTAAGGCCGGCATGGCCTGGGATGACAATGCCAATGTCTGTGGAGCAGCGTCTCTAGCTGCCGAGGCAGTGCCTGAGCCTCAAGGTGCGCAGCCGATGGATACCGTAGCCCAACCTCTTACCAGAGAGGATTGCGCTAAGGCCGACATGGCCTGGGATGACAATGCCAATGTCTGTGGAGCAGCGTCTCTAGCTGCCGAGGCAGTGCCTGAGCCTCAAGGTGCGCAGCCGATGGATACCGTAGCCCAACCTCTTACCAGAGAGGATTGCGCTAAGGCCGACATGGCCTGGGATGACAATGCCAATGTCTGTGGAGCAGCGTCTCTAGCTGCCGAGGCAGTGCTTGAGCCTCAAGGTGCGCAGCCGATGGACACCGTAGCCCAACCTCTTACCAGAGAGGATTGCGCTAAGGCCGACATGGCCTGGGATGACAATGCCAATGTCTGTGGAGCAGCGTCTCTAGCTGCCGAGGCAGTGCTTGAGCCTCAAGGTGCGCAGCCGATGGACACCGTAGCCCAACCTCTTACCAGAGAGGATTGCGCTAAGGCCGACATGGCCTGGGATGACAATGCCAATGTCTGTGGAGCAGCGTCTCTAGCTGCCGAGGCAGTGCCCGAGATCCAAGAACTGGTAAGCCAGAGCGCGTTGGAAGAGACCACCGCAATTACGTCCACCGTCCTCATCAGCATTGACAAAGCCAGTCAGACGATGACCGTTTCGTTGGATGGCGTGCAACAATATGAGTGGCCTGTTTCAACAGGTCTTCGGGGTTACACAACGCCATCGGGAACTTACACCGCCAGATCGATGAACAAGATCTGGTACAGCAGACAGTGGGACAATGCGCCTATGCCCCACGCTGTATTCTTTACTAAAGACGGCCACGCCATTCATGGCACCCTTGAGGTGAAACGGCTCGGCAAGCCTGCCTCGCATGGCTGCGTGCGCCTCTCACCCGAGAATGCGGCCACACTTTTCGCGCTGGTCGAGAAGACCGGCGTGAAGAACACGCAGGTGGTATTAGCCGGCAGCACTCCGGGGGGTGAAGGAAAAGTGGCAAATAAAACCAGAGCCAAATCCCTCTCGCTCGCGGTACGAAAATTACTACGCGGACTCCTTTCCTCAGCGGCGAAAACGAGGCGGACTTTTCAGGCGTCTATTTGGTGGATAAATCAGCGCTCGTCGGTCACGCCAACTCGCAACGAACCTGCCCCCGACAAAAAAAGGTTCTCTGAGACGAGTGGCTCTAGCGCGGCTTACTCACTCTTATCAACCGCTTAGGACTTTTAATTCGCATTTTAATTGCCCATATAAGCGCTATTCAATGAATTTCATCTACACGCATCGCCATGGAACAGTACGACGAGTTAGACACCTTCGAGAGAGTTGAGAGCTGGCCGACTATTGAGGAGATCGAGCGACGGTTGCGGAAGCTCGGCTGCACCAGGGAACAGGTGAGGCGTCACCTTGATCAGGTGGCAATGAGCCGAGTTGAAGCCGCCAGAGAAAAGCCCAATCCTCGTTCGAAGAGCCGTTGATTGCGTTACCGGGGACTGACAGGACGCGATCAGCTTCGTGGCACCCAGACGGTCATGATCTGCGCTTTTGGCTCCGTCGAGCCCTAGGTGCTGTTCGGCGCGACTTAGCCGAGGGCTGCGGCTTTTTGGTCGTTGCCCTTTTTGGTGCCGTTCTTGTGGTAGCCGCGCGGCCGTTGTTCTCTTTGATTTTGCCTTTCTGGACGACTTCTTTGTCGTGGGCGCTTTCCTTTTGGAAGCTTTCTTTTTTGGCGCGGCCACTGCCCCCTTCGCCTTCCGTCTTCGGGGTTTTCTACGTCCGCTTTCTCGCTGCGCCAATAGCGGCACCAGAGAGCGCGCCAATCACGGTTCCGACGACCGGAACACGCAGCGCAGTCCCGGCCACCGCGCCCGCGACTGCGCCACCGAGTGTGCTTCCTACCGTGCCTTTTTCTGCGTTAGCGGCGTCTTCTTTCTTTTTCTTATCGTCCATGTTCTCCCTCCTGAGTTGGCACGAAAGACGCTCTCCTTGTTGCGGGCCCACCTGTCAACGATGAGCAATCCATTAACTGGTTTTCCTGTTTCCGATCGCGCGAAACAAAGTGGAAATAGGTGGCAGGCGAGGCTTCCCAGGAGGGGAGGGAAACCGCCATGCTTAGAGCTGAAGTCCGTACCACTTACACAATGATTTATCGCGGCTACGCTATCGAGGTCTCACGAGGACCTATCGGCTGGCGTGCCGGCGTCTACCCACGCAGCGCTGATTTGCCCATCTTGTACCGCAACGAAGTACAGGCTTCCGACCAAGATGAGACGGTCATCGAGGCGATGGATCGCATCGATAGGGTGCTCAGGCACTAACTGGCAGTCGGTGAGACGCCGTTGCAATTAGAGCTAGCGCCACACCGCAAAGCTCATTCGGACGCGATGGCGCTGTTATAGTCTAGCTACTGCAATGATCTGAGGGGGCAAGGCCGTACTGGCATCCTTACGTGACCAGAAGCCTTCGACCCTACGGATCGCTCCTTCGCCTGAGACACGTACTTTAGAGAAGCCTAAAGCGCGAAACTTACTTGCGATCAGAGCGTTGTCAGCTAACCGCTCGACCGAGTTAAGAGACAGTGTTGCCCTGTATCGCTTACCTTTGTGAACCGTAAATTCACCGGCAAAGCTGACGCTGGCGAAAGTGGCGGTGACCGCGAAGGCCGCCAGAGTTTTCAGGAAATGGGAAACTCTCTTGTTGGTCATTACGTAAATCCTTCCGCTTTCAGGAACAGGTTACGCGGGTTGTGCGGAGGTTGGTGTCGAACCAACGGCGTGGCTGTATCGCCCGAACTCACCCAAAATAAGGCGACATTGCGGTCTACCTCGGCACGCAGCCTTGCCCGAGACGGGAAAGGAGCGCCACTTGCGTGCTCTAGGTCTGAACCTTTTTGCTGGAACGTGCTCGGTGGGTCTGATGCTCGCCACGCCCACTCCAGCCAGTTCGCAGCCAAGCCACCTGTCTTTGGGCTTGGTCAAATTTGGTGCTGCTGCAGTCGAGGAAGTCGGGCATCGCCGCTATCGATACGCCCACCGTCGCTATTACCGGCCCACTTATCGAGCGTATCACCACCCCGACAAGTCCTACGATGGTTGGCCCGACCATTATCGTCGGCCCCACTACTATGATCCGGGGTGAAGTAGAGGCTTCAATGCAACTGAACAACTGTTGCAATGCCTCCTTAGCCAACCCTTTATGTCTTGCGGGTAAGCGGCCCTTAGCTGTCGATGATGATCTTGCCCTGCTCAGGCACTGCGTCCGATTTACCGTATCGCCTTGAGACGACCAATACGCGCGTCGAGGAGTTGGCAGGGCTAGCAGCCGGAGATAAGGCCGTCGCGCGAAGATGCTGACGTAAAGTGCATGAGCACCTTCGAGGCGGATGAGCATCTTCGCCACGCTTATAGACTGCTACTCCGCTCTCTTCCCGCGCTTGCTTGCTCGACTGGTTAACTTTGCAGAGCCTTTAGATCCAACCTTCGTCTTGCCCCTTCCGGCTTCGACCGCGTTCCGCTTTGAGTGTTAGCGCCGCCAGCCGTGTCTTGTGTGCCGCTCTGCGCTGGCTTGCTCGACGCTTCATTTCCTTCGCTTTGTGCGCACCCCGCATATAGTCCTCCATAGGGCATCGGCGTTTATAGGCGAGAGCACTTTCTCTACTTCACCCTTGACGCCGGTCACAGCGATGTAACCCCTTCGATTAAAGAGGTCATGTCTATGTCACTCTCGATGTATCAGGCTTCCGTCCCTGCATTTGTGCAAATGTTAAACAACCTCTCCGCGATCTTGGACAAGGCCGAGGCTCATGCCAAGAACCGCAAGATTGATCCAGAAGTCTTGCTCGATTACCGGCTTGCCCCTGATATGCTTCCCCTCATTCGTCAGGTGCAGATTGCAGCCGATCTCGCCAAGGGAGCCGCTGCGCGGCTCGCAGGTGTCGAAGTGCCGAAACATGACGACACGGAGAAGACCTTTGCCGATCTCAAGGCTCGGATCACAAACGCGGTGGCATTCGTACAATCCATCCAAACTGGCGACATTGATGGCTCTGAGGGTCGGAACATCACTTTAACCCTCGGTGAGCACACGATGAGTTTCAAAGGCCAGCCCTATCTGGTGCATTTCGTGCTACCCAACTTTTATTTCCACTGCACCACGGCCTACGACATTCTGCGGCATTGCGGTGTTGAATTGGGCAAGCGGGATTTCATCGGAACCATTTGATCGGGAGGGGTGGACGTGCCGACCTACCAGTATCGTTGTGAAGAATGCGGCAAGTCATTCGAGCGCACTGAAACCATCAGCGAGCACGAGGCGGCGAAGGTGTTGTGCCCGAAATGTAACAGCAAAAAGGTGACCCAAGTACCGGGTCGCGTTCACGTTGTGACATCCAAGAAGAGCTAGAGTTCGTGGTGCTCCGACAGCAAAAGGCGCTCCGTTGAGGGAGGGCAGCTATTCGCTTTTTATGCGGCCGCGCCTACCAGCGTGCAATGTCCGCTATGCACATAGCGGACATGGTCAATGCGCCGACGCACCCCGCTTCTGAGGGCAAAGCGGACGCCATTTATCGCCTAGGGTGGCGATATGCTCGACTTGTCGTCTGGTGTAGTCGGAGATGGTGGGATTACCTCCTCCTCATGTCCTGCATCGGGATTAGGCGCATCCGTATAAATGTCATCGTCGCCTACGGGTGGTGGTGGGATGACTTCCTTATCCTTTGAAGGAGGAGGTTGCTGCCCGTTATCGGCCCCCGGCGGGTCCTGGCCCTGCGGGATGCCTTTCTCAAGCTGGTCAATCCCGCCAGCAAATGAAGCCTCAACGCTAAGGGTCGCCCATAGTACCGTGGTGTAGAACATTCGCATGGCGCGTCCTTGCAGAAAGTGAACTAAGGCCAGCGGCTTCATGTTCCACCTATCCGTGCGCATCCCAGCGTCAGCTTCTCGTTCGGGTTCTGAGACGCCGTTGCAACGAGAGCTAGGCGAGAGGCTTGACCCGCTCAGCGGTTCCCAATGGGGCGATAAGCCCAAAACGCAGCACGGCAACTAGCCAGAGATGGTCGCTCGTCAGCCTAGAGCAACATCTGCCGCGCATCGGCGAGCACGATATGCCGAAGCCCCGAAGGTCCCGCCAAGGTTACTGAGATCCGTCCAGCTTGGTTGTGCGCGGTAATCTCGATGTCGCCCCCAGCGTTAATCACGCCCTCTACGATAGTGCGTATGCGCGGTTGACGATTGACGACCTCGATGAGTACGTCGCCGGCAGCAGTCCAGAATTGATCGACAGGATTAGTGTTGCCCGCAGGCTGGCGCTCGTCGGGCTCATCGACAACGATGCCCGTTATGTTCAGGGTCATGGCCAACCCTTTAACGCGGAACAGGGGGTAGCCCCTCAGCCTTTCGATTATAAACCCGCCGGAGAGCGGTTAGAACCATTTCCGAAGGTTTTTGCGCCGTAGGTTCCACCCGGCGGAGCATTGCGCATGCCTGTGTTCTTCACGGCACCCAGCACCCGTTCCTACCAGCTACCTGACGCTCCTGTGTAATGCCGCGTTGCCTGGACTTCGCGACCCAGTCTGGTCAAGGTATCAGCGCCTTCCATGAGAAACATCTCGTGGTCTCCGGTGCAGAGCGAACAAAGTCGCTCCCACGAGAAAACAGGTGTTTGCCTCGACAGGCCATCGTTTTTGTCATCCCCCTTATTAGAAACATAAATGGTTTCCATGCCGGGTCCATCCTCGAAATGTGGCTGTACCAAATTAGCAAAGGACACCCGCCGAGGCGAGCGCGTCCCACTCTGCAGAACAGTGGGGACTTCAGCGCGAATAGAAAATGCTGGAACCGGGATGAGGAGCTTCGGAGAATGACGTGCGCCCCAGGTTGGCCCCAGGTTGGCGTGAACTAAGACTGAACGAAACGGGAAAGAACTCATCGAGATCCACGGATTTGTGCGGGCTTCAGGGGAGGCAACTGCGTTGACATCGCAGAGGTCACTGGTTCGATCCCAGTCGCGCCTAGAGTGGAGGCCGCCCGTTAGCCCGGGGCGCCTCCCATCTCAACGCAAGTTCGAACCTCGCGCGCGCGTGATGCGCGGCAGGAACGTTTCCCAATCGCGTCTCGCCTCCGGCTAAGGCCGGCCAGCAACCTCTAACGGCGACGCGTCGGCACCAGAATTCCACGACGCCTGCGTTGGCCGTCTCACCGCGACACGCACGACAGCTTTGAACAGGCCGACGGTCGCTCCGACGAATTGCAGATGACAGCTGGGTATTGGGTTCATTGAGATGCCTCTCCTTGCCCGAGGGCCCCCAGTCGAACCTTCGATTATTTCTAGAACTCTTCCGCCCAACCAAAGAAAAGGAAGAACCTCGGTTAAGGATGGCCCAAACCGATGTCTCGCATTATTGCTACATTGTCAGCACCCGGATTTTGTCGATCTTGCGGGGACTTGCAGCGCGGACCTGCCAAGCCAACGCACGTCGCGTGGATTTCACCGCAGCGCACAGCGCGCCGACTGTTTTCCCCACATTTCCGTCAGTTTGTCCAAGCCGGAGCGGCGGATTTGCGATAGTCTCGCTACTCAAGGCCACGCTCAATGTGGCCGGCATAATTCGGTGCGGGACTCAAGCAAGGGGGTAGGCAGATGGATCTCACGAGTCTTCTCGTTCAAGCCGTGTCCGGCGCGGTCGGTGGCAGCGCGGCGGGCGCCGCGGCCAAGCAATACTCGCTCGGGACCTTGGGCAACGCGATCGCAGGCGCGATCGGCGGCGGCGTGGTCGGCCAGCTGATCGGCACCTTCGCCGGTCAGGCGATCGAAGGCTGGGTCGGCAATATCGCCGGCGGCGCCATCGGCGGCGTGATCATTACGCTGCTTGCCGGCGTCATCAGGAACATGACGGCGAAATAGGCCTTGAGTGCGCGGGCGGAGGCGAAAGCCTACGTCTCCACAATCACCTTGAAGCCGCCCCAGATCATGCGTTTGCCGTCGAAGGGCATGGATTTCATATCCATTCCCGCGAGCCGCTTGTCCTTCATCGCCTTGGCGTTGACCTTGTCGCGATGGGTGCGCGACTTGTAGAGGATGTAGGAGAACACCACCGTCTCGCTCGGCTTCAACTTGACGCTCCGCGGAAATGACGTCCACTTGCCCTTC
Source organism: uncultured Alphaproteobacteria bacterium (assembly GCA_963818165.1). Classification (GTDB taxonomy): domain Bacteria; phylum Pseudomonadota; class Alphaproteobacteria; order Rhizobiales; family Methyloligellaceae; genus Methyloceanibacter. The sequence continues at coordinate 11,363 of CAWFRD010000033.1, forward strand.
TTCACGTCGTCGGCGACGCATTCCTTGAAATCGAGCGCGCCATGATCGCGCCAGACCTTGCTGGCCTTGCGCGCCAAGCGGCGGTAGGCTTCGAGCTTCTTTTTCGGAACCGGCACGATAAATCCATCGACATAGGCCATGGGTGTTCTCCTTAGGGTTCAATTTCTCACGCTCTCAAGGCCAGGATGAACGACGCGCACGCGACCAGCGCGGCAATCGTCCGCACATGATTCCAGGCCGTCCAGGCTGAAAGATATGTCTTCCAGACACTCGCACCCTCGGCGCTCTTGGCGCCGGTTGCGGCGAGCTTGTTGTTGAGGGGCACATTGAAGGCCATCGTCACGAAGATGGTTCCGGCGAGATAGAGCAGGGCCGCGCTGAAGCGCCTTCCGCCGGAACGTCTTGAAGATCGAGCAATAGAAGCGCGCAGCCTCCTCGGCCTCGGTATCGAACCACAGGCACGGATTGATCTTCGACGCGCAGATCGGCATGACCAGGTCCTTCCTAAGAACTCACGTTTCGTGGGGGCTAAGCAAAAAATTGTGCAAGCTTGTCGAGGCAGCCACTCCAGCCTTGCGCGTGGCGATCGCGCGCGGGCTCATCGAAGAACTGCTCATGAATCAGCGTCAGCACCGATCCCGCCCCGTCGGGCTTGATGAGGATCGTGACCAGCAACTCGCGCTCGGGCGTGGAGCGCCACGCCCAGGTGAAGACGAGTTTCTGCTCCGGAACCACCTCGCGATAGACGCCGCTCACGTGATGCTCTTCGCCGTCCTCGGTCGAGAAGGTGATGGCATAGTGGCCGTCCACCCTGACATCGGCGGCGGCGTCCTTGACCGGCCCGGAGTCGGGGCCGAACCACTTCAGGATTTTTTTGGGGTCGGTCCAGGCGGCGTAGACTTTTTGCGGCGGGGCATCGAGACGACGTTTGAGGGTGAGGCTGGGCCTTTCGGCAAGCCTGGCTTGGGCGGGCATGAAATCGTCCTCCACAAAGGCAGCGAGCCGGTCGAGCTGGTCCGACCAGAAGCGCTGGTAGTGATTGAGCCAGTGCATGGCTTGCTCCATTGGGGCAGCGGCCAGCTGGCAGGTGACGGTGCGGCCGACCTTGCTCCGTGTGATCAATCCGGCGTCCGACAACACATCGAGATGCTTCATGACGGCGGGGAGCGACATCGAGAACGGCCGCGCGAGCTCGCTTATCGAAACGCCCGCGCGGCGATCGAGTTGCGCGAGCAGCGCCCGCCGCGTCGGATCGGCGAGGGCGGAAAAAGTGCGGTCGAGCGCTATGTCTTGATACTTAACCATCAGGTTAAGTATAGGGACGACGGGTGGCGGCGTCAAGCCTGCGACAGTTTGGGGGAGAGACGCGAAAAAGGGGCCGAATCGTTGACAGGAGCGGTTAGCCTTCCTATGGTCCGGCCGGCTTGAATGGCTGGCCTTCGGCCGCCCAAGCCATTTTCATTTCCGCGAAGATGGATGACTTGCCATGAAGATCAAGAATTCGCTCCGGGCCCTGCGCAAGCGCCATCGCAATAACCGCGTGGTGAGGCGGCGCGGCCGGCTCTACGTCATCAACAAGACCAATCGCCGCTACAAGGCGCGGCAGGGCTGATGGCGATGCGGACCGCCGAAGGTGTCCGCTTCAATCACCTAAGCGCCCCGACAGTGCTTGTCGCCGCGCTGCTCTTCTCGGCGAGTTTCTGCTTTCCGCTCCTGGCCGCGGCCTTCGAGGGCGATGTCGAGATTCCGTCCGATCTCGAGCAACCGGCCGAGGTTGCGCCGGACGAAAGCGAAGCGCCATCTCCAGAGCCACAACCCGGCGACATTCCCGCCAAGCCGCGCGAGCTCAATCGCGGCGTCTTCCGCCCCGACCTCCAACCCGGAAGCGAAGGCGCGGGCGAACCGGGTTCGCCCAGGAGAATGGAGGGGAAGGGCTCGCGGCCCAGCCCGACGATTTTCCGCTGCCCGGCCCCGCAGAAAAGCCGAGGGTTCTCGGCGAACTCTATGTGCAGCTCACCAAGGCGAAGGACGCGGAGGAAGCGGCGCCGATCATCACCAATATCGAGACGCTGTGGCGCGCGACCGGCAGCCCCACGGTCGATCTCCTCATCGGCCGGGCGGAGCGGTTCACTAACGACAAGGATCTCGGTCTCGCACTTGAGATTCTCGACGCGACGGTCGCCATAGCGCCCGAGGAAGCCGAAGCCTGGTATCTCCGCGCGAAAGTCCAGTACGCGGAGAGCAAATACGACCTTGCCCTTGCCGATCTCAATCGCGCGCTCGAGCGAGACCCGAAACATTTCCGCGCGCTCGAACAGCTTGGCCTCGCGTACGAGGCGCTCGGCAAGAAGCCGGAGGCGCTCGAGGCCTACCGCAAGGCTCTTGCGATCAATCCATTTCTCAGCGATGCCGAGCAAGCGGTGAGGTTTCTCGAAAAAGAAATCGGCGCACGCAACCTCTGACGGCGCCTCCGCCTAGATATCGGTATCGTCGCCGACGAAGGCGATGCGAAGCATGTTGGTCGCGCCCGGCGTTCCGAGCGGCACGCCGGCCGAGATGATGACGCGCTGGCCCGGGAGCGCGAAGCCTTCCTGGTAGGCGATGCGGCAGGCCTTGGCGACCATGTCGTCGAGATCGCGGGGGTCGTCGGTGAGCACGCAATGGAGCCCCCAGACGAGCGCGAGCTTGCGCCCCGTGGCCGGGATCGGCGTGAGTGCGATGATCGGCTGCTTGGGGCGCTCGCGGGCCGCGCGCAGGCTCGTCGCGCCGGAGGCCGTATAGCAGACGATGGCGGCGAGATTGAGCGTGTCGGCCACGGTGCGGGCCGCGGCCGAGATGGCGTCGGCGCCGGTCGCCTCGGGGCCGATGCGCTGGGCATGGATGATGGCGTCATAGAGCGGATCGCGCTCGACCTCGATCGCCACCCGATCCATGGTCGCGACGGCCTCGACCGGATATTTGCCCACGGCCAATTCGGCCGACAGCATCACCGCATCGGCGCCCTCGAACACGGCGGTGGCGACATCTGAGACCTCGGCTCGGGTCGGCACCGGCGCGGCAATCATCGATTCGAGCATCTGGGTCGCGATCACCACCGGCTTGCCGGCGTTGCGCGCGGCGCGCGTAATCTGCTTCTGCAGGCCCGGCACCTTCTCGACCGGCATTTCCACGCCGAGATCGCCGCGCCCGACCATGATGGCGTCGGCAAGGTCGATGATGTCATCGAGATGTTCCAGCGCCGACGGCTTTTCGATTTTGGCCATGATCGAGGACCGGCCGCGGGCGAGCTTGCGCGCCTCGGCGATGTCCTCTGCGCGCTGCACGAAGGAGAGCGCGATCCAGCCGACGCCGAGCGACATGGCATAGTCCACATCGGCGCGGTCCTTCTCGGTCATGGCGCCGAAGGGAAGCACGGTGTCGGGAAGGCTGATGCCCTTGCGGCTGCCGAGCAGCCCGTGGTCATGACCTCGGCATCGATGCGGACGTCGCTCGCCTCGACGACGCGCAGCCGGAACTTGCCGTCGTCGAGCAGGAGCGTATGGCCGGCCTGCACGGCCGGGAAGATCTCCGGATGCGGCAGGTGCACGCGGCCGAGACCGCCGACCGATTCGCGGCGGACGAAGCTCAGCACGTCGCCTTCGTTGAGCTTGATCGCGCCCGACTCGAACTTGCCGATGCGGAGCTTGGGGCCTTGCAGATCGACCAGGATGCCGATCGGCCGCGAGAACTCGGTCTCCAATTTGCGCACGATCGCGTGAATGTCGCGCAAGCCCTCATGCGGGGTATGACTCATGTTCACGCGGAACACGTCGGCGCCCGCCTCGAACAGGCGCCGCATCGTTTTTTCGTTGTTGGAGGCAGGACCGAGCGTGGCGACGATCTTGACCCGGCGATTGCGCCTCATTGGGGTTTCGGCTCGCCCTCTGGATCGGTCAGGCGGACGGTCCAATCGCGTTCTTCGCCGGTGTCAACCTCGAAGAAGCCGGTGCGCTTGTAGCCGCGCTTCACGCAATCCTTGGTGTCGCGGATGGTGAAGGACTTGTCGTCCGTGCACATAAAGAGGCTGCCGCCCCATTCGCCGCCGCGGTCGTAATCGATGGCGTGGATGTAATAGAACTGGGCGATCAACACGCCCTTGAGCAGGGTCTCGCAGGCATGCGCGGGGATGTTCCACCATCCTTCGGTGGCCCAGCCTTCCGAGTCCTTGTAGCCGATGGCGACGCCGACCCGGCTCGCGGTCGTGTTGCAGAGCTTGAGATCGGCATGCGCCGGGCTCGCGCCGAAAGCGGCGCCGGCCGCGGCGAGAACGAGCCCCGCGATCAAGCCTCGCCAGGAGGGTAGGGGTGCGGAAAGCAGGCGCTTGGCGGCCGTCCGGATCGTCGGGAAACCAGGCATCATCCCGCTAGCAGGCCCCGTATCGTGGCAAGGGAATGTTGGAGGTTAGCATCGAATTGGTTGCGTTTGTCTGACCGCCGGGCCCGATTATAGACCCTCGCTGTTCCGGCAGAAGGGCCGGCGAAAGTCGTGAGTAATTGCGACAATAATTGCGACGCAACCTAGGCCGGGATCAAGATTTTTTCTTGCGGCCGGGGGAGGGGGCGGGCGAGAAGGTGGGGAGCCGCCGGCTGCGCGGCTCAGGGGAGCCTGATCTGGATAGTTTGGCACAAGACGAAGGGGGCTTAAGCGCCTACCGCAGCATCGACGGCGACGCTCGCGCTGGCATCCTCATCCTCTGCGACCATGCCGAGAACACGATCCCGACGGCCTTTGATCGGCTCGGCCTCAAGGAGCAGGACCTCCATCGCCACATCGCCTACGATCTCGGCGCCGCTTCTGTCGCGGAGCGTCTGGCGGAGATCCTGGGCGCGCCGGCGATCCTGTCGCGCTTCTCGCGTCTCCTGATCGATCCCAATCGCGGCCTCGACGATCCGACGCTGATGATGCAGATCACAGACGGTCTGATCGTGCCGGGCAATGTCGGGCTCGATGCCGATGCGCTGCAATCGCGGATCGACACCTACTACAAGCCCTATCACCAGGCGATCGCGCGCGCCGTGGATGAGGCCATCGCGCTCGGCAAGCCGCCCGTCATCGTCTCGATCCACAGCTTCACGCAAGCCTGGAAGGGCGTTCACCGTCCCTGGGGGGTCGGCGTGTTATGGGACAAGGACCCGAGGCTCGCCCTTCCTCTGCTTCAGGCGTTGCGCGCAATTCCCGGAATTGAGGTCGGCGACAACGTTCCCTATTCGGGCCAATTGAAAGGCGATACGCTTTACCGGCACGGGACACTCCGCGGCTTGGCGCACGCGCTCGTCGAACTGCGGCAGGATCTCATCCTCGGTCCCGAAGGACAGGCCGAATGGGCCGCGCGATTCGCCACGGTCTTGCGCAAGGTGCTCGACGAGACGGGCGGCGCGCTGCACGCCATCGAGCTGCATGGCTCTTACACCGACGGAACCAAGGGCGGCGCGCGCGCTGGCAAAACGGAGCAAGCGATCATGGACGAGAAGACACAGACGGAGATCGAGGCGGAAGCCTTCCGGCGGCTCGTCCGGCATCTTCGCGAGCGGACCGACGTGCAGAATATCGATCTCATGGAGCTCGCGGGGTTTTGCCGGAACTGCCTCGCCAATTGGTATCAAGAGGCGGCCGCGGGGAAAGGCCTTGCCTTGAGCAAGGACGAGGCGCGGGAGGCGGTCTACGGCATGGCCTACGAGGAGTGGAAGGCGCGGCATCAGACCGAGGCGCCGAAGCCGCTGCGGCGGAGCCGATAGCCCGCTCTGGATAAGCGGGATAAGAGCCGCCCCTGTCTTGCCGCAGCCGATCGCCGCCTTAAGCTTGGACCTCGCTCGAATCGAAAATCCGGGGTCTTCGCCGTGCAGCTCCAAACGTCAGCCAAAGATCAGCTTCGCACCATCGTCGCCCGCATCGAGCGGCTCGAGGAGGAAAAAGCCGCTCTCGCCGCCGATTTGCGCGAGGTCTATGCCGAGGCCAAGGGCAACGGCTTCGACGCGAAGGCGCTGCGAACGGTCGTCCGCTTGCGCAAGCAGGACGCCAATAAGAGGCGCGAGGAAGAGGCCGTGCTTGCCACCTATCTCCATGCGCTCGGCATGGCAGCGGCGGACGCAGAAGCCGCCTAAAGGCTCAGGTTTTGACTTGAGGCCGCTTTGCCGCGGCTTAGCGCGTGCTTTGGGCGAGCCGGGTCGGAGCGGGGCCCTCGGCCTCGGCGTAGAGCGCCTTCACCGCCTGACCCGAGAAGCGCTGGGCTGCCGCCAGGCCCTGATAGCCCGAGCCTCCGCGCAGCTTGAAGGCGGTCGGGTGATCCATGTCCTCAAACAGGTAGTCGATGCTGTCCTGCTCGGGATGGGAGAGCGGCGCGAGCGTGCGGCTGTAGGTGACCGATGCGTCGGTCATGAGGCCGGCAATCTCGAAGGGGGCGTAGCTCAACTGGTCGGGATGGTCATCGTCCGCCTCTGGAGCGCCAACGACCTCGGCGTCCTCATAGGTGGGAAGCGGGGAAGCTTCGGGGGCGGGCGCGCGCTTCTCCGGTGCTGACCGCAAGAGGCCGGGCAGCGACATGCCGCCTACGCTCGCATAGGTGAAAAGGCGCCCGGGGGGATTTGGCGCCCGGGAGTCCTCGATGATGTCAGCCGATCCCGGCGTGTAGGACGCGAGGATCAATTGCGGCTTGCCATCCTCCGTCTGCGCGTCCAATTCGGCCTCGGCAACGACATCGGCCGCAGACCTGGCAGAGGGCGCAGCAGACGCGACCATGGTGTTGCCGACGAGCCCCTTGGCCATCGCGAGCTTGTAGTCCTCGCGCGTAATCGGCTTGCCGTCGGTCGGGAGATAGCGCGTCTTGCCGTCGGGGAAGAGGGAGGCGAGTTCAAGCCGCGGGATGCGCGGCCACATGCGGACGTTTCCGGTATCGACATGGACGAAAGGAATGCCGGAGGTCGGGTAGTAACCGACGCCGCCGACTTCCTGCACCAACGCGGAGTTCCGCAGCGTCTTCACGGGGACGTCGGGGAAGTGGATGTCGGCGGCTTTGCCGTGGATATGTTGGCTCTTCTTGGCTTGCCCGCCGCCTTTGCGCCGGAGGGAGGCGTTAGTCGCGGCGCTGCGATAGGCGGAAACGAGATGGATCGGCTCGTGCGAGCCGAGTTGCTTCTGCAGCGTCCAGATCAGGTCGATCAGGGCCGGGTCCATCTTGGTTTCTTGATTGGCCCGCCAATCGCGCATGAAGGTGTTGATCTGCTTCAGCGCCGCGGCATCGTATTTGCCGTCGCGCTTGAAGGTGACGGTCAGCGTTTCCTTGGTGTGGATGTTGTACATGCTGAGGGTGCGCGTCTCGCCGATCGCGCTCGCGCGATGAGCGGTCGCCGTGCACCACGTCGCGGCGGCAATCAATGTCATGCTTGCGCCAAAGATGGCGCGACGCGCGACACTCCCCCGGATTCGCATCCCCGTCTTAAGCCTTTCCCTCGCCGGCACTCCCGATGCCGGCTCCCGTCAAGCGCGCGACCAACGTATCGGGCGCGCACCCCCGCAGGCGGCACTTCCCCATGCCGTCCGCTGCGTTAAGTATTAGCCAAAATGCGGGAAAAACAAGGCAACCGTATTAAGCTAACAGTGAATTTCCGGGTAGAGTTAACAAAATTTCCCCAGGTTATTCACAGGCTTAAAGCCCCAAAGCGGCTGCCAGTCGGGCATCGTGACCGTAAATATCTCCGTAGGTTGAGAGCGATCCGTCATCATTCACTTTAAGAGTGAAATACGTGACGTGGACAGGAATCCGCCGTTTTAGCGGGACCTGCTGGTCGTAGCCCGTCTCGAGCGCCGTAAACGTTCGCCCCTCGCTCCAGCCCTGGTCGTGGCTCATGATGATCGCCGCCAGTTCCTCGGGATGCTGCACGCGCATGCAGCCATGGCTCTCGGCCCGAACCGGGTAGGCGAAGAGGTTTTTCTGCTGCGTGTCGTGCATGTAAACGTCGTGCTTGTTTGGGAAAACGAACTTCACTCTGCCGAGCACGTTGTCGGGTCCCGGCGGCTGGTAGAGTTCGAGATTGCGGATATCGACTTGGTTCCAATCGATCGAATCGGGATCGATTTCGCGGCCGGCATAGCGGATGCCGAGTCCGTGGCGCCGAAGTACCGAGGTGTTCCACCTGCTGCTGCGGAAGAACCAGGATGCCTCCTCGCGGAGGTATGGCCTGATCTCGTCCACCTTGATCGACGTCGGCACGTGCCAATAGGGACCGAACACCACCGTCTGCATCTCGTTGGAGAGAACGGGCGTCGGCGTGTCGGGCTTGCCGACGACGACGCGCGTCGCATAGACGGGGCCGTCGTCCTTGGCGACGCGCAACATGAATTCGGGGATATTCACCGTCACGTAGAACGCGCCGAGATCGCGCGGCAGCCAGCGCCAGCGCTCCATATTGATGAGTATCGCTTTGATCTTCGCGGGGCTCCCCGCTGCCTGCGACGGCCCGCCATTGAGGAGCCGCCTCGTCCCCGGTCCCACGACGCCATCGGGGACAGCGCCGTGAGCGAGCTGGAAGCGGCGAACGGCCTCTGCGACCTGCTCGTCGAATTTCGTCGCGATGATGGGCGTTCCGTCCGGGCTCGTTGAGGGGATGTCGAGCCGATTGCGGAGGAGCGCCACTTGCTCCTGCTCGACGCCGAGCATGAGCGTGGGACCGTTTGGAATCTCGATCGCGTGTTTCGGCGTCTCGGACTTGCGGCCGCGGAGCTCGATCAGCTTTTGTCTCAGAGCCTCGAATTGCGGATGATCGGGTTGGAAGCTTCTGAGATAGTCGGCGGGATCTGCGCGTATGGCGATCGAGTCGATCACTTCGGAGGGGTTCGGCAAAGCGAGCGTGGGATCGAGATTGCGCGAAATCCGCTCAGGCTCGATCCGGCCGCCTCGCGCGTCGCGGGCATAATCGAGCACGGCATAGCTGATCTTGATCTCCGCGCTGGCGAGCCACTCTGGTGCATTGCTGCCCGCGGCATCGAACGCGTCGAGCGCCGGAAGCGCGTAGTCGCGCGCGCGCAAGCCATAGTCGTCGGCGTTCTCGATCTCGGCCACGACGGCCTTGCCGCGCTCGGTCAAGCCGTCCTCATTGACCCAGAGCGGACGTTGTTCCGGAGCCGCATAGAACTCGACGAGCGCGCCTTGCTCGCTAATTTTCGTTTTGGTTGCCGTCGTGAACTTGGCTGCAAGCTGCTGTTGGATCGCAATGCGGATCTCCTCGCTGCGGGTGAGCGGGGGTCCGGCCAATCCGGGCTCGGCGGCGCAAGCAGGCCCGCTCATAGCGGCGGCCACAAGCAAAATGAGCGCAGCGCAACCGGCAAATCTCATGATGTGCTCCCCCAATTTTCTGCACGCTCCACCGGGACGACAGCCCGGCAAGTCCCCGCCGTCGCGGTCAGTTCGGCCGCGCCTCGATCCCGATCTCGCGCATCTTGCGGTAGAGTGTCGACCGGCCGATCCCGAGCCTTCTTGCGATCTCGGTCATCCGTCCGCGATAGCGCCCGATGGCGAGCCTGATCATGTCGGCCTCGACGGCTTCGAGCGGGCGAATGTCGCCGGTCTCGCTGAGCGCCGGGATCCCGATCGCGTCCTTGCCGCCCGGTTGCGGCACGTTGATCGTGGCCGGCGCCACTTCGCCGAGCATGGCCGGTCCTTCGAAGCGGGGCAGCGGATTCTTTGGCGCCGGCGCAGGCGGGACCGTGACCGCGTAGCCCTCGACATGGGCTGCGATCTGCGGAAATTCGTTCACCGTGAGCGTCGGCGAATCGGCGAGCACGACCGCGCGGTACACGGCGTTCTCGAGCTGGCGGATATTGCCGGGCCAGCTATAGCGCTGAAGCATGGCGCCCGCGTCGGCGCCGAGGTGGTCGATACGCTTGCCTTCCTCTGCGGCGAAGCGGGCGATGAAGTGGCGGACGAGCTCTGGCACGTCCTCGCGCCGCGTGCGGAGCGGCGGCACCCAGATGGGGAAGACATTGAGCCGGTAATAGAGGTCCTCGCGAAACCGGCCGTCATTGACGAGATCGATCAGATTGCGATTGGTCGCCGCGGTCAGGCGCACATCCGGGGCCATCTTGCGCCTCGCGCCGTTCGCTTCGGTCTCGCCGGCTTCGAGCGCGGCGAGCAGTTTTGCTTGCGCCTCGAGCGGAAGCTCTCCGATCTCATCGATAAAGAGCGTGCCCATGTCGGCTTCGGCGAATTTGCCGCCGCGCGCCTCGGCGCCGAACATAACGCTCTCAATGCCGTTCTCTGGGCTCGCGCCGCAATTCACCGTGACGAACGGCCCCATTTTTCGGGCGCTCTCGCCGTGAATGGCACGGGCGATAAGCTCCTTGCCCACGCCCAACTCGCCCTCGATGAGAACGGGTAGGGTCGAATCGGCGGCGCGCTTCCCGAGTTCCAGCACCCGGGTCATCGCTTCGCTGCTCGCGATCAAATCGGCGAAGCCAAGTGCGCCCTTGGCCGAAGCCTTGATGCGGACGAGCTCATCGGCCAGCGCTTCGATCCTGAGGGCGTTCTTGATCGAGACGTCGAGCCGTTCGGGGCTTACCGGTTTCAGCACGAAGTCGGCGGCTCCGGCCTGCATCGCGGCGATGGCGGCATCGATGCTGCCCGGATCCGTCTGCACGATGACGGGAGGCTTGCGCGGAAGGGCGCGCATGGCCGAGAGGACGGCGGGCCCGTCCACGTCCGGCATGAAGAGGTCGAGGAGGACAAGCGCGATATCGCCCGCGCTGTCGGCGGCGAGCGCAGCGAGCGCACCGTCGCCGCTATCGGCGACGGCGACGTGATAGCCGAACCGCTTGATGGTCTCTTCTAGGATATGGCGCTGGGAGGGATCGTCGTCGACGACCAGAACGCGTTTTGGCATGACGCAAGACTTCGCGACGCTACGACTGAAACTTCCGGGGCAAGTCCGCGCCGGCCTTGACGCCGGGTCGAAACCAGCTCCTTTGTGCCAAATTTGAGCAGTTGAAGGTAAATATCCCCTTTATCTCGGTTCGATTTTGGGGAAGTCGCGGGTGCCGGCCGCACGAAAAGACCGAAGATCGCGGCTCTTTGGAACTTGCCGGACCGCGTTATCCTTCCCACACTAGAGCTGTCGCATTAACGAGGTTCACGCCACCGATGCCGTTCAAAGTCCATCACTTGCCAGAGCACCCCGCCTTTGCCGCCACCGCCTCCGCCAGAGGCAAGGCAAAACCCGAGACGCATCCCAAAGCGGAAGGGACGTCGAAGCTCGGCGCTCTGCCCGAATGGAAGCTTGCCGATCTCTATGAGAGACCGGATGCGCCGAAGCTCGAGGCCGATCTTCAAGCCGCCGAGCGCGAGGCCAATGCCATGCAGGATCGATATGCCGGCAGGCTCGCCAAGCTCCTCGACGGAGCCAAAGGCGGAGCAGCGCTCGCCGAAGCAGTGCGCGCGTTCGAGTCCTTGAACGATCTGATGGGCCGCATCGTGTCCTATGCCAGCCTGCTTTACGCCGCCGATACGTCAGACCCCAAGCGGCAGAAATTCTTCGGCGACATCCAGGAGAAGATCACCGCCATCTCCTCGAAGCTCCTGTTCTTTCCGCTCGAGCTCAACCGGCTCGACGACGCCAAGCTCGAGACGGCGATGTCCAAATCCGAGCTTGGCCATTACCGGCCGTGGCTTGAGGATTTGCGCAAGGAGAAGCCTTATCAGCTCGACGACAAGCTGGAGCAGCTGTTCCACGAGAAGGCGGTGACGGCGCGCGGCGCCTGGGACCGCCTGTTCAACGAGACGATGACCTCGCTCAAGTTCGACATCGACGGCGAGAAGCTCAGCCTCGAGCCCACGCTCAACCGGCTCCTCGATCGGGACGAGGGAAAGCGCCGCGCGGCCGCGGAGGCTCTCGCCAAGGTCTTCAAGGAGAATGTGCGGCTGTTCACCCACATCACCAACACGCTGGCAAAGGACAAGGAAATTTCGGACCGCTGGCGCGGCTTCGCCGACGTTGCCGATTCGCGCCACCTCGCCAACCGGGTCGAGAAGGAGGTGGTGGACGCGCTGATCGCGGCCGTGCGCGAGGCTTACCCGCGCATCTCGCATCGCTACTACACCATGAAGGCGAAATGGCTCGGCAGGAAGACGCTCGCGTATTGGGACCGGAACGCGCCGCTGCCCGAGGAGCCGAAACAGGTGATCTCCTGGGCCGCCGCGCAAAAGACCGTGCTCACGGCCTACGGCAATTTCTCGCCGCGCATGGCCGATATCGCCGGAGAATTCTTCGCCAAAGGCTGGATCGACGCGCCGGTGCGGGAAGGAAAGTCGCCCGGCGCCTTCTCTCATCCCACCGTGCCGAGCGCGCACCCCTATATCCTGCTCAATTACCAGGGCAAGCCGCGCGACGTGATGACGCTCGCTCATGAGCTCGGCCACGGCGTGCATCAGGTGCTCGCCAACGTGCAGGGTCCGCTGATGGCGCCGACCCCGCTCACGCTTGCCGAAACCGCGAGCGTGTTCGGCGAAATGCTGACCTTCCGCGCCCTGCTCAAGCAGGCGCCCACCCCGCGCGAACGCAAGGCGCTGCTCGCGGCCAAGGTCGAGGACATGATCAACACGGTGGTGCGCCAGATCGCCTTCTACAGTTTCGAGCGCAAGGTGCACACCGAGCGGCGCGACGGCGAGCTTACGAGCGACCGGCTCGGCGAGATCTGGCTCGAAGTGCAGCGCGAGAGTTTAGGACCGGCCATCGAGCTGAAGCCGGGCTACGAGACCTTCTGGTGCTACATCCCGCATTTCATCCACGCGCCGTTCTATGTCTATGCCTATGCCTTCGGTGATTGCCTGGTGAACTCGCTCTATGCCGTTTACGAGAAGGCCGATAAGGGCTTCGCCGAGCGCTATCTCGACATGCTCGCGGCGGGCGGGACCAAGCATCATAAGGAACTGCTCGCGCCGTTCGGCCTCGATGCCTCGGACCCGAACTTCTGGTCGATGGGACTCAAGGTGATCGAGAACCTGATCGACGAACTTGAGGCCCTCGACGCCGCGCCTGCAACGTAGGGAGCCGCGGGGCTAAGGGGAACGTCATCGCCATGACGCAGGTTTCGCTCGCACCGATTCTCTTTTGGGTCTCGGCGCTTGCCGCGACGGGCATTGCCGTCTGGCGCGGACCGCGTCCGATCGTGCGCGATTTCGTCATCGACCGGCTGTTGCGCTACCTGTTGATCTTTCCCCTCGGACTTCAAGGACTGTGGGCCTTCGTCGGCCACGTCTTCTTCCCGGCGCAATCGGCCGCGGCGATCGGCTGGCCCGACAGCCCGTTCCAGTTCGAGGTGGGCGTGGCCAATCTCGGGATTGGACTCGCTTCGCTCTATGCCGCCTTCAGGGCGTTCGAGGCGCGGCTTGCGGCTTCGCTCGCCGCTGCCGCTTTCCTGATGGGCGCCGGTGTCATCCACATCACGGATATCGTTGCGACAGGAAATCTCGCTCCGGGCAACGCCGGTCCGATCCTGGTCACCGATTTTCTCACGCCGATCGTCGTGCTGGTGCTGCTCTATCTTTCGAACGATGTGGCGACGCCGAAATCGTCCGTCGACGCTTGCGCTCGAGGCCGAGCTGGAAGTGGCCCGCAAAGCGATGCGCGAGTATCGCAATGCTTTGAGCGAACTCGGCCGGTCGTAGCAACGCCAGCGGGCTTGAGGTTCGGGTGGGGCGCCCCGAGCGGACGGCCGTTGCCGCTCCTATATGTTGGGGGAGCGAACCTGCCCCTGGACCCCGATGAACGACCGCAGATCAGACAGGGAGAAGAACCGGTTTACCGCCCGCGCGCTGCGATACGGCAGGGTCGGCGCCAATGTCGGCACCGTCGCAGCCCGTATCGTGGCAAGGAGGCTCTTCGGCCTCGACCGCGAGCGTGACCGGGATGCCGCCGCGCTCGCCGCCGCTCTCGGCGGGCTGAAAGGTCCGATCATGAAGGTGGCGCAGCTCCTCGCAACCATCCCCGAGGCGCTGCCGGCCGAATATGCCTCTGAGCTCGGTCAGCTTCAGAGCCAAGCCCCGCCCATGGGCCGGTCCTTCGTGCGGCGGCGCATGGCGGCCGAGCTTGGGACCGATTGGGAAAGCGAAATTCGCCTCATTCGAGCACGAGGCGGCGGCATCGGCCTCTCTCGGCCAAGTGCATCGCGCTGTAAGCCACGACGGCCGGGCCCTTGCTTGCAAGCTGCAATATCCGGACATGCAGTCGGCGGTCGAGGCCGATCTCGTCCAGCTCGCCGCTCTGTTCCAAATTCACGCCCGCATGCGCCCCGCCATCGACACCTCGGAGATGCTAAAGGAAATCTCGGCGCGGCTCCGCGAGGAGCTCGATTACGATCTCGAGGCGCGGCACATGCGGCTTTACGGAATGATCTTCGAAAACGATCCGCTCATCCGCGTGCCCGAGGTGTTCTCTGAACTCACCACCAAGCGGCTCCTCACCATGAGCTGGCTTCAAGGGCGACGCCTTCTCGACTACACGTCCCGCCCGCTCGAAGAGCGCAACCAAATCGCCCGCGCCATGTTCCGCGCCTGGTGGTACCCGTTCAGCCAATACGGGGTGATCCACGGCGATCCGCATCTCGGCAATTACACCATCTTCGAGGACGGCGAGGGCAGGGCGGACGGGATCAACCTCCTCGACTATGGCTGCATGCGCACCTTCGCCCCAAAATTCATCCAGGGCGTGATCGACCTCTATCATGGCCTGCTCAGAGGCGACCGCGCGCTCGTTGTCCATGCTTATGAGACTTGGGGCTTCGCCGGCCTCTCGAACGAGTTGATCGACATCCTCAATATCTGGGCAAACTTCATCTATGGCCCTATGCTCGAAGACCGCGTCCGCACCATCGCCGATCGGGTGAGCCCAGGCATGTACGGCAGGCAGGAGGCGTTCAGAGTGCACCAGGGACTGCGAGCGAAGGGGCCGGTCAAGGTGCCGCGCGAATTCGTGTTCATGGACCGGGCGGCGATCGGGCTCGGCGGGGTGTTCTTGCACCTCAATGCCGAGCTCAACTATCACCGCCTGTTCGACGACACGATAGCCGGGGCCGATCTCGCCGATGTGGCGGGACGCCAGCGCGCGGCGTTCACGCAGGCCAAGGTGCCATTGCCGGAAGGTTCAGCATAAGTACTGCGATGTCGGCCTCATGAGCGAAAGAGACGGAGTGCTTCCATGAATCCAAACAAGGCACTTTGGGAAAAAGGCGACTTCACGCGCATCGCGGACAGTATGAGAGAGAGCGGGGAGGCGCTCGTCAGGGGAGTCGGAGTCACCAAGGGGCTCAAGGTCTTGGATCTCGGCTGCGGTGATGGAACGACGGCGTTACCAGCGGCGAGAACTCGGAGCGGAGGTTTTGGGCGTCGATATCGCGAGCAACCTCGTCGAGGCCGGAAACAAGCGTGCAAAGGAGCTGGGCCTCACGAACTGCAAGTTTCAGGAAGGCGATGCATCCGATTTGCGCGAACTGAAGGATGATGCCTTTGATCTCGTCGTAAGCATCTTTGGCGCCATGTTTGCCCCCAAGCCTTTTGATGTGGCCAAGGAGATGGTGCGTGTCACGCGGCCCGGGGGCCGGATCCTGATGGGGAACTGGATTCCAAACGATCCGACATTGGTGGCGCAAATCCTGAAAATCAGCGCGTCCTATTCGCCGCCACCGCCGGAAGGCTTCATCAGCCCGATGACATGGGGGATCGAGAGTAACGTGATCGAGCGATTTGCGGCCGCGGGGGTTCCAAAGGATGCGATATCGTTCGTCAAAGATACATACAGCTTCAACTTTCCCGGCCCGCCATCGGAGTTCGTTGGAGAATTCAGGAAATATTACGGGCCAACCATGAATGCGTTCGAAGCCGCGGAAAAGAGCGGTCGCGCCGGTGATCTGCAGAAGGAGCTGGAGGCTCTGTTCAGCAGCCAAAACAAAAGCCCAAGCAGAAACACCTCCATTCCGGCAACCTTCCTGCTCGTTACCGTTGAGGTTGATTGACCCCCGATGGTCGATTATTGCTCGCCCGTAGGGCTTTATGCTATTGGCGCCGGACGAGAGAGCCATAAAGCGCCAGAGGGGAGTTCGCGATGCGCATCAATCCGAAAGAGGGCAGCCCGGCGATGGACTATGCCGAGCACATGAAGACCTACGGCCTGTTTTGCAGGTTGACGGCCTATACCATCCTCGGCGTAGTCGTGGTCATGGCGCTTCTAGCCCTATTTGTGGCTTGAGCGGCCAAATTCGCCGTCTGGCAGCGGTCTCCGCCGCTCCCTTCAGCCTCGAAATTTCTCCGCACCGGCGCTTCTCGCCCGGCGCATCCGTTGAGCCGCTAGGACTGCGATGATCGCGATTGGCGTGCCCGCCGAAGAGGAAAACGAGCCGCGCATCGGGCTCACCCCCGAGACGGTCAAGAAGCTCGTGAAGGCCGGCGCAAGCGTCACAATCCGCGCTGGCGCAGGGATGCGCTCCCACTTCGCCGATGAGGACTACAAGGCGGCCGGCGCCAAGATCGCCAGGACCGACGCCGAGGCGGTCGGCGATGCCGACCTCGTGCTGACCGTCAGGCGCCCCAACGCCGAGATCGTCAAAGCCATGAAGAAAGGCGCGGCGGTCATCGGCATGCTCGATCCGTTCTCGGAGCCCGAGGGTCTCGCTACGCTTGCAAAGACGAACGTTGCGCTCTTCGCCATGGAGCTGATGCCGCGCATCTCCCGCGCGCAGAGCATGGACGTGCTGTCGTCGCAATCGAACCTCGCGGGCTACAAGGCCGTGGTGGATGCGGCGGCCGCTTTCGAGCGGGCTCTGCCGATGATGATGACGGCGGCGGGCACGGTGCCGGCCGCGCGGGTGTTCGTCATGGGCGTGGGCGTCGCCGGGCTGCAAGCCATCGCTACGGCGCGCAGGCTCGGCGCCATCGTCACCGCCACCGATGTGCGCCCGGCGGTCAAGGAACAGGTGGCCTCGCTCGGCGCGAAATTCATCGCGGTCGAGGACGAGGAGTTCAAGCAGGCCGAGACCGCCGGCGGCTACGCCAAGGAAATGTCGGAGGCCTACAAGAACAAACAGGCGGCGCTCGTCGCCGAGCACGTCAAGACCCAGGACATCGTCATCACCACGGCGCTGATTCTGGGACGGCCTGCGCCCAAGCTCATCTCCAAGGAGATGATCGAGAGCATGAAGCCGGGCTCGATCATCGTCGATCTCGCCGCCGAGCGGGGCGGCAATGCCGAGCTCACCAAGCCCGGAGAGATCGTCTCCCACAACGGCGTTCGCATCATGGGCAAGCTCAATCTTCCGGGCTCGGTTCCCGTCAATGCGTCTAGCCTTTATGCGCGCAACCTCCAGGCCTTTGTCGAGCCTCTGATCGACAAGGAGAAGAAGACGCTCGCCATCAATTGGGATGACGAATTGGTGAAAGGTACGCTGATCGGGCGCGAGGGCGCCATCGTCAACGCCATGATCGCCGAGCGTCTCGGTGTGAAGCAGGTGGACGCCCCGGCGAAGACCGGCACCGCCAAGCGCAAACCGAAGGAGCCCAAGTCATGAGAAGCCATCGGTTCGGCCTCTGTCTCGGCGCGCTTCTCGTTGCCGCGATCGCGGCGTCAATGTTCCCGGGCGCGGCTCTCGCAGCCGAGGCGGCGGCGGAGGGCGGGCAGGATTTCGCCTTTCGCGTCTCGATCTTCGTCCTTGCGATCTTCGTCGGCTATTACGTCGTGTGGAGCGTCACGCCCGCGTTGCATACGCCGCTGATGTCGGTGACCAACGCCATCTCCTCGGTGATCGTCGTCGGCGCGCTCCTCGCCGTAGCGGTTGAGGCGGCCGATGCGGCAGGCTCGGGTCATTCCTTCGCCAAGCTGCTCGGCTTTGCCGCGCTCGTCATGGCGTGCGTCAATATTTTCGGCGGCTTCCTCGTCACCCAGCGCATGCTCGGCATGTATCAGAAGAAAAAGAAATGAGCCCGAACCTCGTCGCGCTTCTCTATCTCATCGCGGGCGCCCTCTTCATCCTCGCGCTCCGGGGACTGTCTTCGCCGGAGACATCGCGGCGCGGGAATTATCTCGGCATGGCCGGCATGGCCATAGCCGTGCTCACCACGCTCGCCGTGGCGCAGCCAAAAGAGCCGCTCACCTGGGCCATGATCCTCGGCGGGATGGCATTCGGCGGCGGCATTGGGGCCGCCATCGCGCGTCGCATTCCCATGACGGCGATGCCCGAGCTCGTTGCCGCGTTCCATTCGCTGGTCGGCATGGCGGCGGTGCTGGTCGCGGCAGCGGCCTTCTACGCGCCCGAGGCCTTCGGCATCGGAACGCCCGGTGCCATGCACACATCGAGCCTGATCGAAATGTCGCTCGGCGTCGCCATCGGCGCCATCACCTTCACCGGCTCGGTCATCGCGTTCTTGAAGCTGTCGGGGCGCATGTCGGGCAAGCCCATCCTTCTCCCTGCGCGCCATCTCATCAATATCGCGCTGGCACTCCTGCTCGTCTTCTGCGTCGTCATGCTCTGCCGCGAGCAGAGCGCGTTCTATTTCTGGGCGATCGCGGTTTTGTCCTTCCTGCTCGGCGTTCTCATCATCATTCCGATCGGCGGCGCCGACATGCCGGTCGTGATCTCGATGCTGAACTCCTACTCGGGGTGGGCGGCCGCCGGTATCGGCTTCACCCTCGGCAATTCGGCGCTCATCATCACCGGAGCGCTGGTCGGCTCGTCGGGCGCGATCCTCTCCTACATCATGTGCAAGGGGATGAACCGCTCCTTCATCAGCGTGATCCTCGGCGGGTTCGGCGGCGAAGTGGCGGGACCGGCCGTCGGCGCCGAGCAGAAGCCGGTGAAGCTCGGCTCGGCGGAGGACGCGGCCTTCCTCATGAAGAATGCGGGCAGGGTCATCGTGGTGCCGGGCTACGGCATGGCGGTGGCGCAAGCCCAGCATGCGTTGCGCGAGATGGCGGACGGGCTGAAAAAAGCGGGCGTCGAAGTGAAATATGCAATTCATCCGGTCGCGGGCCGTATGCCCGGCCACATGAACGTCCTGCTCGCCGAGGCCAATGTTCCCTACGACGAGGTGTTCGAGCTCGAGGACATCAATTCCGAATTTCCGCAGGCCGACGTGGTCTATGTGATCGGCGCCAATGACGTGACCAATCCGGCGGCGGAGGACGATCCCACCTCGCCGATCTACGGCATGCCGGTGCTGGAAGTGTGGAAGGCGGGGACGGTCTTGTTCAACAAGCGGTCGCTCGCGTCCGGCTATGCCGGTATCGACAACCCGCTGTTCTATCGCGACAATACCATGATGGTTCTCGGCGATGCGAAGAAGATGACCGAGGAAATCGCCAAGTCCTTGTGATAGCGGAGGTTCGCCGCCGCAATACAATCGAAGAATCGCCCAATTGCGGCTGGATTTCACCCTTAGAGCGCTCCCCACCGGCGGCCCCATCCCGCCTCCAAATCCTCCCTCGAAAAGCAGTGGAAGCGCTTCGATCGTGAACCTTTTTTAAGCATCCGACGTCTATGGGGGTGTCGAATTCCGCCCTCCGGTCCATGATGTAACGCATCGAGAAGCGCCGTAGCATCAATCACCGGAAACGATTTGAGCCTGATTGAGCCTGCATGACAGTGTCATTGTCGAAAGGTATTAATTGAACCATGCTGAACCTTGTGCTTGCGCTTGTCGGCATCTTCGCGCTGATCGTCGTCGTCGGCAGATTGCTGCACCGCTATTTCGTCTATCTGCCCGACCGCACACGGATCGAACCCAAGGACGCCGGGCTTCAGGGCGTCGAGGAGGTGGTGTTGAAGGCGGCCGACGGCACCAAGCTCATCGCCTGGTATCTCCCGGCGCGCGGATCGAAGCCCACGCTTCTCTACTTCACCGGCAATAGCGGGAACGCCGCCAGTCGCGCCGGCAAGATCAAGACGATCGCCGCCGACGGTTACGGCGTGTTCTTGCTCAACTATCGCCGCTACGGCGGTTCCGAGGGGCGACCGAGCGAGCCCAGGATCACGGCGGACGCTGTCAGCGCCTACGATTGCCTGCGCGGGCTCGGTGTCGCCCCGCACGATGTCGTCGCCTATGGCGAGTCGCTCGGCACGGCGGTCGCGACGCGACTGTCTCTCCAGCGCCATGTCGAGGCGCTCGTGCTCGAAGCACCCTTCACCTCGATCGTCGATGTCGGAAGGCTCATGTGGAAGGGATTTCCGCTCAGCCTGATCATGGCCGACCAGTACCGCACCATCGAGCGGATCGGCGCGGTCAAAGCGCCGCTCTTCATCATTCACGGTGGGCGCAACTCGATCATTCCGCTCGATCTGGCGCGGCGCGTGTTCCGCGCCGCAAGCGAGCCGAAGACGATGTCCGTCTTGCCGCAGGCCGGCCATAACGACCTGTTCGACCGTGGCGCCTGGGAGCGTGTGCGCGGCTTTGTCGATGCTCTCCGCCCCGTTCCTGCGGTCAAGGTCAGGGCAAGAGGCGGGCGCCGGGTCGAAATCGCGGCTGCGGCAAGCGGTGAGGCCCGCTAGCGCTTGAAAAACCAATGGCCGGGCAGGACCCGGCCATAACGGCATCTGGCATGAATTTGTGTGCTTGCTAGCGGCGTGGGCCGCGCGGCTTTGCGGCGGCAGCAGCGCCGACACCGCCACCGCCTTCTCGCTGTGCCTTCTTGCGGGCGAGCTTCCGCGCCCGGCGAATGGCCTCGGCCTTCTCGCGTGCGCGCTTCTCGGACGGCTTTTCGTAGTAGTTGCGGAGCTTCATCTCGCGGAAGATGCCTTCGCGCTGCATCTTTTTCTTCAGCGCCCTCAAGGCCTGATCGACATTGTTATCGCGAACGACGACTTGCACGAGCTTCTCTCTCTCCGCTTGGCCGAATGATTGTCAGGATGGGAGGCGGGAGGCCAATTCAGCCCCGTCCGGGACGTGCTCTAACAGAAGGGCGGCGCCTTGTCCAGACGGGGACGCCTCAACTCTTCGGGTAGAGCCGGGTAACGTGACCCATTTTGCGGCCCTTGTGTGCTTCCATCTTGCCGTAGAGGTGGACGGCCGTGTCGGGCTCCGCTGCAAGCGCGGGCCAGGTCTCGACATCGGCGCCGATCAGATTGGTCATCACCGCGTCGCTATGGCGCGCGGTTTCGCCAAGCGGCCAGCCCGCGATTGCCCGGATATGGTTCTCGAACTGGCTTATGGGGCAGGCATCGAGGGTCCAATGCCCCGAATTGTGTACCCGCGGCGCGAACTCGTTGACCAAGAGATCCGGCCGCTTTCCCGCGCGGGCGAACATCTCGACGCAGAGCACGCCGACATAGGAAAGCGCCTCGGCGATCTTGCCCGCGATGGTCGTCGCCTCGACGCTTAAGGCCGGTGCAATGCGGGCAGGCACTCGGCTCGTGGCGAGGATGCCGTCCTGATGCACATTCTCGACCGCATCGTAGAACCGCATCTCGCCCTGCCGCCCGCGCACGGCAATCACCGAAATCTCGCGCTCGAAAGGCACCATTCCTTCCACCAGCGCTGGCACCTTGCCGATCTTTGCGAGCGCCGCGGAGACATCGGCTGCGGATCGGATCGGGACTTGCCCTTTGCCGTCATAGCCGAGGCGTCTCGTCTTGAGCAGGGCAGGGAGGCCAACGCGCGGGAGTGCGCTCATGAGATCGTCGAGCGAATCGACCGGGGCATAGGGAGCGACGGGAATGCCGAGCCCGGTCACGAAGTCCTTCTCGGCGTGCCGGTCCTGGGCCACGGCAAACGACTTTGCCGGAGGAAAAACGGAAGCGACGCGCGAAGCGGCCTCGAGTGTCGCGGCGGGCACGTTCTCGAACTCGCAGGTCACCACATCGACGCTTCCCGCAAAGCGCGCGACGGCATCGCCGTCGGCATAAGAGCCGACCGATCGCGCCGCGGCGACGTCGAAGGCGGGTGCACCCGCTTCGTCGGAAAAGATATGGGTCTTGAGACCGAGACGCGCTGCAGCCATGGCCAGCATGCGGCCGAGCTGGCCGCCGCCGAGGATGCCGATCGTGCTGCCGGGCGGCAGCGGGCTGTCAGGCATTATCCTCGACCGCCTCGGCAACAGAATCGGTTTGGGCGGCGCGCCAGGCCATGACGCGGGCGGCGAGACGCCGATCGCTGAGCGCAAGAATTTGCGCCGCGAGCAGGCCGGCATTTGCGGCGCCGGCCGCGCCGATCGCAAGCGTCCCGACCGGCACGCCTGCGGGCATCTGGGCGATCGAGAGGAGACTGTCGAGGCCCTTCAGCGTACGGCTCTCGACCGGAACGCCGAGGACCGGCAACTCGGTCATCGAGGCGGTCATGCCGGGGAGGTGGGCGGCACCGCCTGCGCCGGCGATGATGACCTTAAGCCCCCGCTCGCGCGCGCTCGCGGCATAGGCGTAGAGCCGTTTGGGCGTGCGGTGCGCCGAGACCACCTTGGTCTCGTAGGCCACTTTGAGCGCATCGAGAACGGCTGCCGCTTCCTTCAGCGTCGGCCAGTCGGAGCGGCTCCCCATGATGATGCCGACGACGGGCTTATCATCGCTCATGCGCGATTCTCTCGGGAGGAAGGGGGCCGGGCGGCGGAAAGCACGGGATTATAGGGACGGCACCCTCGTTGGCAAGGCGTTGTCGAAACCGTTAGGCGATGATGTCGGGGAGGAGCTGGTCCTCGATGCGGGCGATCTCGTCCTTGAGGGCGAGCTTCTTCTTCTTGAGGCGTTTGAGCTGGAGGGCGTCGGCGCGGCCCAATTCCTCCAATGCGTTGATGGCGCTGTCGAGGTCGCGATGCTCTTGCTTAAGCCTGAGCAGCGTCGCCCGGAGCTCGCGAATCTCCTCGCTCTCCATCGGACGTCCCCTGCTCCTTGCCTCTCCCTGGGACGGTCGAAAGTATCGCGGCGAACCGGGGGCGGCGCAAGGGCTTGGCGCCATTTGCCAAGGGGTTAAGCGATCGATCGCCTGCGCCGAAGGTGACAAATCGCTGCCGATTTGTCAGAATAGGCGACCGAGACCAACTTATGGAGGGTCCGATATGGCGCTAGACGCACGCCTTGAGGAGTTGTCCGAAAAGCATCGTGCCCTTGATCGAAAAATCGAAGAAGAGTTGGCGCGGCCAACCTCGGACGACCTGAAGATCACGGAATGGAAGCGTCAGAAATTGCGTCTTAAGGATGAGATCGAGCGTCTCAAGCACAAGCTGAGCCATTAGGGCTCGCGTTAGACAGTTTCGACGAGGCCGCGGGGGCGCAAGTTTCGCTTGCGCCGAGGCGGCCTTTCATTTTTTGGGATGCCGCAATTCGGCGCCGGCCCCGCGCTAAGGTTGCGAATCAGCAAATGCGGGAAACTGCCGGAGAAGGGAGCCGCGAAATGCGAAGCGATCGATCCTATCAACCGCTCCTTGGAGCTTGTCTCGCACTCCTTTGGCTCGCTCTCCCGGCTCAGGCTGCCGAGAAAAACATGGCCGAGAAAGGCCAAGCCCTCGTGGAAGAGAATTGCGCGCGCTGCCATGCGATCGGCAAGGAGGGCGACAGTCCGCATAAGCAGGCCCCGCCGTTCCGGACCCTCTCCGCCAAATACCCGGTCTCCGATCTCGCCGAATCGCTCGCCGAGGGGATCGTGTCGGGCCATCCCGACATGCCGATCTTCGTGTTCAGTCCCCAGGACGTCGGGGCGATCATCGACTATCTCGAATCGATTCAGGAGAAACCCGCTCCCTCCGGCGAACCGCAGTAGCCGAGCGCGCCGCCCGGTCAGACGTCGGCCGCGCCCTCGGGCCACATAAGCCAGTCGCGGGCGGCCTCCTCCTCACCCGGCGCGAAATGCTCCACCTCGCAGGACATGAAGGGCGCGACCAGGCTCGACCAGAGATGGCGCGTGTCCGGGCTGGCGACGATGGCACAACGGCTGAACGCCTTGACGTGCCGCAGGCTGAACTTGATGTCGTGCCAGAAGGCGGTTGCATCCATGCCTTCGAAATCCTTGACGATCTCGAGCACGCGCACATTGCCATGGCGCCCGATGAAGGCCTCTAGCCGTTTGGCCACGGCATCGAATTCCTCTGTCGAGAGCCGCCCCGTGAGCTCGATCTCGACCGCTTGGGCGTTATCGTATTCCTTGTAGCTCAGCATGGGTAGCGGCGCCTTGCGGGTGAGGGCGGTCGTCTTTCCGTTTTTTAGAGACTGGCTCCGCTCGCGGAAAGGGCTCGCTCACGCTTACCTCTTGCGACGGCTCGCTTTTCCGAAGCGGCGGCGTCTTGCAGAGGTTCACGGAAAATTAGGCTTAATCCATCGATAATGGGCCGCGTTTGACACGCTGTTGCCGCGTTTTCTGGCGTAAATAGCGGCAAGGGACGGGGAGATCCGCCGATTAACAAGCTCATCATTTCGTTGTTGGTCCTCAGCGGCATCGTCTGCGTGGCCCTCTACATGGTGATCGGCCCTGCGCCCACGATCAAGCGGACGGAGGGCGAATCGCGATCGCGGACGCTTGCCTATCAGGAGAAAATCGTGCGTGCCGCCGAGGAGGCTGTCCCGGAGGCGCCGGCGACGGCTCCCGCAGCGTCCGATCCGGCTTCGGCTGCTCCCGCTCAAAGCGCGCAAGCGGCACTCCCGCCTGAGACCGGAGCCGGCGCTCCGGCTGAGGAGCAAGGCGCAACGGAGATGGCGGCATTGCCGCCCGGCGAAGGCGAGCCGCGCGACCCCAACGCTCTTCCCTGGCGGCACCCGAGCCCGACCAATGCGCCTCCCGGAATGGAGGCCGACGCGGATGCGCCCATGCCGCCCCCGCCCGGCGCCTATGACGATCCCGCCGATCCCTCGGCCATGCTCCCCGAGGACGCCGACCCCACTGCGTTGCCCGAGGAGGAGCCGCAAGAATGGGTGCAGGTCTCGGTGTCAGGCGCCGGCATGCATGGGGGGGCGTCCAACGATGCACCGATGCTGTTCGCCTTTCCTTACGGCCGCGTGCTCAGGGTCGTGTCGCGCTATGAAGGTTGGGTCGAGGTCACGGATCCGCAGAGCGCCGCAACCGGCTGGATGCAGGCGCATCTCCTTGCACCCGCTCCTCCGCCCGGTGCTCGCGGCATCGAGGCAATGTATGGCGAGGAGCCGCGCGAACGCCCGGGCTGGTGGCGGCGGAATGGCGGCGGCTTCGCCGACATGATCAATCGCGCACTCGGCGGCCGCTAGCGAAGGCGGCGCTCCCTTCGGGTTTCTCAAACCGAGGTCACCGCAGCTTGCGCGGACGTTTAGTCTTGCTCGCGCAAGCGATGCGATAGGCTTCACGCGTCCAGGCGGCGAGTTCCTCTGGCGCCTCGAGGAGCCGCGGGGGCACCTCGAAATAGGACATGGCGACCGGACCCTTCCCCTCCATCACATAGGTGAAGGATTCCATTCCTTCTTCCTTGAAGGCGCGCGCGGAAGTCTCATCGGCATTGAGATACAACACATCGTCATCGAGGATGGCGAACATGACGCCGCCGGCATAGATGCCGGCGCCCCCGAACATGTTGCGGATAGTGATCGGTCCGAAATCGGCGAGCAGGTCTCTGACCAAATCCTTGAAGCCTTCGGTCAGCGCCATCGCGGCCACTCAGACAATGGGCGATATCGGCTCGCTGTGATCGGCGTGAGAAGGCTCGAGCGAAGCATGAGCGGCATCGTGGCCGTTGGTCTCATGCCCGTTGCCTGGATGACCGGCCGTGGCCAGGGCCTTGCCGTCATGGCCATTGGCGCTCTTTCCCGCCACGCGGAGCTCGCGCGCGACGGCGGAGCGGGCGGCCTCGTTCTGCGTGTAGAGCTCCATATGCGCGCTATCTTCCTCGGCCAGCGGGGTCAGAGCTTCGTCCATATAGAACTTGGCGCGTGGGTCGGCCTCGACCTTGCGCACGATGCGTTTCAGATGCCGCCAGCGCCGTCCCACCACCACGACCTTGCGGGCGATGTCGGCGGCGTAGCGGCCATAGAACAGGAGCGGGGATTCGAGCGGCAGGCCCGAGCGACGGTCGTGGCGGTATTTGACGCGGAAGATGCCCCATTGCAGCGGGTGCAGATTCTCGACCGGCACCGCGCTCGAGAACCAGAACAGGACCGGCATCAGCGAGCGGATGTTGATGCCGCTCGCATAGGCGCGGCGGACGATCGTTTCGAGGTGATCGTCGGTATAGTAGTAGCCCCAGGCGGTGCGATAGGCTTCCTTCCATTCGGCTTCGCTCATCTTGGGATGGGCGGTGACGACGTGCTCGACGTCATATTTGTTCATGTCGGGGTCCATCCACACGCCCTTCTCCGACAACACCTTGTGGTCCTCCGAGCCAGGCAGCGGGGTGAGGATGAAAAATTCGAGCATGTCGAGCGGCAGCTCTTTCTTGATGATCTCGAGGTCGTGCCGGATCGAATCGGGCGTGTCGTTGGGAAAGCCGAGGATATAGCCCGCGTAGGTCATGATGCCGACCCGTTTCCATTCGAGCAGCATCTTGCGGTACTCGGTTATCTTGTTCTGCCGTTTCTTGGCGGCGATCAGATTGGCGGGGTTGATGTTCTCGAGCCCGATGAACACGCGAGTCACGCCAGCGCGCCGGGACTTGTCGATGAAATTCGGAATGCGGTGGCAGAGCGTATCGACCTGGATGCAGAAGCGGATGTCGAGGCCGTCCCCCTCGCGCAGCTTGATGAGCCGGTCGTAGATCGCTTCCCAGTCCTTGTTGCGGGCGAAATTGTCGTCGGTAATGAAGAAGCGATTGACCCCCTGCTCGTAGTTCAAGCGGATGATCTGCTCGACCGAATTGGGAGAGCGGTAGCGCGACTTCCGGCCCTGCACGTTGATGATGGTGCAGAAGGAGCACTGGAAGGGGCAGCCGCGGCCGGCGTCGAAGCTCGTCACATTGCCGATGGTGCGCCTGACGAAGTCGACCGGCAGGAAGGGCGGGGCGGCGATGTCGCAGATATCCGGCAGATGCTTCATGTGATCGTAGAGGGGTCGCAATTCCCCTCGCGCGGCGTCGAGGATCACCTCGTCGAGGCCTTCCTCGGCCTCGCCGGCGTAGATCGACACGCCGAGGCTTTGCGCCTCCTTGATGTCGTCCGGGAGTTCCTTAAGCATGGAGAGGCAGCCCGACACATGGAAGCCGCCAATCATCACGTGCACGCCCGCCGAGCGCAAAGGCCGCGCAATGTCGACGGCGCGGGGAAACTCGTTCGACTGCGCGCCGACGATGCCGACCAGGCCGATGCCGCCATTATCGGCAATGCGGCGCGCGATCTCGCGCGGGCGTACGCGGGTATTGGTCTCGTCCATGGCCATGACGTCGATCGGGAGATCCGGGCCGAGCAGCTGCCGTTCGGCCGCGCCAAGAGCAAGGCTATAGACGGCGGCAAGCGAGTTCGACGGCATGGTCGAGCGCAACCACTGCACGACATAGCCGTCGTTGTCGTAATGCGATGGCTTAATCAGGATGAGCTGAAAGCGTGGGCTGCTCGTGCTGGTCTTGCTCATTATCCCTCAATCCCAGCCCCAGGAGATTTCTGCCCCGCACGATCCGGAATCGGCGGTTTTGGTCCTTTTACCGGGCCCCCATCGACTCAAACACATTATTTCACGGCGGTCCAATCGATTAGGGGACCGGCTGATCCGAGGGCAGATTTCCGCGGATTGGCGCGCCCGCGCGAACTCGGTGATGTCCTTCGCCAGGAAGTAATGAGCATGGTGCGGATGGTCGCGATCACCGCAAGCTTGGAGATGTCGTCCCAGGTGGGCGCGACCGCCGTGCGCACGAGGTCGGCGGCAAGAGCGAATTCGAGCGCGAGCAGAATCCAGGTTGCAAACTTGATCCAGATCTCGCGGCCGCGCATCTCGTCGGCGGATCGCCCGATGATCGCCGCCACGAGGGACACGAGCGCCTGGAAGGCGCCGAAAGCCACTACGAGAACCGTGCCCGCCTCGATCAAAAGCGCGATGTAGCTCGCGATCTCGCTGAATCGTTCCTTCGAGCGGAATGGTTCCAATCCCCCCCAATGCCCATGAGATTGGGCTAAAGCCCGCGCGCCGCGCAAGCCTTAATCGCGCTTTCTCACACGGCCTTCGCCAAGTCGCGTAGCTTGAATTTCTGGATCTTGCCGGTCGAGGTCTTGGGCAGGTCGATGAACACGACGTGGCGCGGGCACTTGTAGCGGGCGAGCTTGTCTTTGCACCAGGCAATGATCTCCTCGGCCGTGACCTTCGCCCCCGCCTTGGTCTCGACGAAAGCGCAAGGCGTCTCGCCCCACTTCGCATCGGGCTTGGCGACAACCGCGGCGGCGGCGACGGCCGGGTGCTTGTAGAGCACGTCCTCGACCTCGATCGATGAGATGTTCTCGCCGCCCGAGATGATGATGTCCTTCGACCTGTCCTTGAGCTGGATATAGCCGTCGGGGTGCATCACGCCGAGATCGCCGGAATGGAACCAGCCGCCGGAGAACGCCTCTTCGGTCGCTTTCTTGTTTTTGAGATAGCCCTTCATCACGATATTGCCGCGGAACATGACCTCGCCCAGCGTCTCGCCGTCACGCTCGACCTCTTGCATGGTTTCGGGGTCCATCACCGCGAGACCTTCGAGGGCGTGATAGCGCACGCCCTGGCGGATGCGCTTGTCGAGCCGCTCTTCGGATGGAAGCTCGTCCCAGGCGGCGTGCCACTCGTTCAGCGTGGCGGGGCCGTAGGTCTCGGTCAGGCCGTAGAGATGGGTCAGCTCGAAGCCGGCGTCGTCCATCCGCGCGAGAACAGCGGCCGGAGGCGGGGCCGCGGCATGACTGAAGGCCACGCGCTGGGAAAAGAGACGCCGCTCGTCGTCGGTCGCGTTGAGGAGCGCCGCCATGACGAAGGGGGCGCCCGAGAGATGCGTCACCTTGTGGTCGGCAATGGCGTCGTAGATCGGCTTCGCCCGCACCGCGCGCAAGCACACATGAGTGCCGGAGAGGAGCGAGATCGACCAGGGAAAGCACCAGCCGTTGCAGTGGAACATCGGCAGCGTCCAGAGATAGACCGGGTGCTGACCCATGCCCGTGGCAAGCGCGTTGGCGTAGCACATCAGCGCCGCGCCGCGATGATGATAGACGACGCCCTTGGGGTTCCCGGTCGTGCCGCTGGTATAGTTCAGAGCGAGCGCGTCCCATTCGTCGTCCGGCATGGCCCAGTCGAATTCGGGGTCGCCGCGCGCGATGAATTCCTCGTAGTCGAACTTGCCGAGCCGCGTCCCTTCGACGCCGCATTCGAGGTCGCGGTAGTCGATCAGCAGCGGCTTCACCTTGACCTGCTTCAGCGCCTCGGTGAGCACGGAACCGAACTCGGTGTCGCCGATCAGCACCTTGGTGTTGGCGTGATCGAGCATGAAGGCGACGGCCGATGCATCGAGACGAGTGTTGAGGGCGTGGAGCACGGCGCCGACCATGGGCACGCCGTAATGGGCCTCGAGCATGGCAGGGGTGTTGGCGAGCATCACCGAGACCGTGTCGCCAAGCCCGATGCCGTGGGCGAAGAGCGCGGAAGCCAGTTTGCGGCTTCGCGCGTAGAAATCCGCGTAAGACGTTCGCGATTTGCCGTGGATGATGGCGGTGTGGCCGGGATGGACCGCGGCCGCTCGCTGCAAGAACACGAGCGGCGTCAACGGCTGGTAGTTCGCCGGCGTCCTGTCGAGCCCGGTATTGTAAGGATTGGCCATCGCCATCCCGAGAAGGCCGCGTTTCCTGCTCTGACCCTAGCGAAGGGATGAGCCGATGGGCAATCGGAAACCGGGAAGACGGAAAAACGGAAAGAGGCTAGCGCCGCTGTGAATAATCGGCGAGCGCCGTGGCAAAGCCGCCGAAGGCCAACACCAAACCCAGATAGAGCATGTCGAACTTGCTATGAGGCACCCCATCCATCGATCGAGGTGCAGAGCCTGGGGCGGCGGGGAGGATCGATATCAAGAGCGGGGCCTCGCGCGGGCCTGACGCGCCGCACGCCCACCCAAGAAAGGGTTTTGCGCGAATTATTCGGTGGGGGCGTCGCTGCGCTTCAGCTCTTTCAGCTTGGCGAAGACGGAGTCGATGTCCGGCGTCTCCTCCTCCTC
The DNA here is from genome assembly GCA_963818165.1 of uncultured Alphaproteobacteria bacterium. Lineage (GTDB taxonomy): Bacteria > Pseudomonadota > Alphaproteobacteria > Rhizobiales > Methyloligellaceae > Methyloceanibacter. The sequence continues at coordinate 41,461 of CAWFRD010000033.1, forward strand.
GTCGGGGGAGGCCATGGCCGTGCGCGCCTCTTTGGCAAGCGTGGTGGCCATCGGCTGCTCGGGCTCGGGCGCGGGCTCCGGCTCGGGAGGCGCGGCAGTGCTCTCCTCGGCCGGGAGTAACGTCCCGGCCTTTGGCGGTTCGGCAAGCCCTGCCTGCTTCCGTTCGCGCTCGAGCCTGGCGGCCGCCTTCGTCACCTCGGCGTCGAGATCGATCTGCGAGCAGAGACCGAGCGTCACCGGGTCCTGCGCCTGGAGGTTGGGCGAGTTCCAGTGGCTCCGCTCGCGGATGGCGATGATCGTCGGCTTCGTCGTGCCGACGAGCCGCATGATCTGCGAATCCTTGAGCTCGGGATGGTTCTTCAACAGCCACAGAATGGCGTTCGGCCGGTCCTGGCGGCGTGATACGGGCGTGTAGCGCGGACCCCGCTTCGTCTTCACCTCGGGCACCTCGACCTTCGGCTCCGACAGCTTGAGCCGGTGCGAGGGGTCGCGCTCGGCCTTGGCGATCTCCTCGCGCGAGAGCTGCCCCGACGAGATCGGGTCCATGCCCTTGATGCCGTGGGCCACGTCGCCGTCGGCGATGCCCTTCACTTCGAGCACGTGCAGGCCGCAGAACTCGGCGATCTGCTCGAAGGTGAGCGAGGTGTTGTCGACCAGCCAAACGGCGGTCGCTTTCGGCATCAGTGGGGTACGGTCCATGGGCTTCCAAACCTTGAGAAGTCGCGCGGCCTTCCGCCCCTTCGGCGAAAGACGGAAATCGAGTTCACTAGAAGGGGAATGACGCCTATATAGGCCGTGATCCTCGCTTAAGCAATTGTCGATTACGGATTCTTGCGAACTTCCAGTACGATTTTGCCGATATGGGCGGGCTCGTCGATCCGGCGGTGAGCCTCCGCAGCCCGATCGAGGCTGAAAGTCGAGTCGATCACGGGCTTGAACCTCCCTTGCGCGATAAGCGGCCAGATCTGTTCTTCGACCCCCTTCGCCATGCGCGCCTTGGCCTCTTGCGTCTGGGCGCGAAGCGTCGAGCCGGTCAGGGTGAGCCGCCGGAGCATGAGCCGCATCAGGTCGATCTCGACCTTGGAGCCCTTGAGGAAGGCGATCTGCACGATCCGTCCGTCAAGTGCTGCGGCGCGCAGATTGCGTTCGATGTAATCGCCGCCCACCATGTCGAGGATCACATTGGCACCCTCGCCGCCCGTCGCGACGCGCACGGCCTCGACGAACTCCTCCTCGCGATAATTGACGGCGCGCGCGGCGCCGAGCGCAAGCGCGGCTTCAGCCTTCTCGGCGTTTCCCACCGTCGCGATCACATGGGCTCCGAGCGCGGCGCCGAGCTGTATGGCTGTCGTGCCGATGCCGCTTGCCCCGCCATGCACGAGCAGCCATTCGCCCGGCTTGAGCGCCGCCCGCTCGAACACGTTGTGCCAGATGGTGAACAGGGTCTCGGGCAGGGCGGCTGCCTCGACCATGCTGAGACCTTCGGGCACGGGCAAGGTTGTGGCCTCGGGCGCCACGGCATATTCGGCGTAGCCCCCGCCATTGACGAGAGCGCAGACGCGATCCCCTTCCCTAAAGCGAGACGCACCTTGACCCCGCTCCACGACGATGCCCGCGACCTCGAGGCCGAGAAGGTCGGATGCGCCCTTGGGCCGAGGGTACAGGCCCTGGCGCTGGAGCACGTCGGGACGGTTGATGCCGGAAGCGGCAACCTCGATCAGGACCTCGCCGGGGCCGGGCTGCGGGACGGGCCTCGTCCCGGCGACGAGCACCTCGGGACCGCCCGCGCCCTTGGCTTCGATTGCGGTCATGGTCCTTGGCGGCATCGGCGGCTCTCGTTCGATGGGGGAAGGCACCTTAGCCAGATTTCAGCGGGGTGCTAGAATAGATGCATGGACCTCGACGAGCTTCAGCCGGTCAAGAAGCCCAAGGGCTACGAGCTCGGGCAGGACTTGAGCAAGCTTTCGGTCGGCGAGCTGAAAGCGCTCATCGACGATCTGAAGGCCGAAATCGCGCGCGTGGAGCAGGTGCTCAACGCCAAGCAATCGTCGAAGAGCGCCGCCGAAGCCGCGTTCAAGCGATAGGGGCGTATCTCGCGCGTCCTTTAGGTAAACCGGGGCTTAGCATTAACGCGTTCTTAGGAGTCTCGCATTAAGGTCTCGGTCATCCAGCCTTCTGGATCTGAGTGGGTTTCCACTCTGTTTGACGCCTCCCTGTTAACTTCCTGAGCCGCCGCCTGGCGGCTCTTTTTTTGCCCCATTCGCCCGCTTTAACCATCAGGGCGGATGAGCGGCACGTCTACTTCCGCATGGCATATGATGCCGCCGGGGCTCGTGCGTAGATGGGAGTAGGGCATGGCGGGGAGATCCAAGAGCGGGCACCGCGACGGTAACGTTATGGTCTCATTCGGCGCCAAGTTCGCGCGCTCCGACCAATTTAAGACAGTTTTTCGCGAGGGCATGGCGTTGGTCGAGGCGGCCGCGACCTATCTCGACGGCGATGGCCGCAAAGAGGCGCGGAAGCTCAGGCCGCCCCATTCGCTCGCTTACGCCACTGAAAGCATGCGGCTCACCACGCGGCTCATGCAGCTTGCCTCCTGGCTCCTGATCCGCCGCGCCGTCTGCGAAGGCGAGCTCACGCCCGAGCAGGCGAAGGAGGAGCAGAGCAAAATCAAGCTGCCGGTGATCGGGAGCGAGCAATCGGCCGTGCCCCGCGATTTCGGATCGTTGCCGGTGCGCTTGCGCGAGCTGATAGAGCAGAGCATCAAGCTTCAGGAGCGGGTCATCCGCCTCGATCAGATGCTCGGCTACGAGGCGCCGCCGCAAGGCAGTGGCGTCGACCACCCGCTCAAGACGCAGCTTTCGCGTCTCCGGTCGGCTTTCGGCAAGGACGCCGAATAGGCTTACGGCAAACGCAACGCGCTATTTGAGGAAGCCTTCGTATTTTCGCTTGAAGCGCGTGAGCCGGCCGCCGCGATCGGTGAGATGCTGGCTGCCGCCGGTCCAGGCCGGATGCGTCTTCGGATCGATGTCGAGCTTGAGCGTGTCGCCCTCGGCCCCATAGGTCGAATAGGTGACGAACTCAGTGCCATCGGTCATTACCACCTTGATCCGGTGGTAATCCGGGTGAATTTCCTTCTTCATGGCTGCTAGCCTTCGCGAAAATCGGCGGATTTGGTTGAGCGGAGCCTATAGAGGAACTTGCCTGCGCCGTAAAGGCGCGCATCTCGACCCTTTCCGTCGGCCCTTTCCGCCCTTAATGTCCGGCACAAAGAACCAGCTGGGCCCATTCTTTGTGCAGTCGGTAAAGCAACAACCCGAAGGCCTCTCGCGCGACTGGGAAAGCGAGGCAGACGGCGCCGGTGTGGCGAGGCGCGATGCGCTTCGCTCGCTCGGCGCGCTCAAGCCTTATCTCTTCCGCCACAAGGGGATGCTCGCCGCGGCGCTCGTCGCGCTCGTCGTCTCGGCCGGCGCCACGCTTGCCGTGCCGCTCGCGGTGAGGCGCATGATCGATCTCGGCTTCTCAGGGATCGAGCCCGGCCTCATCGACAAATATTTCGCAACGCTTGCCGGCATCGGCCTCATTCTCGCGCTCTCGAGCGCGGCGCGCTTCTACGCGGTGAACTGGCTCGGGGAACGGGTCGTTGCCGACATTCGTCGCGACGTGTTCGCGCATCTGACGGGCCTAAGCCCAGCCTTCTTCGAAGTTTCGCATTCGGGCGAGATGATGTCGCGGATCACGGCCGACACCACACAGGTGAAGGCGGTGGCAAGTACGGCGATCTCGCAGGCGTTGCGCAATACCCTGCTCCTGATCGGCTCGGCCGTGATGATGATCGTGACGAGCGCGAAATTGTCGCTCGCGGTGCTGATCGCCATTCCGATTATTGTGCTGCCGCTCGTCGCCTATGGCCGCTCGGTGAGAAAGCGTTCGCGCGAGGCGCAAGATGCGCTCGCGCAGGCCTCCGCCTATGCAAGCGAAAGCCTGGCGCAGGTCAGGGTGATGCAGGCCTTCACGCATGAGAAGGCGGCAGCGGCGCGGTTCGGCTTGGCCGTCGAGCGATCTTTCGCCGCTGCCAATGCGCGGGCGAAGGCGCGCGCGGGGCTTACCGCCATCACCATCTTCCTCGTCTTCGCCAGCGTCGTCGGAGTGCTGTGGTACGGCGCTCAGGAGGTGCTGGCGGGCGCCATGACGGGCGGCAGGCTGTCGCAATTCGTGCTCTATGCCGTGCTTGCGGCGTCGGCCGTCGGGGGCTTGAGCGAAGTTTGGGGCGACGTGGCTCAATCCATGGGCGCCGCCGAGCGCCTGGGCGAGATGCTCAGAACCCGGTCGAGCATCACATCGCCGCCAAATCCGAAGGAGCTTCCCGTTCCGCCGCGGGGCGAGATTGCCTTCCGCGACGTCTCCTTCTCCTATCCTTTGCGGCCCGATACGCCCGCTCTCGACCGCGTGAGCTTTCGTGTCGCGCCGGGCGAGCGCGTGGCGCTGGTGGGGCCGTCAGGCGCGGGCAAAACGACGATCTTTGCGCTCCTTCTCCGCTTCTATGACGCCGATCGCGGCAAGGTCGAGGTTGACGGACTTCGCGTCGGCGAAGTCGCGCTCGATGCGCTTCGCGCCCGCTTCGCGCTCGTGCCGCAGGACACCGCGCTATTTGCCGATACCGTCGCAGCCAATATCGCCTATGGCGCAAAGGACGCGCGCCGCCACGCGATCGAGGCCGCCGCTCGGGCCGCCTTCGCCCACGACTTCATCATGGCCTTGCCGGAGGGCTACGACACGATGCTCGGGGAGGGCGGGGCGACGCTTTCGGCGGGACAGCGTCAGCGGATCGCGATCGCGCGCGCCGTGCTTCGCGACGCCCCGATCCTGCTTCTAGACGAGGCCACGAGCGCGCTCGACGCCGAGAGCGAGACGCTCGTGCAGCGCGCGCTCGACAAGATCATGGAAGGCCGCACCACGCTCGTGATCGCGCATCGGCTCACGACGGTGATGCGGGCCGACCGCATTCTCGTGCTCGACTATGGGCGACTGGTCGAAGAGGGTACGCATCAGAGCCTCATCGGCAAAGGCGGCATCTACAAGCGGCTCGCCGAACTGCAATTCGCGCCCGACGCCGCCGAGTAAGCGAGGCAATCGAAGGGCTAGCGCTCGGTCAGCTTCAATTCGATGCGGCGGTTCTTGGCCAGAGCTTGTTCGCTCTCGCTCGCATCGATCGGCTGGAACTCGCCGAAGCCCGCCGCGACCAGCCGGTTCGCCGGCACGCCCTGCTCCATGAGATAGCGCACGACCGAGATCGCGCGGGCGCTCGACAGCTCCCAGTTCGAGGGAAACTCAACCGTGGCGATGGGCCGAATGTCGGTGTGGCCGTCGATGCGCATCACCCAGGCGATGTCGGGCGGGATCTTCGTCTCGAGCTCGCGCAACGCCGCGGCGAGCTTGTCGAGCTGGAAGGTGGCCTCGGGCCTGAGCGCGGATGATCCTGTATCGAACAGCACGTCTGACGGGAACAAGAAACGATCGCCGACGATCTCGAAGTCGGACCGGTTGCCGAGCGCTTCCTTCAATTTGCCGAAGAAATCGGAGCGGTAACGCGCAAGTTCCTGCACTTTCTTGGCAAGGGCCACATTCAGCCGCTGGCCGAGATCGGCGATCTTCGCCTGGCTCTCCTTGTCCTTGGCCTCCGAGGCCTCGAGCGCTTCCTGGAGCGAGGCAAGCTGGAGCCTGAGCGCCGCGAGCTGCTGGTTCAGCATCTCGACCTTGGCGAGAGCGTCGTTGGTGATCTTCTTCTGCTCGTCTAGGGATGAGCTGAGGGCGCGGACGCGATCCTCGGCGCCTTGCGTTTGGCCGCTCGCCGCGCCGAGCAAGCCTGTCAGGCGCTCGGCCTCCTTATCCTTCTCGCTCAAGGTCGCCTGGAGCGCCGAGAGACTGTCCTCGACGAACTCCTTCTTCGAGCGTTCGAGCGCGAGGAGCTCCGTCAGCTCGGCGAGCTGGCGGTTGAGCTTCGTGAGCATCGTGTCCTTGCCGCTCGCGGCCTGGGTGACGACGAAATTGGCGAGCATGAAGAGCGCCATGAGGAAGGTCACCACGAGCAGCAGCGTGGAAAGCATGTCGACGAAGCCGGGCCAGTAATTGGCCTGGAAACGGCCGCGGCGGGCGCGCGCCAACGACATGGCTACTTCCGCTCCTCACGCATCGGCAGCTTCGCCTTGTCGGTGATCTGGCGCAGCACCGTGGCGAGCTCCTGCTGCTGCTGCGCTTGCTCGTCGGCCCATTCGCGTACGACCTTCTGCTCGGCGCGCATCTGCCGGATCAGCTTGTCCACGCCCGCGGCAAGGTCCTTGACCGCGTCGCCGGTATTGTCATTCAGCAGTTTCATCTCGACCTTCTCGTTGAGATCGGTGAGCGAGCGCTGCATGTCGAGAAGGGCGAACCGGACTTGCGGCGCCATGCCGGCGACGCCGGGGGCTTCGGCCAATTGCAGCTCTGTGATGCCGGAGAGCCAATCCTCGAGCTCGTTGTAGAAGCGGCCCTGCGCGTGCCCCGCTTGCAGGTCGAGAAAGCCGATGATGAGAGAGCCGGCAAGGCCGAACATCGAGCACGAGAAGGCGGTGCCCATGCCTCTAAGCGGTCCGGCGAGACCTTCCTTCAATTGATCGAACAGCAGCACGCTTTCGCCCGCGTTGGTATCGAGCGAGCTGATGGTGTTGCCCACGGTGCTCACGGTCTCGAGCAATCCCCAGAAGGTGCCGAGCAGGCCGAGAAAGATGAGGAGGCCGATAAGGTAGCGCGTGGTCTCGCGTTGCTCTTCGAGACGGGACGCGACCGAATCGAGCAGCGAGCGCATGGCCCCGGTCGCGAGCGAGAGCTGCCCGGTGCGATCGCGCAACATAGTCGCCATCGGTGCGAGCAGGACGGGGCTCTTCTCGACGGTGAGTCCGGGATCGGAGATGCGGAAATTGTTGACCCAGTTGATCTCGGGGTAGAGCCGCAAGACTTGGCGGAACGAATAGACGACGCCGACCACGAGCACGCCGATGATGAGCCCATTCAAGCCGGGATTGGCCAGGAAGCTCCGGCGTAGCTGCCCCGTCTGTCCGTCCAGGATGATCGCAAGCAGAACCGCGAGAATGAGGAACAGGGTCATGCGCCAGAGAAAAACCTGGGGGCGCGTGAGTTTGACCTTGTAAGTGACCGGTGCCATGCGCTGCCGTGGTGCGAGTCGCCCGAAGGACTTAAGCTTAACCGAATACTACTGCGGGCAAAACGGCAACCTCAGGGCGGGCGTTCCTTTGGCACGCCCCGGGTGCCCGAATCGCTTGAGCCCGCGCGGAGAGCGCGATCAAGAGCCCGCGGTCTTGACGAGCTTGAGGAGCTTGCGCTGGATGGCCTCGTTGCCGGCGACGACGCTGCCTTGCGCCAGCACCGCCTCCTTGCCCTCGGCGTCGCTCACGAATCCTCCGGCCTCGCGCAGGATGACAATCCCGGCCGCCAGGTCCCAGGGCCGCAAGTTTCGCTCCCAGAACCCGTCGAGCTCTGCCGGCCGCGGTCCAGGCGAGGTCGAGCGCGGCAGCTCCGAGCCGGCGCACGCCCGCGGATGTGGCCATGACGGCGCGGAGCTCGGCAAGGTAGAGATCGTGCGCCGGGCGTCCGCTATGGGGGATGCCGGTGCCGATGACGGCGTCGGCAAGATCGGATCTCGCCGCCACCCTGATGCGGCGGTCGTTCAGGAAAGCGCCCTTGCCCCTCTCGGCGGTAAAAATCTCGTGCGTCGCGGGATTGAGGATCAGCCCCGCCACCAGCTCGCCCTCGCGCTCGAGCGCGATCGAGATGGCGAAATGGGGAATGCCGTGCAGGAAGTTGGTGGTGCCGTCCAGGGGATCGACGATGAAACGGTGCGTGCGATCGGCGCCTTCAACCTCGCCGCGCTCCTCCATGACAAAGCCGTAGCCCGGCCGCGCGCGCGCAAGCTCGGCATGCAGGATTTCTTCGGCGCGATGGTCGGCGGCGCTGACGAAATTGGCCGGACCCTTCAGCGAGACCTGGAGCTGCTCGACCTCGCCGAAATCGCGCGCGAGACTGCGAGCCGCCTTGCGGGCGGCGGCGAGCATCACATTCATCAGCGCCGAGGCGGGCATTGGGGCGGACGTTTCGTCGTGTCGCGTGCCGGCTCTCGCCGGCACGATGGATGGAGCCTAATCCGCGCGGCGGACGTAGGTGAGCTCGTTCGTATCGACCACCACGCGCTCGCCGACCGCGATGAAAGGGGGAACCATGACGCGCACGCCGTTCTCGAGCATCGCAGGTTTGTAGGACGAGGCCGCTGTCTGTCCCTTCACAACGGGCTCCGCCTCGACCACGGCGAGCGTCACCTGATCGGGAAGCGAGATGCCGATCGGACGCCCCTCATGGCTCTCGACCGTCACTTTCATTCCGTCCTGCAGGAAGGCCGCGCGCTCTTCGAGGAAATCAGCCGGGATCTGGATTTGGTCGTAGGTAGCCACATCCATGAAGGTGAGCAAGTCGCCTTCGGCATAGAGGAACTGGTAGTCGTTCTGCTCGAGCCGCACGCGCTCGACCGTTTCGGAGGAGCGGAAGCGCTCATTGAGCTTGGTGCCGTCGATCGCGTTCTTGAGCTCGACTTGCGCGTAGGCCGGTCCTTTGCCGGGCTTGACGTGCTGCGTCTTCACCGCGACCCAGAGCCCGCCTTTGTGCTCGATCACGTTGCCGGGTCTTATTTCGTTGCCGTTGATCTTCATGGAACGCCTGGGGGGGAAAGCTGAAAGCAAGGCCTTTAAGACGTGCGGGCGAAGCGCTGTCAAGCGGGAGCGCGGGCGATCCGCTACTCGCTCAGGCGATGGCTCCGCCAATTCTCTGCCGCTTCCTCCGCCTTGGCGCGTTCTTCCGGCTTGAGCTTTGAGAGGACGATGTCGAGAGAGAAATCGCTGACGCCGGCGCCCCGCGCGAGCAGATGCCATTTGGCGGCTAGCACGGGATCGGCTTTCACCGCTACGCCATTGGCGTAGAGCCGCGCGAGCCGGTTCTGGGCAACGGCATTGCCCTGCTCGGCGGAAAGCCGGAAGAGCTTGGCGGCGCGCACTTCGTCCACGGCCACGCCTTGGCCCTTGAACAGCATGACGCCGAACTCGACCTGGGCATCGGCAAGGCCCGCCTCGGCCGCGCGGCCCGTCCACTCCGCCGCCTTCTTTTTGTCGGGCGGCACGCCGCGGCCGAATTGGTATAGCGCGCCGAGGTCGTATTGCGCCTGCGGATTGCCGGACGTTGCCGCCTTCTGCATCCATTCGGCGGCCTTGGCTTCGTCGGCGGGACGCCCTTTGCCCTGAAGATAGACGAGCGCGAGATTGTATTGCGCGGCGGGATTGCCGCTCTCGGCCGCTTTCTCGAACAGGCCGGCGGCGATGCGGAGGTCCTTCTTCACGCCGAGACCTTCGGCGACCATGAGCCCGAGCGAAAACTGGGCGTTGGAATCGCCGAGATCGGCCGCCTTGGCGTAGGCATCGGCGGCCTTGGCATAATCCTGGGTGACCCCGAGCCCCTCGGAATAGATCTCGCCGATGAGCGTGTAGGCTTCCTTCGAGCCTTGCGCCGCTTCCTCTTCGGCGAGCTTGAGCGCGGTCAGGTAGCGGCCTTGGGCGTAGGCGGCGTAAGAGGGGTTTTCAGCCGCGGCGGCTTGCGCCGGGGCAAGCGCCTGCGCAAGCGCTGCGGCCACGATGGCGGCGCATACGCGAAACGAGGTCAAGCCGCCCTCCGCGACGCGCGAACGGCGCGATCGATCTCGGCGATCAGCCGGTCACTTTCGTCATTCCGCCAGAGGCGGAGCGGCGGCGCGACGAAATCGGCGCCGCGAGCGGCACAGCGCGCCGCCTCCTTGGCATTTCCGACATTCCAGGCGACGCAAGGCACGACAAAGATCTCAGACCACCAGGCGATTAGCTCAGCACGCTGATTGATTGCGTCGATATCGCCCTCGTCCTCCGGGCCGAAGGCGACGTAATCGGCGCCCATCTCGGCCAGGCGCATGGCGTGGTGACGGTTAAGGCCGCAAGCGACGCCAATACTCGCTTCGGCGCCCAGAACTTTGCGCGCCCCGGCGTAGAGCGTTGTATCTGCGGCAAGATGCACGCCATCGGCGCCGATACGCGAGGCGAGCCGTGCGTCATTTGTTGCGACGAGACAGGCGAGCCCGCTCCCGTGCACCAGATCGATCAGGGACGCGAAATCGTCGTTGAATTGCGGCGAATCAGAACAAAGCAAGACGCTGGCCGTATCGGTGTTGGAGATTGCGTGCGTAAGCCGGCTCAGAAGTTGGACCGAAGGGTGCATCGGAAACTGAAGATATAACCGGCAATGAGGCTTGATTTCGGCCATGCGTCTCAAATCATAGAGCTCGCGCCCGCGGTCAGCGGGCGGAACAAAATGACCGCGTGTATCGTTGTTGCATCAATTCTACGCGTCACTACATTGACATCAAGCCGCCAGTCCAGCAGCCTGAGGGTCGCTGGCAGGCACCTCGGCGGGGAGGGTGCAGCGATGGGCCAATCCGACGCCCTGCAACGGGCTGCTGAGCGGCTCGACATGGCTGTCGAGGAGCTCGAGGCCTTCTTGCGGCAGGCCTTTGCCGAAGCCGAAGACGGCGTTTCGCTAGCCAGCTTGCGCGAGAAGGTTCGCTTTCTCACCGAAGAACGCGACAGGCTGCTCAAGGAACTCGATGCCGAGAGGGCGCGCGCGCATCGCCTCGCAGCTGCCAATGAAGACGTTTCCGGCCGGCTTACGGCCGTGATGGTGACACTGAAGGACTTGATGCCGGCCAACCCCAGGTAGATCATGTCGGGGGTACAGGCCGGGGGCTGTCATGGGTCAGGTCACCGTCGTTCTGAACGGCCGAACCTATCGGCTGGAATGTGGCGAGGGCGAGGAAAGCCACCTCATCGCGCTCGCCGAGTATCTCGGCACCCATGTCGAAGACATGAAACGGAAATTCGGCCAGGTCGGCGACGATCGGCTGATTCTCATGGCATCGCTCCTCGTCACCGACGAATTGTGGGAGTTGAGGCGCGAAATGGAGCAGCTGAAGGCCTCGCTTGCCACCACGCGGCGCGACCGCTCGGTCGCCGATAAATCGGCGAAGTTTGCCAAGGCCGATCTCGCCGGCCGGATCGACTCCGTAGCCGACCGGATTGAACTCTTGAATGAGCAGGTCCGCAGCGAGGCAAAGCCGCCGGTCAAGACAAAAAAGCGGCCCTAAATCCGACCCGTCGCGGAAGCGCGGCTCCTTCGCTATAGTCGGGATGGCAGGCTGCGAGGTGCGTT
>CAWFRD010000034.1:0-124693 GCA_963818165.1 uncultured Alphaproteobacteria bacterium
GCCTGCTTCTCTTCGCCGCAAGTGTTGGCCGACAAACCGACAAGCGCGATCGCTGCGGCTGCTGCCACCATAAGAACTTTCCTCATTTCATTCTCTCCATTCTTGACGTTCAGTTTACGACCCTTGAAGCCCTCAGCAATCCCAGCTTACGCCAGTTTCAGGCTCTTTGCTGCCGCATTTGGCGCACCCGACAGGATTCGAACCTGTGACCTCTGCCTTCGGAGGGCAACGCTCTATCCAACTGAGCTACGGGTGCCTCGCCGCGCGAACCTAGCCAAAGGGTTTGTTTGAAGCAACGGCGGCCGGCCCCTTCCACAAATCAGAGTCCTGCACCAAAAACAACGGTTAATGGTCCCTTTCCGTTCCTCGGGCTCCGCCAGGTCAAAGCGGCGCCTTGACGCGTCCCCCCGGCATCGGCGTAGGTGCGTCGCGAAGCGAAAGAGGCCATGGTGGAAGCGGCGAAAAAGAAGAAGGTGCTCGTCATCGGCGGCGGTTTCGGCGGCGTGTTCGCCGCCAAGGCGCTGGAGCAGCTCGGCCGGGGCCGGCTCGACGTCGAACTTGTCAACCGCAACAACTACTTCGTGTTCCAGCCCTTGCTGCCCGAGGTCGCCGCCTCGACCATTCATTCCGCCGACGCGGTCGTGCCCCTTCGCCAGCTCCTGCGCGGGCTCCAGGTGCGCCTTGCCGAGGTCATGGGCATCGACTTCGCCCGCAAGACCGTGACCGTGGTGCAGGGAACGAGGCGCGCGCCCGTCGATCTTGCGTACGACGAGCTCGTGATCGCGCTCGGCACCGGCGTCAATCTGAAGCGCTTTCCAGGCCTTCCGGAGCACGCGCTCACGATGAAGGACCTGGCCGATGCCCATCGCCTCAGAACCCACGTCATCGGTTGCCTGGAGACGGCCGATGTGACCGAGGATCCCGAGGTCAAGCGCCAGCTCCTCACCTTCGTTGTCGTGGGCGCGGGCTTCTCAGGCGTCGAGACCGTGGCGGAGTTGCGGGAGCTCGTTCGCCATGCGCTGAAATACTACACGAACATCCGTCCCGACGAGATTCGCTTCTACCTGGTCGAGCATGCGAACCGGATCCTCCCGAACTTTCCGCCGATCTTGCCGCCTACGCCACGCGCCAGCTCGAAAAGCAGGGGATCGAGGTCATGACCGGCGTGGGCACCAAGACCGCGACGGGGACGGCAGTCGAACTGGCGGACGGGCGGCGTATCTCGACCTCGACCATCGTTGCCACCATCGGCAACGGGCCGCACCGGCTCATGGAGACGCTCGGCCTCGATATGAAATGGGGGCGGATCAAGACCGACCGCTTCATGCGCGTGCCGGATCTCGACGACGGCTGGGCGCTGGGCGATTCCGCTCTCATTCCTCTCACCGACGCTCCGGGAGAGGATCCCGCCCATTACGCGCCGCAGACGGCGCAGTTCGCCGTGCGCGAGGGACGGCAGCTTGCCGCCAATGTTCTCGCCAAGATCGACGGCAAGGAGCTGAAGCCCTTCGCCCACACGTCCAAAGGCTCACTCGCCTCGCTCGGGATGAGCAAGGCGGTCGCCGACGTTTATGGCATCAAACTGTCGGGCTTCCTCGCCTGGCTTCTGTGGCGCGGCTTCTACCTGTCCTTCCTGCCCGGCTTTACCGCCACGTTCCGCGTCGGCATGAGCTGGCTCCTGAACAGCGTCGTGCCGCCCAATATCGTCCAGATCCGGTCAACGCCGCCGGCGACGCGCTACCTCTACTACCGCAAGGGCGACAAAGTGTTCGAGCCCGTCGCATCCCCGAGGCTGACGGGGGGCGCGCGGTTCCTTATATTCACCTCATCATGGCCATGACGAAGAGTAAAACCGCCGCCCCTGCCGGCAGGCCGGTCGCGCGCGGCGACCACGTTTATCTGGTCGACGGCTCGGGCTACATCTTCCGCGCCTATCACGCGCTCCCGCCGCTCACGCGGCCCTCCGACGGACTTCCCATAGGCGCCGTGCACGGCTTCTGCGCCATGCTGTGGAAGCTGCTGCGCGAGACGGGAGAGCTCGCGCCGCCGAGCCATATCGCGGTGATCTTCGACTATTCCGCCAAGACCTTCCGCAGCGATCTGTTCGAGGGCTACAAGGCCAACCGGCCCGAACCCCCGGGCGATCTCATTCCCCAGTTCCCGCTCGTGCGCGACGCGGTCCGCGCCTTCAACGTCGCCTGCATCGAGCAGGAGGGTTACGAGGCCGACGACATCATCGCCACCTACGCGCTCCAGGCGACCGAGGCCGGGGCGGAGGTGACCATCGTCTCGTCCGACAAGGACCTGATGCAACTCGTGCAGCCCGGCATCGTCATGTACGACACGATGAAGAACAAGGTGATCGCCGAGGCCGAGGTCGTCGAGCGCTTCGGGGTGCCGCCGTGGAAGGTCGTCGAGGTACAGGCGCTGATCGGCGATTCTTCCGACAACGTGCCGGGCGTCCCCGGCATCGGGGTGAAGACCGCGACCCTGCTCATCAACGAGTTCGGCGATCTCGAAACGCTGCTCGCGCGCGCCTCGGAGATCAAGCAGGACAAGCGGCGCGAGAATCTCATCGCCTTCGCCGACCAGGCGCGGCTGTCGAAATCGCTCGTGATCCTCGACACCCACGTGCCGCTTGGCGTGACGCTTGCCGAAACCACCGTCCGCCCGCCCGACACCGAGGCGCTGACGAGCTTCATGCGGAAGCTCGAATTCACCACGCTCCTTCGCCGCGTCGCCGAAGGGCTCGGGGCCGAGCTTCCGGCGGGAATGACGCCTTCGCCCCCGACGCAGCGGCGCAAGAAGGACGATTACGACCATCCGTTGCGGCGCACGCCCCGCGGCGAGACGGGGCCTCCGCGCGAGTGGAGGGTCGAAGGCGGCTCGCCCGCGCAGCTCGCTGCGGAACGCGCGTCCCGCCTCGAAGCCATCCCCTTCGATCGCGCCAATTACGAGACGGTGACGGAGGCCAAGCGGCTCGCCGACCTCATCGAAGCTGCCCGCTATCAGGGTCATTTCGCCTTTAGGGCGAAGCTGACTTCGTCAGAACCAATGCAAGGTGAGCTAGTCGGGGTCGCGCTCGCGATCGTGCCGGGTCACGCGGCCTATGTGCCGCTCGCGCATCGCGCGGGCGACGGGCTCGATCTCGGCGGCGAGGCGATCCCGCAAATTCCCCTTCGCGAAGCGCTCGATCTGCTAAAGCCAATCCTGGAGGATCAGAGCGTGCTCAAGATCGTGCAGAACGCCAAGTTCGACATGGTCGCGCTCGCGCGCTACGGGATCGCGCTTGCGAGCATCGACGATCCCTGCCTCATGTCCTACGCGCTCGACGCGGGCCGCGCCGAGCATCTACCGGGTGAGCTTGCGGGCAGGCTTCTCGGCTATACCTGCCTCACCGAGAAGGACGTGCTCGGTTCGGGGCGCAACGCCGTCGCGTTCGACCGCGTCGAGGTCTGCCGCGCCGCCGAATATGCGGGAGAGGAGACAGACATCGGCTTGAGGCTCTGGATGACGCTCAAGCCTCGGCTCGCGGCCGAGTCCGTCACCACGGTCTATGAAACGCTCGAGCGGCCGCTCGCGCCCGTGCTTGCCGACATGGAGCGGCACGGCGTCAAGGTCGAGCGGGCGACGCTTTCGAGCCTCTCGCTCTCCTTCGCCCAGACCATCGCGCGGCTCGAGGACGAGATCAGGGAGCTTGCCGGCGAGGAGTTCAATATCGGCTCGCCCAAGCAGCTCGGCGAGATCCTGTTCGACAAGATGAGCCTGTCCGGCGGGCGACGCACCAAGACCGGCGCCTGGAGCACCGACGCCGCCGCGCTCGAAGAGCTTGCGGCCGAAGGCCACGAACTGCCGCGCAAGGTTCTCGACTGGCGCGTGCTCGCGAAGCTCAAGAGCACCTACACCGATGCGCTCCCCGCCTATATCCATCCCGAGACGGGACGTGTGCACACCTCTTACGCGCTCGCGGCAACGACCACGGGGCGGCTCTCATCGCAGGAGCCGAACCTGCAGAACATCCCCGTGCGCACGGCGGAGGGGCGCGCCATCCGCAAGGCCTTCGTCGCCGAGAAGGGCAAGAAGCTCATCAGCGCCGACTACAGCCAGATCGAGCTTCGCGTGCTCGCGCATATGGCCGAGACGCCAACTCTGCGCCAGGCTTTCGCCGACGGGCTCGACATTCACGCCATGACGGCCTCGGAAATGTTCGGCGTGCCGATCGAAGGCATGGACCCGGCCATCCGCCGCAAAGCCAAGGCGATCAATTTCGGCATCATCTACGGCATCTCGTCGGTCGGGCTTGCCGCGCAGCTCGGCATCTCGCGGAGCGAAGCCGGCGCCTATATCAAGACCTATTTCGAGCGCTTCCCCGGCATCCGCGACTATATGGAGGCGATGAAGGCGGAAGCCCGCCGCCAGGGCTACGTGAAGACCTTGTTCGGGCGCAAAGTCCACTACCCCGAGATCAACACCAAGAACCCATCCTTACGCGGCAATTTCGAGCGCGCCGCCATCAACGCGCCGATCCAGGGCTCCGCCGCCGACATCATCCGCCGCGCCATGATCCGCATGGGACAGGCGCTCGCGCAAGCCGGCTTATCGGCGCGCATGCTGATGCAGGTGCATGACGAGCTCGTGTTCGAGGCGGAAGAAGGCGAGGTCGACAAGACCATGGAGGTGGCGAAGGCAGTGATGGAGAAGGCGCCGGAGCCGGTGTTGCGCTTGAGCGTGCCGCTGAAAGTGGACGCGCGGGCAGGCGACAATTGGGAAGCCGCGCATTAGGGGCTCTTCCCTAACTCCGCTTCACCCTGAGAGGCCGCGGCCACGCGGCCGTCTCGAAGGGTCCGGCGTTCTGCCCTCGGAACGGTCGTGCTTCGAGACGGGCCTTCGGCCCTCCTCAGCATGAGGGACGTTAGCGCTTCACGGGACGGACCACGGCGATGATGTTGGTCTGCACCACGCCGTCGACCTTGGCGATCTTGTTCAGGACCGCGCGGTCGCCATCGCTCGAATCCTTGCAATCGAGCTGCGCCACGATCTTCTCCTCCGACAGGACGACGACATTGGCGAATTGGCAGTTCTGCATCTGAAGCGCCTTCAGCGTATCAACGGTCGTCACCGCGTTGGCGGTATGCAGCAGCTCGATGAAGAGATAGATATTGACCATGGATCCCGTTCCTTTCGGTCTGGCTGAAGCCACCGTTATGATGAAGCATATTGGCCGTTAAACTCTTAATCCCTTGGACGAGGTTCCATGCGTTCTCCATGTCCTTCGAGGAAATCCCCATGCGCTCCTTCTTAGGATGGATCGGCCTGCTTCTACTGGCCTCGCTCATCGCCTCGCCGGCGCTCGCGCTGCCGGCGCCGATGTCCGACCAGGAGCTGATGGAGAAGAGCGATCTCGTGGCGCTCGTCCGCGTGCTGTCGGTGACCTGCACGAGCATCACCAAGGACGAAGCGACCGGCGAGGACCTTCCAGGCTATCTCGCGACGCTCCAAGTGCTCGACGTCAAGAAGGGCGACGCGAAGCGCGGCGACGAGGTGATCGTGACTTGGCGCGCCGTGCCGAAGTCGCTTCTGGGGCCGTGGACGGTCTACTACTATCCCGGCGAGGAGGTGGTCACGCATCTCGCCAAGCGGAGCGGCGGGGCGAGCTACGCCTCGACCTGGTGGAACGCCAAGGGCGATGACGTGAAGGCGCCGGACACGAGAGACTTGCCGGTGACGCCGGGCGAATCGGTCGTGGCAACGCCCGAGAAGCAAAAGCAGACGCCGCTCTAGCCTAGCGCCTAGGCTGAGCAATTTGACCCCCCTCCGCTCGCGCAACTGCGCGAGCGTGCTCCCCCTCTAGGGGGGAGCGAAGGTAGTCGTGTGTCAGGCGGCCGAAAGGCCGTCGAGCCAGTCCTCGAACAGGCGCTTGCCCGCGTCGTTGGCGGCCGCGGCGTAGCGCGCGGTCTCGGCGCGAATCTTGCCGAGATCGGCCTTCGACGCGGTGAGCTCCATCGTGTGGCCGATCAGCCATTTCTCCATATCGCGCCCGGGCAGCTCGACGTGGAATTGCAGAGCGAGCACGCGCGGGCCATGGGCGAAGGCCTGGTTCGGCGTGATCTTGGTCGAGGCGAGACACGTCGCGCCCACGGGGAGATCGAACGTATCGCCATGCCAGTTGAGAACGCGGACGCCGTCGATCGCGCCGAGCGGAGAGGCCTTGCCTTCCTTGGTCAGCGTCATCTCGTCCCAGCCGAGCTCCTTCTCGCGGCCGGGATAGACGCGCGCTGCGAGCACGGCGGCGAGTGCCTGGCAGCCGAGACAGATGCCGATCGTGGGAACGTCCTTCTTCACCGCCGTCTCGATGATGGAGAGTTCTTCCTTCAGGAACGGATAGCGGTCGACCTCGTAGATGCCGATCGGGCCTCCGAGCACGAGGAGGAGGTCGGCCTTTTTGGCGGGGTTGAGATCGTCGACGCCCGCTTCGAAATAGCGGAGCGCGATGCCGCGCTTCTGAAGCAGACCGGCCAAGATGCCGGCGTCCTCGAAGGCGACATGGCGGATGGCTACGGCGTTCTTCATGGCTCCCCTCTTGCAGCTCGGCTCTCCATCATTGTGCGCTGGAACGCCCCGCATTGTTGACAATTAACGACGCGCGCTTGACCGTTTACGACAAGGGCCAAGCCGGGTGAGGGTATTCCTTCTCTTGTCATCGTCCGCGAAGGCGGACGATCCAGTAACCCCAGTCGGTCCTAATTCGCAGCGCGGTGTTTACTGGATGCCCGCCTGCGCGGGCATGACAATGGCTTCGGAGCGAAGTCATCACAGCACGCGCGACAGGCCGCCGCGGCGGGGATCGCCCGTCCCTTCCAGTCGGCCGTTGCGATCGCGGCGCGCGGCATGCACGCCGCCAAAGAACAGATTGCGCCCGGGCCAGGTCTGCGCCCTTTCGCCGAGCGCGCGAAACGCAGTCTCCGCTTCCCCCGCCAAGCCCGGCTCGAAGCTCACCTTGCCGTCCCGCTCGACATGGAGCCGCGGGGCCTCGACCGCTTCATCGAGACGCATCCCATGATCTAGCAGGTTGGCGGCGACCTGGAGGATCGCCGACCTGATGCGGTTCGAACCGCCGGTGCCGAGCGCCGTGATCGTGCCGTCGGGCTCCAGAATGACGGTCGGGGCCATCATTGAGGAGAGCCGCCTGCCGGGTCGCCAGGCGTCGAGGCCTGCATGCGTCAAACCTTCCTCGCCCAGCATGTTGTTCAGCATGAAGCCGAAATCGCCGACGATGAATCCGTTGCCCTCGCCGTTCGACAGGCTGATCGCGGCGGCGTTTCCTTGCCCGTCAATGACGCTCACATGGGTCGTGCCGCGATAGGCTGCCGCGTGGCATCCCGCCTCGCGCAATTCTTCCGCGAGCAGGCCGCCGGCGAGCCGTTCGGCAAGCTCCTCGCCATGCGCCTCGCGCGCTTCATTTACGGCCTCCATGGCGCGGCGGAGCGCAAGCGCATCAATCGCGCCGCCGGCGCGCACAATCGCATCGAGGTAAGCAAGGCCGAAGGCGATCAGAGCCCCGCTTGCCGCGGGCGGAGGGTTGAGCGCGACGGTCGCGCCCCGATGTCTCCAGTAGAGAGGATCGCGCAAGCTGACGCGGTAACGCGCGAGATCCTCGCGTGTGAGATGGCCGCCGCACGAGACCTGCTCCTCCACGATGGCCCGGCCGACATCGCCATCGACAAAGAGCCGCGGCCCGTCCTCGGCGACCCATTCGAGGCATTCGCCGAGCTTCTCGTTGCGGAAGATTTCGCCCGCCCGCATCGGCTTGCCGCCGGGCGCGAAGATGCGCTCGACGCCCGGGCTCGCGGTGAGGATCGGGGCGATGACGGTCGAGAGATAGGCCTGGAATTCGCTCAAGGGAAAACCCGCACGCGCGGCCCTTGCCGCGGGCTCCGCCAGGCGCTTCATCGGCAATCGGCAGAGCGCATCGTGGATCGCGAACAGGCCCGGGATTGCTCCGGGCGTCGCGCTCGAGCCCTGCCCGATATGGAATTCCTGCTTGGCGGGACCGAAATCGGCGTGGATGGGAAAGAAGGCGACTTTTTCGCGCCTCTTAAGCGGCGTCTCGACGAAGAAATCGAACAGCGCGGCCTTGCCGCTTCCCGCGCCCCGCGCCATGAGGAAGCCGCCGCCGCCGGGCGATGCGAACACGGCCTCAGCCACGAACGTCATGAAAGCGCCGGCGAGCGCGGCGTCGAAGGCGTTGCCGCCCTCTTCGAGAATTTCCGCGGCGGCGGAGACGGTCAGCTCATGCCCCGCCGCGACCACGCCTCTCGTCTTGCTCATTCGCCCTCCCCGCGCGGAGAGGGATCAGCCGAGGCGCTTAATTCATGCGCCGCCGCGATCAAGCCTCTCGGCTTGCTCATTCTCCCTCCCCGCGAGGGGAGGGTGGCGAGCGCGGTGAGCCGGGTGGGGCGCCATTCGCAAGACCGGCAAGAATTGTTTCTATGACGCCCTCTACTTCGCGGTCGATCTGGTTGTTCCAGAAAAAACGCAGGATCCGATAACCAGCGTTTTCGAGTGTCCGATCACGTTCTACGTCGGCGGCCATATTCGTATGAAATCCGTGTTGGCCACCATCGACTTCGACGATCAGCTTTTGGCGACATTCGAAATCGACGAGGTAGGCCGAAATCGGTGATTGACGCCGAAAGTGAAAACCAAGCTCGCGTAGTTGGCGGAGCTTCACCCAAAGCTTCACCTCTTGCGGCGTCATTCGCTCGCGTTGCGATCGGGCCTTCTCGCTCACCATTGCGCACTTTTAGCACGCACGAGAGGATCGCCCCACCCGGATGGCGTTCAGCCGAGGCGCTTCTCCAGCGCGGCGAGCTCATCCTTGAGCGCCTTGGGCAGTTTGGCACCGAACGTGGCGAAGTGCTCCTTGATCAGCGGGAGCTCGGCCTTCCAGCCTTCGTTGTCCACCTTGGTCAGCTCCTTGACGTCCTCGGGTGCAACCTTGAGACCGCTCACATCGAGCGACCCTTCCGCCGGCAGCCGGCCGATCGGCGTGTCGACTGCCTTCGCCGTGCCGTCGCAGCGCTCGAAGATCCATTTCAGCACTCTGGAGTTCTCGGAATAGCCCGGCCACATGAACTTTCCGTCGCCGTTCTTGCGGAACCAGTTGACGTAGAAGATCTTCGGCATCTTGGCGCCGCCCTTCTCGCCCATCTTCAGCCAATGGGCGAAATAGTCGCCCATGTGGTAGCCGCAGAAGGGCAGCATCGCCATCGGGTCGCGGCGGATATCGCCCTTCACGCCCGAGGCCGCGGCGGTCTTCTCGGACGCCATGATGGAGCCGAGGAAGGTGCCCTGCTGCCAGTTCTCCGCCTCGGTGACGAGCGGAACCACGCTTGCGCGGCGTCCGCCGAACAGAATGGCGTCGATCGGCACGCCCTTGGGATCCTCCCATTCCCTGGCGATCACCGGGCATTGCGCGGCGGGCGCGGTGAAGCGGGCATTGGGATGAGCGGCGGGACGCCCCGATGACGGCGTCCAGGAGCGGCGCATCCAATCGACGGTGTGCTCCGGCGTCGTGCTCATTTGCTCCCACCACACATCGCCGTCATCGGTGAGCGCGACGTTGGAGTAGATGCAATTGGCATGAAGCGTCTTCATGGCGTTGGCGTTCGAACTCGTTCGAGGTGCCGGGAGCCACGCCGAAGAAGCCGGTCTCGGGATTGATGGCGTATAGCCATCCATCCTCGCCGAACTTCATCCAGCAAATATCGTCGCCGATGGTCTCGGCCTTCCAGCCGGGAACGGTCGGGTTGACCATGGCGAGGTTGGTCTTGCCGCAGGCCGAGGGGAAGGCCGCGGCGATGTACTTCACCTTGCCTTGAGGGTTGGTGAGCTTGAGGATGAGCATGTGCTCGGCCATCCAGCCCTCGTCGCGGGCCTTGACGCTCGCGATGCGGAGCGCGTGGCACTTCTTGCCGAGCAGCGCATTGCCGCCGTAGCCAGACCCGTAGGACCAGATCTCGCGGGTCTCGGGGAAGTGCGAGATGTACTTCGTCTTGTTGCAGGGCCACGGCACGTCGGCGGTGGTCGGCGTCGACAGCGGATAGCCGACCGTGTGCATGCCGCGCACGAAATCGTCGCTCTGCCCGAGCGCCTTCCACACCTTGTCGCCGACGCGGGTCATGATGTGCATGTTGGCGACGGCGTAGGCGCTGTCCGTCACCATGACGCCGATGCCCGCGATTGGCGAGCCGACAGGCCCCATCGAATACGGCACCACATACATGGTGCGGCCGGCCATGGCGCCGTCATAGAGCTTGGTGAGCGTCGCCTTCATCTCGGCGGGATCGAACCAATTATTGGTCGGACCGGCGTCGTCCTTGCTGTTCGAGCAGATATAGGTCTGGTCCTCGACGCGAGCGACGTCGAGCGGGTCGGAGCGCACGAGGATCGAGTTCGGCCGCTTCTCCGGATTGAGCCACATTGCCGTGCCGCCATCGACCAGCGATTTCAGGAGGCGCTGATATTCCTCCTTGGAGCCGTCGCACCACACGACCTGATCCGGCTTGAACAGTTTCCTCGCCTCCTCGACGAAAGCGAGCACCTTTGGATTGGTGGTCTTTGCTTCCTGTGACGCAGTCTTCGACTGAACGCTCATAAGGTGGAATCCCTTGGCGAAGTGGTGAATGGGGCGGCAGCCCCGCTCACCCCTAGCACTGATCGCGCGGGCCTTTCAAGGCAAGGGCAACGCCTAGGAAAGGCCGTTCAGGCCCGGTGCGCGCGGGCCTCAGCGGCAAGCCTCACCAGCTCTTTCCGGGCGGCGTCCGGTGTCACCGTGCGTTCGGCGAACGAAATCCGCCGCGCCTCGCTGTCGCGAACGATATCGAACCCCTCAGGGTCGATGCCGGTCATGCGCCAGCCGCTTCCGGACGCCCCGGCGAGGACGGTGGCGTAAAGCTCGAGCGCATCGGCGTGATCCTCGTTCATGTGCGCGACAATCTCCGGCTCCGCCGCGACGAGGCTATTCGCCTTATCGAGCGTGAGGAGAAGCTCAGCCGGCGTAAGGTCGAAGATGCGGCCGAAGCCGCCGATATAATGGGCGCCTTCGACATCGAGCCGCCAAAAGGCGAAATCCGGAAAACCGGCGTAGAAGGCGGCCTCAGGGTGCCGGGCGAGAAAGCGCCGCTTCAGCCCTTCATCGGAAACGGGCTCGGCCCGGCCATAGAGCGTGATCCTCGCCCCTTGCAGGGGATCGGCGAGCGCGCTCGTCTCGTCGATCAGGACCGAGGCACGGGCGTCGGCGGCGAGATTGGCCGTGTGACGGGCAAGCGTGGAAATGAGGAAGGTGGGGGCGCCGGATGCATCCGTGGCGAGCGTAATAAGGGAGGCGTAAGGATAACGGTTGGCGCGGTCGATCGTCGCGAGAGACCCCTTGAAGGCGCGCCGGGCAAGGGCGCGCGCGGACCGCGCGATCTCGGATCCATCGGGGATTTCCACCGACTTATTCACTTGCACCCTCACGATATTTGTTGCAACTGGAGGGACGGGTGGCGAACGGCGCCCCAAAGCTGCCATAATTGACCGCAGCCCTTAACCCCTACATTCTTAACCAAAGCAAATCCCGCAGGGGCCCCCACAATGCCAACGATTGCACTTGTCGATGACGACCGTAACATCCTTACCTCCTTGCGTATGGTGCTCGAGGCGGAGGGGTACAAGACACAGACCTATAACGACGGCGCAAGCGCTTTGGACGGCTTCGCCGAGAGCCCGCCCGACCTCGCCATCCTCGACATCAAGATGCCGCGCATGGACGGCATGGAGCTGTTGCGGCGGCTGCGCCAGCGGAGCGAGCTGCCGGTCATCTTCCTCACCTCGAAGGACGAGGAGATCGACGAGCTGTTCGGCCTCAAGATGGGCGCCGACGATTTCATCCGCAAACCCTTCCCGCAGCGTCTGCTCGTGGAACGCGTCAAGGCGGTGCTCAGGCGCGCCCAGCCCCGCGACACGGCCGCCGTGGCCGAAGACAAGTCGAAAGTGCTCGAGCGCGGCAAGCTCAAGATGGACCCGGAGCGCCACACTTGCGTCTGGGACAACCGCCCCGTAACCTTGACCGTCACCGAATTCCTGATCCTGCAATCGCTCGCCGCCCGGCCCGGCGTGGTGAAGAGCCGCGACGCGCTCATGGATGCGGCCTACGATGACCAGGTCTATGTCGACGACCGCACCATCGACAGCCACATCAAGCGCTTGCGCAAGAAGTTCAAGGCCGTCGATCCAAGCTTCGACGTGATCGAGACGCTTTATGGCGTGGGCTACCGGTTCAAAGAGTGACGGATACGGCCGATGACGGTCGAGGCCGACAGGTCCTGGCAACGGCCTGACGCGGCGAGGCTCCGGAAGCGCGTGCTCCGCCTGCTCAAGGCCGGGCGCGATCTCGCCGGCAAGGCCCTTTCCTGGCTCGCGGAGTACCTCCCCTTCCGCCACGGTTTCTCCAGCCTGACGCGGCGGATCGTCGTGCTCAATTTGATCGGGCTCGCCATCCTCGTCTCCGGCATCCTCTATCTGAACCAGTTTCGCGCCGGGCTGATCGACGCCAAGGTGCAGAGCCTGCTCACCCAGGGCGAGATCATCGCCCGCGCCATCGCCGCGTCCGCCGGCGTCGATACCGACGAAGTCCCGCTCGACCCGGAGAAGCTGCTCGAAGCGGAACAGGGTGCGTCCGGTGCCGCGAACGACGCGCTGCCAAACTCGCTCGAATTCACCATCGATCCCGAGCGCGCCGCCCCGATCTTGCGCCCGCTGGTGAAGCCGACCGGGAGCCGCGCCCGCATCTACAATCGCGACGGCGCCTTGATCCTCAACTCCGACACTTTCTATTCGCGAGGTGAGGTGCTGCGCTACGACCTGCCACCCCCTGCCGCCGAGGAGCCCGACGCGCTCACGCGATTTTGGCAGGCGGTCAAGACGCGCATGCGGCAATACGATTTGCCGCTCTATACCGAGATCGGCGGCGCCAATGGGCTCGCCTATCCCGAGGTCGCGACGGCGCTGACGGGAACGTCGGTGCCGATCGTCAGGATCAACGACAAGGGCGAGATGGTGGTGTCGGTCGCGGTGCCGATCCAGCGCATGCGCGCGGTGCTCGGCGTGCTGCTCCTTTCCACGCGCGGCGGCGACATCGACAACATCGTCGCGGCCGAGCGCTGGGGCATCGTGCGGGTCTCGCTGTTTGCCGCGGCGATTACGATCGTCTTGTCCGTAATCCTCGCCAACACCATCGCCGGCCCGGTGCAGCGGCTTTCCTCGGCGGCCGAGAGGGTGCGCCACAGCGTCAGGGCCCGCGCCGAGATCCCGGACTTCACCGACCGCACCGACGAGATCGGTCATCTTTCCGGCGCGCTCCGCGACATGACCAATGCGCTCTACAAGCGGATCGACGCCATCGAGAGGTTCGCCGCCGACGTGGCGCATGAATTGAAGAACCCGCTCACCTCGTTGCGCAGCGCGACCGAGACCTTGCCTCTGGTCAAAAACGAAGAGTCGAAACAGCGGCTGCTGGAGATCATCCAGCACGACGTGAAGCGGCTCGACCGTCTGATCAGCGACATCTCCGATGCCTCGCGTCTCGACGCCGAGCTCGCGCGAGAGGATGCCAGGCCCGTCGATATGGACGATCTGATCCGCAACACCGTCCCGCTGTTCAATGATATCCACCGCGGCGACATGCAAGGCGTCACCTTCGAAATCGCTTATGCGCCGGGCGCCCATCCCTATCGCGTGACGGGTCACGACAGCCGCCTCAGCCAAGTCATCGTCAACCTGCTCGACAACGCCATCTCCTTCTCGCCGCCGGGCGGAAAGGTCACGGTCGCGGCGCGGCGTGTCGGCCCCGATATTCAAATCGCGGTCGAGGACGAAGGCCCGGGCATCCCCGAGGAGAATCTCGAGCGCATCTTCGAGCGCTTCTACACCGACCGTCCGCAGGAGAGCTTCGGCCAGAATTCCGGGCTTGGTCTCAATATCTCGCGCCAGATCGTGGCCGCCCATGGCGGCCGCCTCTATGCCGAGAACCGTTTCCTCCCCGCCGCGGCGCGCGGCATGGCGGATTCCGGCGGGAGAAAGAGCGGGGGCGCCCGCTTCGTCATCAGGCTTCCCGCAACCTGACCCATACGACCCGAGAGGCATGACCGAGAGTGGCGCGCGAGCTCGTCCATGGCACCTGCCTGGCCTTCGGGCGAAGGGCCGTCTTGTTGCGCGGGGAGGCGGGCGCGGGCAAGTCGGACTTGGCGCTCAGATTTCTCGCGCTTCCGCCCGAAAGCGAGGCGCGGCCAATGCTCGTGGCCGACGATCAGGTCTGGATCGCGCCCGACCCCCAAGGCGCGCCGATCGCCTCGCCGCCGCCGGCACTTGCCGGCAAGATCGAGGTGCGGGGGATCGGGATCGTGGAATTGCCCTTCCTCGAGCAAGCGGAGCTTCGACTCGTGTGCGATCTCGTGGACGAGAAGGACGTGCCCCGTATGCCGCCTGAGCCCTTCGAACGGACCGAGATCGCGGGAATTGCGCTGCCGGCGTTAAGACTTCGCGCCGTTCGAAGCTTCGGCGCCGCTGAAACTCAAGATCGCGCTCTTTCTCGCGCCGCCCGTCAACCCCAAATAAGGCAAGGATCGGGCTTGCGTCTAACCCCAACCCTGAGAAAGATAGCGGCCTTTGGTCGGGGGGCCTGAAGCAAGGAACATCATGATCGGCGTCGTCATCGTCACGCATGGCAGGCTCGCGCACGAATTTCGTGCCGCGCTCGAACATGTCGTCGGACCGCAAGAGCAGATCGAGGCGATCTCGATCGGACCCGACGACGATCTTGACCTTCGCCGCAACGACATGCTGACGGCGCTCGCCCGTGTCGATACCGGCGACGGCGTTATCGTGCTCACCGACATGTTCGGCGGCACGCCGTCGAATCTCGCCATCTCGGCCATGGAACGCTCCAATGTCGAGGTGATCGCCGGCGTCAATCTGCCGATGCTGGTAAAACTCGCGACCATCAGGAACGGGTGCCGGCTGGAAGAGGCCATTACCCAGGCGCAGGACGCCGGACGCAAATATATCAGCGTTGCGAGCAAAATCCTTGCCGCCAACTAGAGCGTGAGCCCGGTGCGCGATACGACAATAGCGCCGCGGGCGGGCCCCTACTTCGCCGAGGTCACGATCCCCAACAAGAAGGGGCTGCATGCGCGGGCGTCGGCGCAGTTCGTGCGGTGCGCCGCGGGCTTTACCGCCAAGGTTCGCGTGACGCGCGAGGGCCACACAGTGGGCGGAACGTCGATCATGGGGTTGATGATGCTCGCCGCGGGCCAAGGCCATACCATCCTGATCGAAGCGGAAGGGCAGGAGGCGCAGACCGCGCTTGAAGCGCTCATCGCGCTGGTCGAGAGCGGCTTCGGCGAAGAGGATTAGCGTCAGCGTCGCTTTTAGCCGGTCAGCATGGCGTTCACGAGATTCTCGCGCGCGCAAAGCTCGCCAGCAGAACGGCGGCGACATGAGCGATCACGAGAGCGAGCGTGATATTGGCAAGCACCTCGTGGATCTCTTCCATCGCCTCGCCGGTGTCTTCGGTGAACATGCCGGCGAATGGCCCCGCCTGCTGGTCGCCGCCATAGACGATAAGGCCCGTGACGACGGTCGCGGCCAGGAACAGCAATAGGATGACCATATAGCCGCCACCGGGGCTATGACCGAGATGACGCTCGGCGCGAAGCAACATGAGGTCGCGCACATAGCGAAGGGCGCCCGGTGAAAAGAGGAAGTCCGAGAAGCGCGCGTGGCGTGAGCCGACAAAGCCCAGACGCGCGCGCCAAAACCAGTGCGCCCGACCAGATAACCGGCCCAGACATTCACGTTGAGAAGGTCTTCCTCGGTCAGATAGGCGACGGTGAAGGCAAGAACCAGCGTCCAGTGAAAAACTCGCACGAACGGGTCCACACATAGGCGAAGGGGGCGCGGGAGGCTCTGCGATCAGGGTCGAGCATTCGGTATCTCTACCTTGTTCCGCCGCGGTCCACATTGACGTGCCTCATGCCCTTGACTTAGAGCCATTGGGGTAGAATATAAGGACTTCTTTATATCTTTATCGGAACGGAAGGCACGTGTGGCATGAATTATCACGTCAAGGATATCGGGCTCGCCGATTGGGGCCGCAAGGAAATCGCCATCGCCGAGACGGAGATGCCGGGGCTGATGGCGCTCCGCGCCGAATACGCGGCGAAGCAGCCGCTGAAAGGCGCGCGCATCGCGGGCTCCCTGCACATGACGATCCAGACCGCCGTCCTCATCGAGACGCTTGCCGCGCTCGGCGCCGATATCCGCTGGGCTTCGTGCAATATCTACTCCACGCAAGACCACGCCGCGGCGGCCATCGCCGCCAAGGGCATCCCTGTCTTCGCCTTCAAGGGCGAGACGCTTGAGGAGTATTGGGACTTCACCCACCGCATCTTCGAGTGGGCCGACGGCGGCACGCCAAACATGATCCTCGACGATGGCGGCGACGCCACGCTCCTGATCCATCTCGGCGTGCGAGCCGAGAACGGCGACACCGCCTTCCTCGACAAGGCAACCAATGAAGAAGAGGAAGTCGTCTACGCCGCCATCAAGAAGCGGCTGAAAGAGCGCCCGGGCTGGTACTCCAAGATCGCAAAGAACGTCCGCGGCGTGACCGAGGAGACCACGACCGGCGTGCACCGTCTCTACGAGATGCAGAAGAAGGGCACGCTTCTGTTCCCCGCCATCAACGTCAATGACAGCGTCACCAAGTCGAAATTCGACAATCTCTATGGCTGCCGCGAGAGCCTGGTCGACGGCATCAGGCGCGGCACCGACGTGATGATGGCGGGGAAGGTGGCGATGGTCGCGGGCTTCGGCGATGTCGGCAAAGGATCGGCCGCGAGCCTACGCAACGCCGGCTGCCGGGTTCTCGTGGCGGAGATCGACCCGATTTGCGCGCTGCAGGCCTCGATGGAAGGCTACGAGGTCACCACGATGGAGGACACGGCGCCCCGCGCGGATATCTTCGTCACCGCCACGGGCAACAAGGACGTCATCACCATCGACCATATGCGGCAGATGAAGGATCGCGCCATCGTCTGCAATATCGGGCATTTCGATTCGGAAGATTCAGGTCGCCGCCTTGCGCAACTTCAAATGGCACAACGTCAAGCCGCAGGTGGACGAGATCGAGTTTCCCGGCGGAAAGCGCATCATCCTTCTGTCGGAAGGGCGGCTCGTCAATCTCGGCAACGCCATGGGCCATCCGAGCTTCGTGATGAGCGCCTCCTTCACCAACCAGACGCTCGCGCAGATCGAGCTGTGGACCAATCCGGACCAGTACGCGAGACAAGTCTATACCCTGCCGAAGCAACTCGATGAGACGGTGGCGCGGCTCCATCTCGGCAAGGTCGGCGCCAAGCTCACCACGCTCAAGCAAGACCAGGCCGAGTATATCGGCGTGCCGGTCGAGGGGCCCTACAAGCCCGATGCCTATCGCTACTGAGACCATACGCGCCGTCGTGACACGCTGAAGACGGCAGTGTGACACATCGCCAGCGTTTCTGCCTGTGGGCAAGAGTCGGCGATAAAGCTAAGCTGGAGCGTGATTCGCCTTGGGGCTCGCGGGGCCGGTCGGCCCGCGTTCAGTCTGTGGCAGCGTGAAGCGAGGGCGGGGGCGTGGGAGCGAGGGGACCATGCGGACCAGCGGGGGTAGGGCTACACCTTTATCGGGGTGGCCAAAGAAGCTCGTCCGCGCCGCTGCCCTCTCTTTCGCGATCTGCCTGATTTCGCTGGAAACCGCGCTCGCGGCGGGCGATGCGCCCGCGCTCGATGCCCGCACGCTGCTCACGCTCGGCATCAATCTCGGCATCATCGCCTTTGCCGTGGGCACGGCGATCGCCTGTCTTCGCGCCACCGAGCGGGCGCGGAAAGCGGAGGCCGGGGCGCTTCGCGAGGCCGAGCGCTATCGCGCAAGCGAGGGCATGCTCGATACGGTGCTTTCGGCCGAGCCGCAGGCGCTTCTTGCCGTGTCGGAATCGGGCGAGGCGGAACTTCTGATCGCCACCCTGCCCCCTTCGCTTGGGGTTCCGAACGACGCCGCCGAGCTCCTCAATTTCGCCGCGTGGCTCGATGCGGGCTCAGCCAAGGGGCTCGATGACGCCATCGATGCGCTGGTCGAGCGGGGCGAGAAGTTCAACCTCATGCTCAGGACCGCCCGCGACCGTTACGTCGAGGCCGATGGCCACACCACCGGCCGCGCCATCGTGCTGAAGATGCGCGAACTCGCCGGCGAACGACTCGATCTTGCCGAGCTTGCGGGCCGCCACCGTCAGCTCGAGGAGCAGGTCGCTTCGCTGCGCGGATTGCTCGACGAGGCGAAGAAGCCCGCGCGCCTCCCCGCGGCGCCGAAACCCAATATCGAGACGCGCTTCCGCAGCTTCGACCGGCTTGTCACCGCCTTTGCCGTCTTCGACGGGACGCAGAGGCTCACCCATTTCAACCAGGCCTACGTGGCTCTGTGGCAGCTCGACCCCGAATGGCTAACCACCCGTCCCCGCGACGGCGAGATCCTCGACCGCTTGCGCCAAGCGCGGCGGCTTCCCGAGAAGGCCGATTACCGCGCCTGGAAGCAGGATTGGCTTGCGGCCTACGGCAAGGGCGCTCAAGCAGAGGATCTGTGGCATTTGCCCGATGGAAGGACGCTGCATATCGTCGCGGACAGCGACGCCGAGGCCGGCGTGACCTATCTCTACGAAAACGTGACCGAACGGCTCGCGCTCGAGAGCCGTTATAACGCGCTGATCGAGGTGCAGCGGGAAACGCTCGATACGTTGCGCGAGGGCGTCGCCGTGTTCGCCCCGAACGGGTCCTTGCGGCTTTACAATCAAGCCTTCGCCGCACTCTGGCGGCTGAACTCGCGCAAGCTCGACGGTGAGCCGCATATCGACGAGATCATCGCTTCGTGCCGGCCGCTTTATGACGAGCCGGAAGAGTGGGAGCGCATCAAGGGCGCGGTGACCGCGATCACCGCGCGCGTGCCTTACGAAATGGAATTCGACCGGACCGACGGCAGCGTGCTCGCTTGCGCCGTGCTTCCGCTCCCCGACGGCGGCACGCTCTTCACCTCCGTCGATGTCTCCGACGCGCGCCACGCCGAGCGCATCTTGAAGGAGCGAGCAGAGGCTCTCGAAGCGGCAGACCGCCTCAAGACCGCCTTCATCAGCCACGTGTCGTATGAACTCCGCACCCCGCTTACCAACATCATCGGCTTCAGCGATCTGTTGGAGAGCCCCGCCATCGGACCCCTGACCGAAAGGCAGCGCGAGTATCTCGGCGACATCCGCCTTTCGGGGCGCACCCTCCTTTCCATCATCGACGACATTCTCGATCTCGCCACGATCGACGCAGGCACGCTCGAACTCAAGCTCGCCCCGGTGAAAGTGAGCCAAGTGATCGAGCAGGCGGTGCAGGGCCTCCGAGAGCGGATCAAGCAGAACGATCTTGTCCTTGACATCGACATCGAGCCGGGCATCGATGAATTCGTCGCAGACGGGAAGCGCGTGACCCAGATGCTGTACAATCTCCTGTCAAATGCCATCGGCTTCTCCAACGCCGGCGGCAAGATCGCGCTCCGCTGCGGAAGGCGCAACTCCATGCTCGCTTTCACCGTCGCCGATCAGGGCGTCGGCATCCCCGAGGACTATCAGCAGGCGGTGTTCGATCGCTTCGAGAGCCGCTCGCAGGGCTCGCGCCATCGCGGCGCGGGGCTCGGGCTTTCGGTCGTCAAGAGCCTGGCCGAGCTTCATGACGGCGCGGTCACGCTCGACTCGGGCCCGGGACGCGGGACGCTGGTGACGCTGCTCTTGCCCTACCGGCGGGAACCGACTGAAGAAAACTCAGACCGCGACGCGCCGAGCTACCCGACCAGCCGCGCCGGATGACCGCTCGTTGGAGTCTCGATGAGGTCGACCTCGCGCGGCTCGGCCTCGTCGCGGGCCGGCTCGCTCTCTTGCTCAAATCCGGCGATGTCGTTGCGCTCTCGGGGCCGCTCGGCGCCGGCAAGACGACTTTCGCCCGCGCGCTGATCGCGGGGCTCGGCGGCGCGGCCGAGGTGCCGAGCCCGACTTTCGCGCTGATGCAGCGCTACGAGTTGACCCAACTCACGCTCAGCCATTGCGATTTCTATCGCCTGGAGCCGCACGAGCTCGACGAGCTCGGTCTCGATGACGCTCTGAGCGAGGGCGCAGTGATCGTCGAGTGGCCCGAGCGCGCCGCGTCCTGGCTGCCGGAGGATCGGCTCGACGTCGCCATCGAGGAAACGGCGCGGCCCGACGCGCGCCGCATCGTGCTCACCGGTCTCGGGCGTTGGGCAGAAAGGCTCGAGCGTCTCAAGGCACTGTCGGACTTCCTCGACGGCACGCCTTATGCCGAAGCGGACGCGCGCTACCTGCAAGGCGACGCCTCGACGCGGTCCTATGCACGGCTTCCGCTGCAGGAGCGCCCCGCCATTCTGATGAACTCGCCGCGCCAGCCGGACGGACCGCCCATTCGCGGCGGCAAGCCTTACAGCGCGCATGTTCATCTCGCCGAGGACATCACGCCCTTCGTCGCCGTGGCGGGAGCGCTCAACGAGGCCGGACTGTCGGTGCCCTCGATCTACACTGTCGATCTCGGTCGAGGTTTTATCGTGCTGGAGGATCTCGGCGAGGCGGTGTTCGGCGGCGAGGTCCGCCACGGCCGGCCTCTCGCCGAACTCTGGGGCCCCGCCGTCGATGTTCTCGTGACGCTTGCGGACAACGAACCTCCTGCCCTTCTTCCCGTCCCGAACCACGCTCCCTACAGGCTCCCGCGTTACGACGCGGACGCCATGCTGATCGAGGCGTCCCTTCTCATCGATTGGTTCTGGCCGGCGCTCCACGGAAGAGCGGCGCCGACTGAGGTTGTTCAAGAGTTCGAGGCCTTGTGGCGCCCCCTTCTGGCGGAGGCGGAAGAGGCCGATTCGGGCTGGGTGCTCAGGGACTATCATTCGCCGAACCTGATGTGGTTGCCGGCTCGGGAGGGCATCAAACGGGTCGGGATTCTCGACTTTCAGGACGCCCTTCGGGGGCCCTTGGCCTACGACCTCGTCTCTCTGCTTCAGGATGCGAGGCTCGACGTGCCGGAACCGCTTGAACGGGAGCTTCTCGCTCGCTACTGTTCCGCCCGGGGTGCAGGGAGCAAGCCGTTTTCGCGCGATCGTTTCGTCTCGCTCTACGCTCTGCTCGGCGCTCAACGCAATTCTAAGATCCTTGGCATCTTTGCGCGACTGGCGAAACGTGACGGCAAGCGCGGTTATCTCGCTCACATCCCGCGGGTGGCGCGCTACCTCGAGCGCGACCTGGCGCACCCGTCTTTGGCGGAACTCCGCCGCTTCTACGCAAGCGCATTTCCAAAGGCCGACGACCTGCCGCCGCTCGTCGTTTGAGAGAGCCTCGCCATGACCCACGCAGCCACCGCGATGGTTCTGGCCGCGGGGTACGGCGAGCGCATGCGTCCCCTGACCTTGCGCATGCCGAAGCCGCTCGTGCCGATCGCAGGCAAACCTCTCATCGATCACGTGCTTGACCGGCTGGCCGCCGCAGGCGTCGAGACCGCCGTGGTCAATGTCCATTACCTTCCCGAGCAGCTCGAAGCGCATCTTGCGAACCGCGGCGGACTTCCGCCCAAGACGCTCGTGTCGGACGAGCGCGGCGTCCTGCTCGACACCGGCGGCGGGACGAAGAAAGCCTTGCCGCTTCTCGGTCGCGGTCCCTTCTTCGTCCACAACGCCGATTCGGTTTGGAGCGAGGGCGCTTCGCCCGCGCTGTCGCGCATGCTGAAAAAGTGGAATCCCGCGGCGATGGACTGCCTCCTCTTGCTCGCGCCTGCCGCGACCAGCATCGGCTACGCGGCCCGCGGCGATTTCTCCATGAGCCCGGATGGGCGGCTCGCCCGCAGGGGGCCGAACGAGGTCGTGCCGTTCGCCTTTACCGGCGTGTCGCTCTGCGATGAGAGGCTGCTCAAAGATGCCCCGGATGGGCGCTTCTCGCTGAACCTCCTTTGGGATCGGTCGCTTGCCAAGGGCAGGCTCTACGGGATTCGGCTCGACGGGCGCTGGATGCATGTCGGGACGCCGGATGCCTTGGCCGAGGCGGAAGCCGCATTCGAGCGCGAAGGTGCCTGAGTCCCCGCCAGAGAATTTGCGGCTCTATACCATCCCGCCTTCGGCGCCGTTCCTCACCACGCTTGCCAAGGCCATTCTCGCGGGCGAGCTGCCGCTGCCGGGCGGCGCCAAGCCCGATCCGCTGATCCTCCCCCTCACCACGATCTATCTCCCGACAAGGCGCGCGGGCCGCGCGCTGCGCGAGGCTTTTCTCGCCGAGACCAAAGGCGAGGCGATGCTCTTGCCGCGCATCAGAGCGCTCGGCGATCCCGACGAGGATGCCGCGATCATCTTCGGGGTCGGAGAAGGGGCCGACAGCGACGGGGCGATCGAGACGTCCGCCATCGGCGCGTTACGCCGGCGCCTCTCGCTGATGCGGCTCGTGGTCGCCTTCGGGCAACGCTTGAGTGCGGCGGCTTTCGCCGAGCGGGGCGAAGGAGCGGCGTCCACCTTCGCGCTGACGCCGGGGCAGGCCTCCTATCTTGCCGCCGATCTGGCGCGCCTCATGGATTTCGTCGAGAGCGAGGAGGTCGCGCTTTCCGCGCTCAAGGACATCGTGCCGGAACAATACGCCGGGCACTGGCAGCTCACCGTCGAGTTCCTCAAGATCCTCACCGAGCAATGGCCGCGCTATCTCGCCGATAACGGGCTCGTCTCGCCGGT
This sequence comes from uncultured Alphaproteobacteria bacterium, assembly GCA_963818165.1. Lineage (GTDB taxonomy): Bacteria > Pseudomonadota > Alphaproteobacteria > Rhizobiales > Methyloligellaceae > Methyloceanibacter. The sequence continues at coordinate 22,886 of CAWFRD010000034.1, forward strand.
CGCGCGCCGCACCCTTCTGATGGCGCGCGAAACCGAGCGCCTGGCCAAGGGCTCGGCCTATCCCGTGATCGCCGCGGGATCGACCGGCACGGTGCCCGCGACGGCGCGGCTTTTGAAGGCGATTGCCTCTCTCCCGAACGGCGCGGTCGTTCTGCCAGGCCTCGACAAGCTGCTCGACGAGGAGACCTGGTCGGGGCTCGGTCATGAGCCCGAGCATCCGCAACACGGCATGGCGGAGCTCTTGCGCGAGCTCGGCGCGACTCGCGACGATGTAGCCTACGTGGCGGGGGCTGATCCCGGCGCCGCCGCCCGCGCGCGGCTCCATCTGACGAGCGAGGCTTTGCGCCCGGCAGAGAGCACCGATCGCTGGGAGCAATTTCTTGCCGGCGACGATCTTTCCGCCGACGGCAGGTCGAGCCTCGCCAAAGCGACCGCGGGTCTCCAACTCGTCGTTGCGCCGACCGCGCATGACGAGGCCGAGGCGATCGCGCTCATCTTGAGATCGGCGGTCGAGACGCATGGCAAGACGGCGGCCCTCGTAACGCCCGACCGCACGCTCGCGCGGCGCGTGGCGGCGCGGCTCAAGCGCTACGAGCTTGCGGTCGACAACTCCGCGGGCGTGCCGGTCGCGCACACGGTGCTGGGCGCCTTTCTCGATCTCGTGATCGGCGCGGCCGAGACGAATTTCGCGCCGCCCGAACTCATGGCCCTGCTCAAGCACCCCTTGGCCTTGCTCGGGCGCTCCCCGGCCGCGGCGCGATCGGCGGCGCGGGCGCTCGAGCGCGGGGCCTTCCGCAACGTCTATGTCGGAGAGGGGCTGGATGGAGCCCGGGCGGCGCTCTACGCCGCCAAAAGCGAGGAGAGGCGCGGAGCCCTTCTCTTGAGCGAGAGAGAGCAAGACGCGGCGCTCAGCCTCGTCGCCGACCTCAAAGCCGCATTCGCGCCGCTCGCCGCTCTGGGCGCAGGGCCGCAGCCCGCTTCGCATCTCGCCGAGGCTCATGCCGCCGTCGCAGAGGCCTTGGCGCGGGATGCGGACGGGTCGTCATCGGCGCTTTGGCAGGGCGAGGCCGGCGAATCCCTTACCGTGCTCCTTGCCGAGTTGATCGACGACGGGCGCGCCATCACGCTCGAACCGGCCGAGTACCCCGAGTTCTACCGGAGCCTCGTCGCCGGACAGGTGGTGCGGCCGCGCGTTGGCCTTCATCCCCGCCTTTTCATTTGGGGCCCGCTCGAAGCGCGGCTGCAACAGCCCGACCTCATCATCCTCGGCAGCCTGAACGAAGGCGTGTGGCCCCGGCCCGAGGAAGCCGGCCCCTGGCTCAGCCGGCCGATGCGCGCGAACCTCGAACTCCCGCCGCCCGAACGCCGCATCGGTCTTTCGGCGCACGACTTCGCCCAAGCTCTCGGCGCAAGCGAAGTCTATCTCACCCGCGCGCTGAAAGTAGACGGCGTGCCGACAGTGCCGTCACGCTGGCTCCAGCGGCTGGTTGCCTTGGCGAAGGCCGCTGGCATCGGAGCGAAGCTCGCGCCCACTGCCCCTTGGGTCGCGTGGGCCCGCGAGCGCGACTACGTGCCGAGGCTCGATCCCGTGAAGGCGCCGGAGCCAAGACCGCCGCTCGAAGCGCGGCCGCGCCAATTGAGCGTGACCCGCATCGAACGCTGGATCGCCAACCCTTACGAGATCTTCGCAAAGGACATCTTGAAGCTCGAGCCGCTGAACGAGCTTGGCAGCGAGCCCGACGCCGCCTTGCGCGGCCAGATCGTGCATCGCGCCTTGCAGGAGTTCTCGCGCGAACATCGCGACCGGCTCCCCGGCGATATCGAGGAGGCGCTCGTCGGGATCGCCGACAGGCAATTCGCGGCGCTTGCCGGTTCGCCCGTGGTGAAGGCGTTTTGGCGCCCTGCGTTCCGCCGCTTCGCTCGCTGGTTCGCGGCGACGGAACCCGCGCGCCGGACCGGAGTCAAAGCCATGATGATCGAGGCGCGCGGCAGCATCGGCCTCGACAACGACTTCCGCCTCACCGCGCGCGCCGACCGCATCGACATCGCCGAGGACGGGTCAGCAGCGATCTACGATTACAAGACCGGCAAACCACCAGCGCCGAGCCATGTCGATGGATTGTTCGCGCCGCAGCTTCCCCTCGAAACGTTGATCGCAGCTGAAGGCGGCTTCACCGATCTCGGCGAGCGCTCGGTGAGCGACCTTCTCTACATCCACATCACGGGCCGGGGCGAAGGCGGCGAGGAGCGCGCGGCGGGAGGGAAGGATCCCAAAACACTCGCGAGCGAGGCGCGCACAAAGCTGACGCGGCTCATCGCGCGCTTTGCCGATCCGGAAATGCCCTACGAGGTGAAGCGGAGGCCTGGGGCAGCCTTCCGGCGTGCAGCCGAATACGACCAATACGAGCACCTCGCCCGCATCAAGGAGTGGCTGACGCAAGAGGCCGAGGAGGATTTCGGATGAGCTGCGAGGAAACCCTTCCGCCCGAGGCGGACGCCAACCAGGCGCGCGCCTCGGACCCGGCCGCTTCGGCCTGGGTGTCGGCAAGCGCCGGCACCGGCAAGACCGCGGTTCTCGTCAAGCGCGTGCTGCGGCTCTTGCTTGCAGAGTTCGGCGCCCGAATCGATCCTGTGCCTGACCTATACCAAGACCGCCGCGGCCGAGATGCAGAACCGCCTCTTGCGCGAGCTTGCCGCATGGGCGACGGACGAGAGCCGAGCGCTCGCCAAGAAACTGAAAGAGCTCACGAGAGTGTCGCCCGACGAGAAGGTGTTGCGCCTGGCGCGGCGGCTCTTCGCGCGCGCGCTCGAGGCCAAGGGCGGCCTCAAGATCCATACCATCCACGGCTTCTGCGAGAGGCTGTTGCAGCGCTTCCCGCTCGAAGCGCGGGTCACGCCGCATTTTTCGGTGCTGGACGAATACGAGCAGGCAAGCCTGCGGCGAGCCTCCTTCGACACGACGCTCGCCCGCGCCGCCGATGACAACGACGGCCCGCTCGGCAAGGCTCTCGCGACGGTGATGGCTTTCACCACGGGCGACTATGTCCGCCGGGTGATCGATTCCGTGATCGCCAAGCGCGCCGAGCTTGATCGGATGGTCGATTACCATGGCGGCCGCAGCGATTGGGGACAAGCCGAAGCCATGGCGCTCAAGCGCCTGTTCCAGGTGGGCGATGAGACGGAGGAGATGCTGCTCGGCAATCTCGCTGATGTGCTCGGCGACGATGCGATCGATGGCGCGCTCAAGGCACTAGCGGATTTCGGTCCAACGGCCGAGACGGACAAGGATGCCGAAGCCAGTCTTCGCAAGGCGCGGGGGAGCGCGGGCGACAGCCGCGTCGCCGCGCTCGCGGAGCTATTCCTCACCCAGGAGGGAAAGCCGCGGAGCAGGATATTCACCGTGGGCTTCGCCAGCGCCGAGCCCGCGCTTGCCGCGCGGCTTAAGGAGGCACAAACCTGCTTCGCCGCCCTGAACGACACTCTCGCCCATCTCCGCATGGCGGAAGCAAGCGCTTCAGTTCTTGCCCTCGCCGACGCCGTTCGGACCGAGTACGAACGGCAGAAGCTCATGAAGGTCGCGCTCGACTACGACGACCTGATCGACAAGGCGCAAAACCTCCTTTTGCGCGCCGAGGCGGCGTCCTGGGTGCTCTACAAGATCGACGGCGGTATCGAACACATTCTCGTCGATGAGGCGCAGGACACAAATCCCGCGCAATGGACCATCATCGAGAGTTTGGCGGCGGAATTTTTTGCGGGCGCCGGGAGAAGCGACAAGCTCCGAACGCTGTTCGCGGTCGGGGACGAGAAGCAGTCGATCTACAGTTTCCAGGGCGCGAACCCGGTGCGGTTCGGCGAGGTCGGACGCGCGTTCCGGCAACGGGCGAAGGCTCTCTCGCTCGTCTGGCATAACGTGCCGCTCAACCTCTCCTTCCGCTCGACCAAGCCGGTCCTTGAGGCCGTCGATCGCGTCTTCGCGAAGCCACCTGCGACAAACGGGCTGATCTTCTCCGCTGACGTCAAGATCACGCACGAGGCGCTTCGCAAGGGCGACGCGGGGCTGGTCGAACTTTGGGCACTCGAAACCGAGGAGGAGGTCGAGACCGCCGATGCGTTCGAGCCGTGGAACGAGGAGCAGGCCGGGGCCCGCTCGGTCGATGCGCTCGCGCGACGCATCGCCAGCACGATCAAGACATGGCTCGACAACGACGAGGAACTTCCCGCGGAAGGGCGCCCGATCAAGGCCGGCGATATCCTGATCCTGGTCCGCCGCCGCGATCCTTTCACCACGCCGATGATCCGTGAGCTGAAACGCCTCAACGTGCCGGTTGCCGGCGCCGACCGCATGAAGCTGACCGATCAGCTCGCCATTCAGGATTTGATCGCGCTCGCGGATTTTCTGCTCATGCCGGAAGACGATCTCGCGCTTGCCGTCACGCTGAAGAGCCCGCTCTTCGGCTTCGACGACGACGACCTCTTCGCGCTCGCCTATCGGCGCCCCGGATCGCTCTGGTCGGCGCTGAGGGACAAGGCCAAGGACGATCCGCGCTTTGCCGAGGCCCAAGAGAGGCTCTCGCACCTCCTCGCGCGCGCCGATTTTCTGCCGCCTTACGAGTTCTTCTCCGAATTGCTCGGCGCCGATGGACAGCGCTTGCGGAAAAGCATGCTCACGCGGCTTGGGCCGGAGGCCGCCGAAGCGATCGATGAGTTTCTCGACCGTGCGCTTGCCTTCGACCGCGACTCCCCGCCGTCGCTGCAAGGCTTCCTCAACGAGCTTCGCGCCGGCGACGTCGAGATCAAGCGCGACATGGAGCAACAGCGCGACGAGGTCCGCATCATGACGGTGCACGGCGCCAAGGGGCTCGAGGCGCCGATCGTGTTCCTGCCCGACACGTGCACGAGGGCGCGCAATCAGGGGCCGAGGTTCTTTGCCTTCGAGCGCGACGGGGCATCGCCCGAAGACGTTTGCCATCTCGTGTGGCCGCCCAGCGGCTATGTGAAGTTTCCCGCGATTGCTGCCACCCTTGAAGACAGAAAGAAAGAGATGGATCGTGCCGAGTGCGACGAATACAACCGCCTGCTCTATGTGGCGATGACGCGGGCACGGGACCGGCTCTATATCTGCGGCTGGCAGGGGACGCAAACGCGCGAGAAGAACCCTTGGTACGACCTCATCAAGGAGGGGACTCGGTTCGCTCCCCGAACATGACGGCCTCGGGGGCAACAAGGTCAAAAGACTGGCGTCGGAGCAAACGAAGCCCGTTAAGAGGGCCGAGGAAAGGCGCAAGGAGGATTCGGGCGCACCCTTGCCGGACTGGGCGCTTGCGGCCGCGCCTCGTGAGCGCACGCGCCCGAAGCTTGCCCCTTCGCGGCTTCCTTACGGCGGGGCGTCGGCAGAGCCTTTCCCCGATCAGGCCCCGCTTTCGCCGCGCGCGCTCTCAGAGAAGAGCCGGTTTGCCAGAGGCCGGCTCGTCCACGCCCTGCTTGAGCATCTGCCGGAGATCGCGCCTGGCGAGCAAGAGCGCGCGGCTCGCACCTTCGTTGCCGCGCGGGGCGCCGATCTTGCGGCTGAGCTTCGAGAGGAGATCGCCGCCGAGACGCTTGCGATTGCGCGGGATGCTCGCTTCGCGCCGGTGTTCCAGCCGGGAAGCCTCGCAGAAGTTCCGGTCGTGGCGCGAATCGGAGGCTACGATCTCGAGGGCCAGATCGATCGCCTGGCCGTGGTCGAGGACAGTCTTCTGATCGTGGACTACAAGACGAACCGGCCGCCGCCCAAGACGCTGGAAGAGGTCGCTCCGGCCTATATCGCCCAGCTTGCCGGCTACCGGAAGGCGCTCGAGCCGATCTTTCCAGGAGGGCGCTTGCGAGCGGCGCTTCTGTGGACAGACGGCCCAACGCTGATGGAAATCCCCTCAACTTTGCTCGTTGCCGCAGAGAAGCGCCTTTTCGGCGCACCGGTCGAACCTTGACGGCCTCACGGGCCATACCTAGGTTCCCCACTCCGACTAGAGGGAAGGCCGCATAGAGCCTCGGCGATCAGGAGAAGAAATGGCAACGGAAAAAGTATCGGACGACACCTTCGAGGCCGAGGTGCTGAAATCCTCGACCCCGGTGGTCGTGGACTTTTGGGCTGAGTGGTGCGGTCCCTGCCGGCAGATTGCCCCTGCTCTCGAAGAGATCGCCAAGGAGCTCGACGGCAAGGTGAAGATCACCAAGCTCAATATCGATGAGAATCCGCGCACGCCGTCTTTCTACAATGTGCGCGCGATCCCGACGCTGATCCTGTTCAAGGATGGCGAGGTCGCGGGAACGCTCAAGGGCGCCTACCCGAAGAACCACCTTGCCGCCTGGATCAACGGCACCGCGGGCGCCTAAATCTAACCGTGAAGCTTGAGCACGTGGCCTGCGAGGAAGAGCGAGCCGCAAATCAGCACGCGCCCGGGTCCCGCGAGCGCCCCTTGCGACTTTAGGAGCGCGTCGGGCACGCTCGACGCGGCCGTCACGTCGAAGCCTTCGGCGCGCGCGATCTCGGCCAGGGCTTCGGCGTCAAACGCGTTCGGTTCGTTGGGAATCGGCACGGTGTAGACGCGCTCGACGAGCCCCTTGAACGGGGCGATGAAGGCGTGCGCGTCCTTGGTCTCCATCATGCCGAAGACAAGATGCATCGGGCGCGGCACGCGCTCCTCGAGCTCGGCAAGCGCCTGGGCGATGACCTTGCCGCCCGCCGGATTGTGGCCGCCGTCGAGCCAGATCTCGGTGCCGTCGGCGGCATAGGCATGGAGGCTGCCCAAGGGAAGGCGTTCGAGCCGCGCCCGCCACTCGGCCTGGGTGAGGCCCTGTTCGAGGGCGCGCGGAATGAGCGCTTCGCCGAACAGGAGCTCGGCCGCGGCGATCGCTGTACCCGCATTGTCGATCTGATGGCGACCCTTCAAGCGCGGCAGCGGCAGGTCGATCAATCGCGTCGGCGTGCTGAAGACGAGGCGGCCGTGCTGCTCGTACATGTCGAAATCGCGGCCGGCGACGTGGAGCGGCGCACCGATCAAATCCGCGCGCGCCTCGATCACGCGAAACGCCTCGGTCTCCTGCCGGCCGACCACGCACGCGACGCGCGGCTTGAGGATGCCCGCCTTTTCGCCCGCGATTTGCTCCAGCGTGTCGCCGAGAAAGGAGACATGGTCGATCGAGATCGGCATGACCGCGGTGAGCGCGGGCGTTGCCACGACGTTCGTGGCGTCGAGCCTTCCGCCCAATCCAGTCTCGAGCAGCATATAGTCGGCGGGGGTCTCGGCGAAGGCGAGCAAGGCGGCCGCGGTCGTGATCTCGAACAGCGTAATCAGCTCCCCCTCATTCGCAGCTTCGGCGCGGGCGAGGCAATCTACGAGCAGGTCCTCGGCGATCGGGGCTGAGCCGTGCGGGCCCGCGAGAACGACACGCTCGTGAAAATCGACGAGATGCGGCGAGGTATAGACATGCACCCGCTTGCCGAGCGCTTCGGCGATCGCGCGGGTAAAAGCCAGAAACGAGCCCTTGCCGTTCGTTCCCGCGACATGCAGCACGGGCGGAAGCCTCCGTTCGGGATGGCCCAGGGCCGCAAGCAGGCGCTCGATACGCCCGAGCGAGAGGTCGATCGATTGCGGATGCAGCATCTTCAGCCGCTCAAGCAGGGTATCGCTCGACGCGCTCCTGGGACCGGGCGAGGCCCGCCCGACGCTGTGCGGAAATTCAGTCAATCCCTCGTGCCCCTCAGATGCCGCGCGGCGGATTGAGATTTACTCCATTGCCGGCCGCGTCGGGCAAGTCTTCTTCGTCCCCGGTATGAGTGGTATCGAGGCCGTTGCCGGAAAGCATGATGGTCGAGGGCGGGGCCGTGCGCGTAAGCTTGCCGTCCTTGGCCTCGGACAGGGCAATGTCGCGGCCCGGCCTCCGGTGTTCCAGCAGATGGCAGATGCGCGCAAGCGTTCCGCGCAGCTCATGGCGGTGCACCACCATGTCCACCATGCCGTGCTGATGGAGATACTCGGCGCGCTGGAAACCGTTCGGCAGCTGCTCGCGAATGGTCTGCTCGATGACGCGCGGGCCGGCAAATCCGATCAGGGCGCCGGGCTCGGCGATGTGAACGTCGCCGAGCATGGCATAGGACGCGGTCACGCCGCCGGTCGTCGGATGCGTCAGCACCACGACGTAGGGGAGCCGCGCCTCGCGCAGTTCCTGCACGGCGACGGTCGTGCGCGGCATTTGCATCAGCGAGAGGATGCCTTCCTGCATGCGGGCGCCGCCGGAGGCGGCGAATAGAATGAACGGCGTTTCGCGCTTGATGGCCGCGCGCATGGCGGAGATCACCGCTTCGCCGGCGCCCGTGCCGAGCGAACCGCCAAGGAAGTCGAAATCCTGCACGGCGGCAACGATCGACTGGCCTTCGAGGCGCCCCGCGCTGACGAGGAGCGCGTCCGTAAGACCGGTCTTATGGCGGGCGTCCTTCAGCCTGTCGGTGTAGCGGCGCTCGTCGCGGAACTTGAGCGGATCGACGGGAACTTCGGGCAGCGGCAGGGTCTCGTACTCGGCATTGTCGAACAGCGACTTTAATCGCGCCGCAGGCGCCATCCGCATGTGATAGTTGGACCCCGGGACGACGAACTGGTTCGCTTCGAGGTCCTTGTAATAGATCATCTGCCCCGTCTCGGGGCATTTGACCCACAGATTGTCCGGCATATCCTTCTTGCGAAGGATGCTGCGGATCTTGGGCCTGACGACGCTATTGATCCAGTTCACGGGTTTCTCAAATTCTCAAAGGCTCGAACACGTTAAAGCACTTCGGCTTCGGCCGGATGGCGCAGCGCCGCCGCGAGGCGCTCGACGAGGCCAAGCACTTGCGGCTCCGTAGCGCGGGTAGCTTTGCCCTCCCGGTCAAGACTTCTCGGCAACGGCGCTGACGAGGGCCGAGCCCACCACCACGCCCTCGGCGATGCGGGCGATCGCGCTCACCTGCCCTTCCGTCTTCACGCCGAAGCCGACGGCGATCGGCAGGCTCGTCTGCGCCTTGATACGTCCGACATGGCCGCCGACCTCGCTCAGGTCCGGCGCCTTTGTCCCGGTGATGCCCGCGATCGAAACGTAATAGACGAACCCGCTCGTGTTCGCGAGCACGGCGGGCATGCGCCTCGCATCCGTTGTCGGGGTGGCGAGGCGAATGAAGTTGAGGCCCGCAGCCGCGGCGGCGGGGCGAAGCTCGGCATCTTCCTCTGGCGGCACGTCAACCACGATCAAACCGTCCGCTCCCGCCTCGACCGCATCGGCAATGAAGCGATCGACGGGATATACATATATGGGATTGTAATAGCCCATTAGCACGAGGGGGGTGGCGTCATCGGCGGCGCGGAAGACTTTCACCATCTGAAGCGTTTTTTTCATTGTTTGTCCGGCCCTTAGCGCCCGCTGGGACGAAGCTTGGATCGCCGGGCCGTCGGCCATGGGGTCGGAAAACGGCATGCCGAGCTCGATGACGTCGGCGCCGGCGGCGGGCAGCGCCTTGAGGATCGCGAGCGAGCTTGCGTAATCCGGGTCGCCCGCGGTGATGAAAGTGACGAGGCCCGCGCGGCCTTCGCGCTTCAACGCCGCAAATCTTTTGTCGATGCGCGTCACGCTCACATCTCCATGTGGAGGTGGTCGGCCACGGCGAAAATGTCCTTGTCGCCACGCCCGCACATATTCATGACGAGAAGGTTATCGCGCGGCAAAGTTGGCGCGAGCTTCTTGACATAGGCCAGGGCATGGGACGGTTCGAGCGCGGGGATGATCCCCTCGAGCCGCGTGCAAAGCTGGAAGGCGTCGAGCGCCTCCTTGTCGGTCACCGCGACGTAGTTCACACGGCCGCTATCCTTGAGCCAGGAGTGTTCGGGACCGACGCCGGGGTAGTCGAGGCCGGCGGAGATGGAATGGCCCTCGAGGATCAGCCCGTCATCGTCCTGGAGGAGATAGGTGCGATTGCCATGCAGCACGCCGGGCTTGCCACCGCTCATCGATGCGGCATGACCGTTCGACACATCGAGGCCGTAGCCGCCGGCTTCCACCCCATAGATCGCGATCGAAGGCTCGTCGAGGAAGGGATGGAACAGGCCCATCGCGTTCGAGCCGCCGCCGATACAGGCGACGAGCGTGTCGGGAAGCCGCCTCTCCCGCTCCAGCATCTGCTCGCGCGTCTCGCGCCCGATCACCGATTGGAAGTCGCGTACCATGGCGGGATAAGGATGCGGGCCAGCCACGGTGCCGATGATGTAGAAAGTGTCGTGCACATTGGCGACCCAGTCGCGGAGCGCATCGTTCATGGCGTCCTTCAGAGTGCCGGAGCCTGACGTCACCGGCTTCACCTCGGCGCCGAGAAGTTTCATGCGAAACACGTTCGGCCGCTGCCGCTTGATGTCGGTCGCGCCCATGTAGATCACGCAAGGAAAGCCGAAACGCGCCGCGACCGTCGCCACGGCAACGCCGTGCTGGCCCGCGCCCGTCTCGGCGATGATGCGCGTCTTGCCCATGCGGCGGGCGAGCTGAATCTGGCCGAGGCAGTTGTTGATCTTGTGCGAACCCGTGTGGTTCAGCTCGTCGCGCTTGAAGTAGATCTTGGCGCCGCCGAAATGGGCGGTAAGGCGCTCGGCGAAATAGAGCGGGCTCGGGCGGCCGCCGTAATGGGTGAGAAGATCGGCGAGTTCCGCATGGAAGGCCGGATCGGCCCTGGCTTCGGCGTAAGCGCGTTCGAGATCGAGGATAAGCGGCATCAGCGTCTCGGCGACATAGCGTCCGCCATAGAGGCCGAAATGGCCGCGCTCGTCGGGGCCGGAGCGGTAGGTATTGAGCGGATTGGGCTCGGTGCGCGCGCTCATGACGCCTTGGCCCTCGTCTGCGGAACCGCGCCCTTGGCCGCGCGGATGAAGCGCTTCACGAGATCCGGGTCCTTCTCGCCGGGTGCGCGCTCGACGCCGGAGGACACATCGACAAATTCCGCGCCGGTCATGCCGATGGCCGTGGCGACCGTGTCGGGGGTGAGGCCGCCCGACAGCGCAAACGGCGCTCCGAAACCTTGAAGCGCGCGCCAGTCGAAGGCGACGCCGTTGCCGCCGGGAAACTCTGCCGTGGCGTCGGCCTTGGCGTCGAAGAGAATGCTGTCGGCGACCGCGGCATAGGCGCGCGCGCCTGCGACATCGGAAGCCGTAGCGATCGAGATTGCCTTCATCACCGGCAGCCTCGTGCGGGCTTTGATCGCTGCCACGCGCTCGGGGCTTTCGCCGCCATGAAGCTGGAGGAGATCGGGGCCGACCGTCCCGACCACTTCGTCGATCAGCTCATCGCCGGGATCGACCAGCACGGCAACGGTTCCGATCCTGCCCTGCGCGGTCTTGGCGAGCGCCTTGGCCTCTGCCGGCGTCAGGTGGCGCGGGCTCTTCGCGAAGAACACGAGCCCGACATAGTCGGCGCCGGCTTCGGCCGCCGTTTCGATGATGGCCGGCGTCCGCACACCGCAGATTTTAACCTTGACCGGCACGTTTCAAGCTCTCGGGTGAGGTTTTGGCAGGCCCTATCAGGGCTCGCCCGGCGCCACCCTATGCCAATCCTGGGCCAAAAGTCTATCGCAGTGCAACAAAGGCATTGCCAGTCGGTTAGCGGGGCACGGCCTTCAGGCTCGCGTCCTCTCCCGCCACCGCCAGACGGCGACCCCTGCCCAGATCGCCTCCACGACGCCGAAGGGCCAGGCGCCCTGGAGGAACCCATAGTTCGAGGCAAGCCCGCAAGCGGCGGCAACGGCGGAGGATGAACCAGGGGCTCTGGTCCTCAAGCGCATAGAAGACCAGCATTGGCGGTGACGGCAATTAGACCGATAAGGGTCAGCGCATCCATGGAAGACCGTGGATCAATCCACGGCGAGACGCGGGCGACCGGGGCTTGCGCCCGCACCCTCAAGCTCGCTTTCCAGCCGGTCGGCCTGACGGCGCAATTCGCGCGCCTCGTGGGCCCCTTCCCGCGCCGTCCTGCGCCATTTGCCCTGGCGGAGCCAGGTCGAAATCCCGCCGACGACGAGGCCGAAAGCAAACGCGCCGAGCAGGAAGAGGAAGAGCGGCGCCTCGAGCGCAGCGCCGCCGTCGCTTCCCCCGAAGGGATCGAGAATGAGGGTCGCAGGCTTCCGGTTGACGACGGCAAGCGCGATCAGCGCAAGCCCGAGAGGCACGACGATGAGGGCAAGGACCAGCTTACGCCACATTGGCGCGGACCTTCATGAGCCCCCGCTAACGGGTGCCGCCGGGGTTCAAGCGCTCGCGCAGTTCCTTGCCGGTCTTGAAGAAGGGGACGTATTTGTCCTCGACATAGACCGTATCCCCCGTACGCGGATTGCGCCCCTGCCGTGCCGCGCGATGCTTCACCGTGAAGGCGCCAAATCCGCGCAACTCCACGCGATCGCCGCGCGCAAGCGCGCCCGTGATTTCATCGAGCACGATATTGATGATGCGCTCGACATCGCGATGGAAGAGATGCGGATTGGCGGTGGCAATTTTCTGAATCAATTCCGATTTGATCATGGAACCTTCCACCTCGCCCGCGCGCCGGAAGGGGCGTGCGTCTCCCCGCTAGTTCGATGCAGGGTGCCAAACCGAAACAAGACCGTCAAGCTTGAGGGTGGCCGAGATTTGGCCAATCAGGCCGGCAAACCGCTCTGCCGAAAGGCCAAACGCCGTTGCCAAGGTTTGCGACAGCCAGCCAAACCACCCCGAAATGTCAGCCGCCGGCTTCCAGTCAACGACCTTGAGGCCCGCCGGAACGTTGCGCTCTTTGCTCAGCCAGGTCATTGCCGCCTTTTCGTCCCCGATCTGATCGACGAGCTTCAGTTCGACGGCCTGGCGGCCGGAATAGATGCGGCCCTCGGTGAGGCCGGGAACGGAAGCCGCGTCGATTTCGCGGCGCTTGCTCACGAGGTCGACGAACCAGACCTTCGCTTCCTGCACCATCTCCTCGGTGAGCGCGCGCGCTTTCTCGTCTGCCGGCTCGAACGGGCTCGGAATCGCCTTCAACGGGCCGCTTCTCACCTCCTCGACTTTGATGCCAAGCGTCTGCAGCAGCTCGCTCACCTCGGCCCACTGGAAGATGACGCCGACCGAACCGGTGATGGTGTTGCCGTAGACGAAGATGCGGTCGGTGGCGAGCGCCACGATATAAGCGGCGGAGGTGGCAAGCGTGCCGCACACGGCGACCACGGGCTTCTTCTCGGCGAGACGGCGGACCGAGTCGTATATCGCCTCGCCGCCGGTCGTTGTGCCGCCCGGACTGTTGATGGTGACGATGACCGCCTTGACCTGATCAGACTTGCCGATCTTTTCGATCAGCTCGTTCATCTTGCGGTCGTCGGTGATGATCCCCGACACGGTCAGCCGGGCCACGTGCGGCAAGAGGCTCGCCGGCCCGGCGACATCGCGCTCGCCCAGGAGATACAAGCCGAGAGCGAGGAGCCCGAGTACCAAGGCGGCAAGCCGCCATGCCGTCACGCGCCGCTTGAGGCGGCGACGATCGATCACGCTTTCAGCGTCGAGAACCATTCATCCTCGCGCACGGAACCAGAGGATCACCCGCGCCGGCCTATTCCTCGGCGGCGGCGGCGCCTGAGTCGCTGTCGCCTTTGGCGCGCTTGCGCTTCGGCTTGGCAGCGGGCTCGTCGCCGTCCTCGCCTTTCGCCTTGTTCAGGGCGGCGCCGAGAATGTCGCCGAGCGATGCGCCGGAGTCGGTCGAGCCGTATTGGGCCACCGCCTCCTTCTCCTCGGCGATTTCCAGCGCCTTGATCGAAACCGAGACCTTGCGCGTCTTGGCATCGACCTGGGTCACGACAGCATCGAACTTCTCGCCGACGCCGAAGCGATCGGGCCGCTGCTCCGAACGGTCGCGCGACAGGTCGGATCTGCGGATGAAGGTGGTGAGGTCATGATCGATGAGCTTGGCCTCAAGGCCGTTGTCCTTTACGGCGGTCACTTCGCACGTCACCCGCATGCCCTTCTTCAGCTTTGCCGAAGGCGCGCCGGCGGCGAAGGGATCGGGGGTGAGCTGCTTGATGCCGAGGCTGATGCGCTCCTTTTCGGAATCGCATTCGAGAACGACCGCCTTGGCCATATCGCCCTTCTTGTACTCCTTGAGCGCGTCCTCGCCCGACTTGGTCCAGTCGAGGTCCGACAGATGCACCATGCCGTCGATCCCGCCATCGAGCCCGATGAACAGGCCGAACTCGGTGATGTTGCGGATCTGGCCTTCGATGGCCGATCCCGGAGGATGATTGGCGGCAAAGGCGATCCACGGATTTTCCTGGGTCTGCTTCAGCCCGAGTGAAATCCGGCGCTTGTCCGGATCGACCTCGAGCACTTGGACTTCCACCTCCTGGCTCGTCGAGACGATCTTGCCGGGATGGACGTTCTTCTTGGTCCAGCTCATCTCCGAGACGTGGATCAGCCCCTCGACGCCGGGCTCAAGCTCGACGAAGGCGCCGTAGTCGGTGATGTTGGTGACCGTGCCCTTGAAGCGCGAGCCGGTGGGATACTTGGCGGCTATGCCCTCCCACGGATCGGCTTCGAGCTGCTTGATGCCGAGGCTGATGCGCTGCGTTTCCGGATTAATGCGGATAATCTGCACCTTCACCGTGTCACCGACATTGAGGATCTCGCTCGGATGATTGACGCGCCTCCACGCCATGTCGGTGACATGAAGAAGACCGTCGATGCCGCCGAGATCGATGAAGGCGCCGTAATCGGTGATGTTCTTGACAACGCCGTCGATGACCTGGCCCTCCTCGAGACGGGCCACGATCTCGCTCCGCTTCTCGGCGCGGGTTTCCTCCAGCACGGACCGGCGCGAGACGACGATATTGCCGCGCCGCCGGTCCATCTTCAGGATCTGGAAGGGCTGCGGCACGTTCATCAAGGGGCCGACGTCGCGGATCGGGCGAATGTCCACCTGGCTTCCGGGAAGGAAGGCCACGGCGCCGTCGAGATCGACGGTGAAGCCGCCCTTGACGCGGTTGAAGATGACGCCTTCGACGCGCTCGCCGGCCTTGTATTTCTCTTCGAGCCTGGTCCAGCTCTCCTCGCGGCGCGCCTTCTCGCGCGACAGAACCGCTTCTCCGGCGGAGTTCTCGACCCGCTCAAGATAGACGTCGACTTCGTCGCCGACGGAGAGATCGGGCGAGCGGCCCGAGATGCCAAACTCCTTGAGGGGGATGCGGCCTTCGGTCTTTAGTCCGACATCGATGACCGCGACGTCCTTCTCGATTCCGACGATGGTGCCCTTGACCACACTGCCTTCCTGGAGCGCGGTTCCGGTGAGCGACTCTTCAAGAAGAGCCGCGAACTCGTCGCGGCTCGGATAGCTCATACTCGCTTGCGGCTCGGTCATCTAGGCTCCCACTCGGCGTCGCATCATACTCGCTCTCCCGCCTCGCTAAAGGCTCAATGGTCGGTCTTCGTTCCGGCGCGACAGGATCGGCAAAACCTGGCGGAGCGGACTCCTTGGCCCTCTCCTCGGCCCGCTAACCCTCGCGGAAATCATCGAAAAGTGATGCGCCAATGCAAAAAGGGGCATGGCCTCAACCGGCCCGCCCAGCACGGCCCATCGCAGCATCGATCAAAGCGATGGCTGCCTTCAACGCGGCGTCTATATCCAAATTCGTGGTGTCGAGCAAGTATGCGTCCCGGGCCTTGCGCAAGGGGGAGACGGCGCGGGTTTTGTCGCGTTCGTCGCGGCGCATGATATCGGCAAGGACCTCGGTCTCGGTGACGTCATGGCCGGCCTCGCGGAGCTCGCGATAGCGGCGCATCGCGCGCACCTCCGCGCTCGCGGTCACGAACAGCTTCACGTCGGCATCGGGGCAGATGACCGTGCCGATATCGCGCCCGTCGATGACGGCGCCGGATGCCTGACCGGCGAAGGCGCGCTGATAGGCGCGAAGCGCCTCCCGCACGCCGGGATGGCTCGCGACGATCGAAGCAGCCTCGCCGAGCCTGCCGTCCATCAGCTTCGGATCGTCGAGCGTGGCGGGATCGAGCGCCTTTGCCACGGCAAGCGCGGCATCGGCGTCGGAGGGAGCGCCCCCGGCCGCCACGGTGTCGCGCGCGACGGCACGGTAGAGCTTGCCGGTGTCGAGATGGGGAAGGCCGTAGTGCGCTGCGATGAGCCTTCCGAGAGTGCCTTTGCCGGAAGCCGCGGGGCCGTCGATCGCGATCAGCATGAGGCGAAGTTCGCTCCGAGCCGGGTCATCAGGGGGACAAAGCCGGGGAAGCTCGTTCCGATCATGGTCACGTCGTCGACGGTGATAGGCGCGCGGGCGCCGAGCCCGAGCGTGAGGAAGGCCAAGGCGATACGGTGATCCATCCTCGTCTCGACGCGCGCGCCGCCTTTGACCGCGCCTTTGCCTTCGACGAAAAGATCGTCGCCCGCGACGCGGACGGAGACCCCGCAGGCGGCGAGGCCCGCTTCCGTGGCGGCTAGCCGGTCGCTCTCCTTGACCTTCAATTCGGCAAGGCCCTCCATCGCCGTCTCGCCCTCGGCGAAGGCGGCAAGGCAGGCGAGGATCGGATATTCGTCGATCATCGACGGCGCCCGGTCCCGGGTCACGCGCACGCCTTTGAGCGCGCTCGTGCGCACGCGAAGATCGCCGACGGACTCGCCGCCTTCGTCGCGGCGGTCGAGAATCTCGATATTCGCGCCCATCTCAAGCAACGTCTCGATGAAGCCGCTTCGCGTCGGGTTGAGCAGCACGCCCTCGACGACAATGTCCGAGCCGGGCGTGATCAGCGCGGCGGTGATCAGAAACGCGGCGGAGCTCGGATCGCTCGGCACGGCGATGCTCGCGCCGTGAAGCTCGGCGTCCCCGCACACGGTCACCGCGCGGGCGCCCTCACCCCGATCCTCCGCCACTACCTCTGCGCCGAAAAATCCAAGCATGCGCTCGGTGTGGTCGCGTGTCGCCAAGGGCTCGACCACCGTGGTGCGGCCCGGCGCGTGAAGGCCGGCAAGAAGCACGGCCGACTTCACCTGCGCCGATGGCACGGGAAGGTCGTAAACGATGGGGAGAAGGTCCGAGGTGCCGCGGACGACGAGAGGGAGCGCGGCGCGATCCGCCTCAGCCTCGGTTTGCAGCCCCATGGCGGCAAGGGGCGCGAGCACCCGGCCCATGGGCCTCCGCCGCAAGGAGGCATCGCCCGTCAGTTCGACTTGCATATCGTGGCCGGCGATGACGCCGAGCATCAAGCGGCACGCAGTGCCGGAATTGCCGAAGTCGAGTGAAAAGGACGGGGCACGCATGCCGCCGACACCCTGCCCCCTCACCGTTACCCCGCCGTTCGACCGCTCCACCCCGGCACCGAGCGCGGAGAGGGCGTTGGCCGTCGCGGCGACGTCCTCAGCCTCGAGCAGCCCGGCGATCCGGGTCGTGCCCGTGGCGAGCGCGCCCAGGATCAGCGCGCGGTGGGAAATCGACTTGTCGCCCGGTACCCGCACCCGCCCCGAAAGGCGTGCGGATGAGCGTGCTGTCAGGGGCTGCTTCATAGCGTCTCAGGCGGGGATCTCGAGCGTTCGATAGCTTTTGACAGCACAGATGTGGCGTGGCAATGGGGTGCGCAATCTGAGGCCCATCATCGAGGACGATCAATGTCGAAACCCGCACGGGGGGCCAAGCGCGTTTGCCCGAGCTGTGGAGCGCGGTTTTACGACTTGAACCGGACGCCAATTGCCTGTCCGGTCTGCCAGGGCGCCTATCAGCTGCCGACGGCGCCGTCGCGCCGCAGCAGCGAACGCGCGCAAGCGGCGGGAGCGCGAAAGGTGGAAGAGGTCAAGCCGAGGCCGGTCGTGGAAACGGCCGAAGTCATCAGCCTGGAGGAGGCCGAGGAGGTGGGCGCCGAGGCGGCCATTGCCGAGGACGAGGAGATTGTCGATCTCGGCGACGACGCTTCGGAAATTCCGCCGGGTGACGACGAAAACGCCTTCCTCGAGGAGGAGGAAGAGGGCGGGGCCGACGTGTCAGGCATCGTCGGCGGGGACAAGGGCGAAGAAGGCTGATTTCGGATGCCAGGCAGGTGTCACGTATCAATTTTGACACTTGCCGCCGACACTCCTAAATCTGATATCTGACACCTGAAAACCCGATACCTGAAGGGGCCATAGCTCAGTTGGGAGAGCGCGTGAATGGCATTCACGAGGTCGCCAGTTCGATCCTGCCTGGCTCCACCAGATTTCTCAACGACTTAGCCGGAAATTTCAGACCTCCATCTTCCCATAAATAGCCGTTGGGAAGCCTATGGGAAGATGCTCGGCGGGCGAAACGGCTTTCGGGGCATGGAGTTACCCCCGCTAAGAACGGGGCTGTACGGGCTTCCTACGGGCTTGGCCTTCAGGCTATTGGGGGCGATATGAGGGATGCTGCGCTGGAAGGCGGGACGAACTTACCCCGGAGACATTTCGCGCACTCTCGGCAGAGCAAGACGAACTCATCGACACGGTTCTTGCGATGGTCAAGGAAAGAGACGCGAAGGCGAAGGTCGGGAAGACGGCGACAGATCGCGCCTAACGCATCCTCACCCCGGCCGCTTGCCGTTGGTGAACTCGACGCCCGCTCAAGGTTCGCAGTTAGCGATATGAATTTGGCGACCCCCGATAAGGGTTGCCTGGGCGCACGCGTGGGTCTTGTGCATAGGAGTTTGATGGCGGTAGGGGGTCGTATGAGTTCCCGTTTCCTCTTTCATAGGAGTTCGGTCGGGACAACGGGTCATATGAGTTGGGGTAATTCCCGCCGTATTGGGCCAAGGGCGGGGGTTCAGCGGCACACGAACACCAGCGAGAACAGCCCAGCAGAGGAAGGGAGCAGATTACGAGGGTGAGGGCGACAGGGGCGCGCATGGAGACCTTTAGAGAAACGGCCCCGGCCAGGAGCAGTGACGCCGCTTCCCCTATTGCCCAAATAGTGACGCTGATCCCTTGCTGCTCGGTTAATCCCCCCGTACGGTAGGCATCAATGGGCAAGTGGACCCGAAAGGATTCACGCAAATGGACCCTCTACACGCCACCATCGAGGAGTTTGCCGCCGAGGGCTTCACCCACATTGCTTGCCATTGCCCTCGATGTCGCATGATCAGGCTGAGGCCGATCAGTTGGCTTCCCCGCATCTCGATGGGTCTCACCGTCGCGCAATTGTCGGATGTGCGGAGTGCGGTGGTCAGTTGCGCTCGGTCAAGCCATGCCCGACATAGGAACCACGCGTCCCCCTTTTCGTTCGCTAATAAAATTCGTGAGGGACCGACCACATGAACGCTGTCCTGTTTCTCAGCTTGGTTTTCATTTTGGGCGCTGCGGTTCCATTTCCGTGGTGGCAAAATAGCGCCTATGGCAGGTCGCAACATCATCGTCGAAGGGACACGCAGCCACCTGCTTATGAAACCAAGGTTTTCGACCACGAGGCATTGCAAAAAGCGGCGGTGAGGCTGAAGGCACTTGACGTGGGACCTACACCGGAAGCATCGCAAAAAGCAGCGGCGAAGCCATGCGATGGCAACTCGGAAACGCACCTGATGCAGGGCGATTTAGCGCTGATAAGGGAGTTTGAGGAGCGTTGGATCGCTCAAACCACCAAGCAAAGTGTTGCTGGTGACTGGAGGCTGGCGGGCTAACCAACGGCGACCGCCAGCACCCTAATCTTTGCGCATGGGAACTTGCATGCCTAGCGCGCGTTATAGCTAGCAAGAGTTCGGCGGGCCCCCCTCCCTGCATCTCGCCGAACCTGAGTTTACGAAAGCCCCGTCGTAGCTCGCCTGCGGCGGGGTTTTCATTGTGCTATAGCCCGACACCATGAGGAACGCAGTCGATATCTTTCGCGGCCAACCTCTCCATTGCCGAAGGTTTCAGCCTTAGATCGGGGAGGTCAATAATTCGATGGCTGAGAACGAGACAGTTCCTGAAAGGCTGCCTGGTGTCTTGAAAGTGGTGTTTCTGTTCTGCCTCGCGGCATTAATCCCGCTCGGGGTGGCAGAGTGGTATTCGGGGCAGGACGCGCCGAACGAAACCCAGGCGATGTATGACACGCTGGAGAAAATTCTCGTTGGGGTAATCATCGCTTGCATCTTCGTATGGATTATCGCTGAAGCGTGGCGCGAAATCCGATTTCACGTAAAGGGCAAGTGATGGGCAAGGTCATCATACACGGCGGGGTCACCGACCCCGAAGAGATCGCCAAGGTAAACATGGTGACGCCACTCGGCCCATTCGCTAAGCGCGACGGCAAGCAGGTGATCTGCCTCACCCTCCCGCCGCAAGCAGCACCACCACGAAAGCGAGCGCGGCGTAAGCCAAAAGCGCAGCGGTGATCGGGATCATTCTGCTATCCGAGAAAAGGACCCTGACAGCAAAAAGCCCCCGTCAGCGACGGGGGCTTCTTCGATTTCAGGCTAATCCAGCCCGTTCAGGCTCAGTAGTAGTCGTAGCCCACGCAGGCGTGGTAGCGATCCCACCAATACGGGCTTCCAGTGATGATGGCCTCGCGGTACAGCCAATAACAATCGCCACCATAGGCGGTGTAACCGGGACCATACGCCCAAACCCATACGCCATTCCTGAATACACGGTGACGATTATGGATGTTGCCATGGTCGTGATGGTCATGGTCGTTCATGGCATGGTGTCTGTTGCCATGGTCCTTGTAGCCATGGTCCTTGTAGGCGTAGTGATTGCCGCCGCCACCATAGTGACGCCCGCCGCCACCGCCATAGTGACGCCCGCCACCGCCATAAAGCATAACGGCCGCCACCCCCGCCACCATAGTGACGCCCGCCACCGCCACCACCATAGTGATGCCCGCCACCGCCACCACCATAGTGATGCCCGCCACCGTGGCCACCGTGGCCGCCACCGTGGCCGCCACCGTGGCCGTGGCCGACAAGCGTGACCAGACCGGTGTCACTTTTGAGGACCGGCAAAGAGGTCGCCTGTGCGGACCCCGATACAAGACAAGTGGCGAGTAGAGTGCCCGCAAGGGCGGTCGCCACAGTAAGTTTGGTTCTCATGGGTTAGACTCCTTCACCATAGGTTTTGTTTTAAAACAACCTAGGGACGGTTTGGTTGCGATGGCGGCGCGATCACTCATTAGTTACTGTGCGTCTGACCCTCCTCGCAGCCAGGAAATGATTTCGGCCGGCAAGGTACTGGCCCACTGTTTGGCTTCGGCCATCTCCGCGAGCGTGAGGTGTCCTCGATCTTGACGACCAAATTTTGCCCTCTGAGATGAGGATGGCTCGCCAGGACGTCGTAGATCTTAGACTGCAATCCAGCAGAGAGCCCCTCGGAGAGATGCGCTGCGGAGTGCGTCGACATTCACGTCCGCTACGTGCCAAAAGCGGACATACGATTTGCTGCTCATGCCGTCACGCCGCTCCCGGTTTCATATTGGGCGGCCAACTGTGTGTTTCGGTCGTTCGGTGTGAGGCCCAGGCGTAGAGCGCGTCGTAAATCATAAAGCCGTGGTGCAGCAGTTCGTGATCGTCGGGGCTAAGGTCTCGCAAACCCATGGAGATCGCTAAAGAGTCCAATTGCGGCGTGAGGTCATGCCGGTTGGTATCAGCGCCGCGAACGATGGATGCAATCGTGACGATGGCGGGATCACTGTTGAGACCGTATTTCGATACAAAGCTGTCAAAACTGCAACCTTCACCCACATGCGTGAGCTCGACTCCAGGTACGTCGTAGGGGATAGCTCCCGTTTCCGCGGCCACCTTACTAACTTGATCTGGTGGCACGAAGAGAAACTCGGGTTGCTTGTCGATAAACCTGGCGATGAGCCAAGGGCAAGCAATTCTATCAATCACCGGACGCTCTCGAGTAACCCATTTCATGACATTGTCTCCTCAGGATGAGGGGATGGCTACTTTTTGCTAAACTAGTGATCCGCTGCTTGAAAAGCTTGAGCGGGCGCGCGCCCGCTCCTCCTGATTGCACCTTCAGCGCCAATCGCGTGCCTATAAATCGGATGGGTCGTAGCCCGGCTTCTTGTATAACTCCTCCCACTTGTTCTGGATGTCGGGGTTGTAGACCTTCTCTGTCCAATCCTCTGGGTTGACTTCCTCGATGGCGACCGAAATCGACTCTTCTCCGTAGTTCAGGACGTTCATCACGTCTTTGACGATTGCTTCGGAGAGTTCGAGCCTTGAAAGTTTGACGACCACGTGAGGCATGTTTCGCTCCTTCGGTTCTGTCGCCGGATTTACCCGCGCTTCTGCATTGCTTATTCTTGGACCTGTGCTGTCCGACTAATCGGATTTCAGCGATGCCATGTCGATGGAGAAGCGGTACTTCACATCGGACTTGAGCAGCCTCTCGTAGGCTTCGTTGACCTTCTGGATTGGGATGACTTCGACATCGGCGGTGATGTTGTGCGCGCCGCAGAAGTCGAGCATCTCCTGCGTTTCGGCGATGCCGCCGATGGGCGAGCCGGAGAGGCTGCGACGGCCCAAAAGCAGGCTGAAGGCAGAGACGGCAGAGGTTTCTCCGGCGCGCCGACGAGGGTGATGTTGCCGTCGCGGCGGAGCAGATTGATATAGGCGTTGATGTCGTGATCGGCGGAGACGGCGTCGAGGATGAAGTCGAAGCTGCCGGCGTGCTTTTGCATCTCGTTGGCATTGCGGGAGACGACGACTTCGTCGGCGCCGAGGCGGAGCGCGTCTTCCTTCTTACCGGCGAGGTCGTGAAGACGACGACGTGCGCTCCGAGCGCATGGGCGAACTTCACGCCCATGTGGCCCAGCCCGCCGAGACCGACCACGCCGACTTTCTTGCCCTTGGTGACTCCCCAGTGGCGCATCGGCGAGTAGGTCGTGATACCGGCGCAGAGGAGCGGCGCGGCTCCGGCAAGATCGAGGTTGGAGGGAACGCGCAGCACGAATCGCTCGTCGACGACGATGCTGTCGGAGTAGCCGCCATAGGTGACGCCTCCGAGGTGCTTGTCCGGGCCAGTTGTAGGTGAGGGTCATGTTCGGGCAGAACTGCTCAAGGCCCGCCCTGCAATCGGGGCAGGTGCGGTCCGAGTCGACCATGCAGCCGACCGCGACGAGGTCGCCGGACTTGTACTTGTTAACTGCCGAGCCGACCGTGGTGACCCGGCCGACGATCTCGTGACCGGGGACGCAGGGGTAGACCGTGGGCATCACCTCGCTCCACTCGTTACGGACCTGATGAAGATCGGAGTGGCAGATGCCGCAGAAGAGAATCTCGATCTGTACGTCGCGTTCGGTCGGATTGCGCCGCGGGATCGTGTCTGAGGCGAGCGGCGATGTCTCACTGGCAGCGGAGTAGGCTTTCGCGTTGTATGCATTGTGCATGCATTTGTCCTCATATTGGTTTCGTTTTGATACTGACTCAGGCCGTGTACTGCTCGTCGCTGACTTGCTCCATCCAGTCGACGACTTTGCCGTTCAGCGCTTCTTGAATCGCGATGTGGGTCATCCCCGTCGTTGCCGACGCGCCATGCCAGTGCTTTTCGCCTGGCTCAAACCACACCACATCACCCGGCCGGATTTCCTCTATGTGGCTGCCCCAACGCCGCACCCAACCGAGTCCGAACGTGACGATCAAAGTCTGACCTAGGGGATGCGTATGCCATGCTGTGCGCGCCCGGCTCGAAGGTCACGCTCGCGCCACGAGCGCGGGCGGGATCGGGCGCCTCGAAGCGTGGATCGATGCGCACTGTTCCAGTGAAATAATCCAGCGGTGCGGTTTCTGAAGGACGTGAGCCGCTTCTTCTGATCTCCATAGCGCTCCTCCTGCCCCCCTTTTGGGTCATTAGCGGACATACTGACAAGTTCGCGTCATGTCCGCGTTACCCCCAATAACGGACGTTGGGGTGACGACGATGTTCCTCCGCGAAGAGTGATGCCGACGTCGAGAGCCGCGCAGGTACGCGGGTGGCTAGTCGACGGCTGGCAGCACGCGCGGCGCAAGCGCGAGTTCGGGATTCGTCGTCCAGCACCGACTGGGTGCGCTGGTACAATGCATCGGCCTCAGCGGCCGAGTCTCCAATCGCCACGAGCCCGATCCGCCCGTTCTCGGCCAGTGACGCCAACATGTTGAAAACAACCCCGGTCTCGCGCGTCTGGTCGAAGTGGAGGCCGTGGCGAACGGCGATGTCGAACAGGTCGTCGGGCGAAAAGGCGCGGTAGGCCGGTGATTCCAAGTGGTCGGTGGCGACGAAGTGCTTCTCATGGCCGCCGGGGGTAAGGAATACCGCCCTGTCGGGATCGTAGCTGCCATCGGTGAGGAACTGCAGGGTCAAGAACGGGTGCGTTGTCCCGCCCTTTCGCAGATTCACCTCGATGGCGTAGGGCTGCCAAGCTTCCTTGTCGGAACGGACGACGACGAAATCGATCGCGAAGCGGCCGAGGACCCCTTCCTTGGCAAGCCTAGTCCCGACCTTCTTAGCTTCGCGGGTGATCATGGGTGCGTATTCAGGATCGGCCGGGAACCGGCAGCCAAGATAGCGCTGTCCGCCGGTCCCGCCGAGCAGCTGATCGTGCGTCGACAGTAGCTCGACCACGCCCAGGGGCGTAACGCGCAACTGCACACTCGGGCTGCGAAATTCTTCGCCGGCGATCCGCTCCTCGACGATGCCCCCGTGTCTTTCTAGCCTCTCGCAGAACGTTTCATACCTCATGCCCGCGAGCTCGCAACGCATGACGCGCAGACGCTCCTCGATCCGGGAAGCCTCGTCCGGCGCGCCCGGCGGCGGCAGACCTTGCAAGTCGGCGACCGCGTTCCCCTCTCCCGAGATGGCCTCGTTGAGCTTGACGATGACTTGGCGCACGCCGGGCTTTTCATGTCGGATGCCGCGGATAGCGTCGATCGCCGCCGCGGCGGAATGGATGTTCTCGCGACCCACGGGGTGCGGAACGCCTTCCTCGACGAATAAGCGGCGGGATCCGCTCTTCGTTCCGAAGGGGAAGAACTTCGGATCCGCACCGTACATCGGGATGCCGATCCGCAAGGCCAGATCGCGCTCGAGGGTCGTAGTATTATAGGGTACCAGATGGGCGCGGTCGCGGTCCGCGATGAGGGAGCGGATGCGCTCGATCAGTTGCGGGCGCTCGAGCAGCTTGACGGTGAGCGGTCGCGGGCTCCGGTCCTGCGGAGAGACAAGGAAAAGGCGCGACCGAGCGTGGCTCACAATCACGCCCGGGAGCAGTCCCAGATAGTAATCCACCGTGCTTGGCAGGATTGACTGTGAGGTGACATAGATCAGCCGGGCGCGTGGCTGGCGCAGGAGCAGCAGGAGAAAAAGGAATCGCTCCTCGTACGCCTGCATCTCGGCGCCCTTGACGTCGAACTCGGCCGTGATCGACGGAACGACGACGATGGTCTGCTCGTCCTGATTGAGGTCACTGATAGATGCCCACAGCGGAATGAGCTTTTGTTGTAGCCGCGCGAATCGGTTGGCCGCCGCCTCGGCCGACAGGCCAAGTTCCGGTAGACGCAATGTGCCGGGGTCTGACATGTTTGCAGCCGGGCCTAGAACAGGTGATCCTTGTAGGTCGTCTTGTCAGCGATCACCATCGCGTCGCCGATGATGAGTAGCCCCTTTCCGGGACCCTGCTTGACAGTCATCTTTTCGTATCCCTTGACGCCCAGGTTCATGCCGTCGGTCAGCGGCTTCTTCTCGAGCAGAAGCTTCGCCACCGCATTCATGGCCATGCCTGCATCCCTCGGATCCCAGAAGCCGATCGCCGTGATGGCGCCGGATTCAAGGTACTGAGCGGACGGGTTGGGAAGACCGGTGCCCACCAGGCACACCTTGCCCTGCAGGCCCGCCTCTTCGATCGCCCGACCAATGCCGATGACATCGTTGCCCGCCGATCCTTGGAAACCACGGATGTCGGGGTGCTTGCGTAGGATTTCCTTCGCCTTCTCGTAGGTTTTGTTCACGTCGTCAAAGGACTCGTTCTTTTCGTCGACGAGCTCCATTCCCGGGTGTTTCTTGGCATTCTCGGCGCCCGCATCGACCCACTGGATGTGCGTGCGGCTGCCGAGCGATCCCACGAAGTTCGTCCATTTGCCTTTGCCGCCCATGCACTGGGCGAGCCGCTCGTTGAGGGTGGCGCCATACGTCGCATTATCGAAGGCTTCGATGTCGGCCTGCGTGTTCTTCTGGTTATCTGCTTCGTGGGTGACGACGACGATGCCGCGGTCCATCGCACGCTTGAGAGCGCCCTCGATCACGGCGGGATCCATGGGAACCACGGCCAAAGCGTTCACGCCACGGGCGATCAAGTCCTCGACGATCCGGAGCTGCTGGGCGGCATCGGCGGTGGCGGGTCCGCTTTCCGAGGTAACTACGTCCGGGTTCGCGTCCTGGAATGCCTTGACACCGACCTCCATGCGATTGAACCACGGGATGCCACTGATCTTGACCACCGTGGCAATGACCGGCTTGTCCTGTGCGGCCACATAGCCGCTGACGCCGAGAATCAATGCGCCGATAGCCGACGCAGCAAAGAGTAATTTTCTCATTTTTCCTTCCTCCCAGAAGTTCCCTCAGTTAGGTGGGGGTCGGGCCGAACTCCGCGGTGATCTGAAGAGCATCATGATCAGTTCACTCGGCGCGCACGACTGCCGGCTGAGAGAAACAGGCACACCATGCGTCCATAGCCGCCTTCCGGCCTAACGCCCGCCATCACTGACCGGCCCCATGGTGTGGCTAGGCTGCTTGGGTTAGCTTGGGTCCGCTTGTGCCGTTTGGCAGACGTATCAACTAAGAGCTTCTCACTTCCGCTCAGTGCTTAGCACACGTCGCAGACTCATGGCGGACTAAACGGAACGGCGTTGATGTTAAGGGTCAGAAGCTGACCTCACAACTGACCCAGATTTCGACCTCGCCCAGCGCGCCGTCTATTACGGCGGTGTGCTTGAGATCCCGACGCCGCGCTGGACCGCTTACGATGCAAAATATTTCAACGTGAAGATGGGCCCCGAGGTCACGATGCAGATACAGGAGCGCGCCTACACGTCACCTATGTGGTACTCGCCGCCGAGGGTAGCAGACTAGGACAATTCCAATTATGAATGTCCGTTGGGTCATGAGCAGACATCGCGTCACGTCCGCGTCATGTCCGTTATTCCCCTCAAAGCGGACATTCGTTAGCGCGAGTGGCACGTCCGCTATGTGCCAAAAGTGGACATTCGCGAGATCTAATCTCGAGCCTAAGAATCAAATGCCAGCGTACCACTCATAGCCCAAATCTTCCCAAAAGCCGCCGTGGCCGCCACGGATGCCCGTGAGGGTATTCACCGCCTCGATGCGCATCACATATTTGGCCATCTTGTAGCCGAGCTGCCGTTCGACGCGCAGCCTTAAGGGAGCCCCGTGGGGAATGGAAAGTATCTGATCGTTCATTTCGTAGGCGAGGATGGTCTGCTCGTGAAAGGCGTCGGTGAGTCCGATCGACTCGTAGTATTGGTCGGCCTCGGTGGCTGTGCTCCCCAGCGCATCGGCGCAATAGAAGACAATATAGCGTGCATTGGGCTTGAGCCGGGCACGCTCGAGCAGGGCGCTGAGCCTGAGGCCCTTCCACTTACCAATGCAGCTCCAGCCCTCGACACAATCATGCCGCGTGATCTGCGTGCGCGACGGCATGGCGCGGAGTTCTACAAGCGAAAGTTCGAGCGGCTTCTCGACCAGGCCGCCGACCACGAGCTTCCAATCGGCGAAGCCGTTCTTGGCGTGGACCACATAGCTGGGGTCGTCGGGATCGGTCGAGCCGTTCGCCCTGAAGTCGCGCGAGATATCAGCCTCGCCGAACTCGCGTGCAAGTGCCTGCGGCGAGAGGAGTGCCTCTTGCGTCACGCGGGTCAAGGACTCGGCTGAATCGAGCACGCTCTTGACCCACTTCTGGTCGGACAAATCCTCGCAGCCACCAAGCAGCGCGGCGCTCGCCGCGGCAAGTCCACGCGCGAGGAAACCGCGACGATCGAGCCTTCGCTCCTGGGTCACGACTTTTCCTCCGCTGGCTCGATGACGTAGCGGCCGGTGATCATCGAGCGGAGATTGTTCCAGACGCCAGAGATCAGCACCATGACGATATGCACTGCGACGAAGAGCACCACGAGGCTTGCCGAGACGAAATGGATGGTGCGCGCCGTCTGCCTGCCGCCCAACATATCGATGAGGAAAGGAAAAGCCGCGTCGATGCCGGGCGACATACCGAGACCCGTGAGCAGCATCAGCGGCAAAAGGATCGACGCCACGCCGAGATATGCGAGCTTTTGGAGAACATTGTAGCGCTTGGCCTCCTCGCCTTTCGGAAATCTCAGCCGTGCATGATCCCAGATGGAGGCGCCGATATGCTTGAGCTCTTGCCCTGATGGCGCCAGATCGCGTCGCAGATGCCCGCTTCCAAGGGTCCAGAGGAGATAAGCGAGCCCATTGAAGAGAAACAGCCAAGCGAAGAAGAAATGCCAGCGCCGACCCATGGATAGATTGCGATCACCCGGCAGAGTTGCCCACCACGGAAAGCCCCGCTCCTGATATCCTTCCACCGCATTCCCGCCGAGACCCAATACGCCGGTTGTGTCGAAATCCCAACCGAACGCACTGGTGATTCCCTTAAGGCCATCCTTGGTCTGCACGGCTTCCATAGCAACGAGCGGGTTGTCGAACTCAGATGCCTGACCGAGATAGAGAGCCGGATGCGCGTTGAATATTTGCAGACCGCTCATCAACAGCACGAGCAACACCAGAGCGTTGATCCAATGGGTCACCCGCACCATGCCCGAATGGCGATAGATGACTTCGGGTCTTTCCATCGGACTTGCCTTTGCACCTTCGTCGTGGCCGCGTCGGTCAGCGAGCAGTTCAACAAAAGCTATAGTCTCGCCGATCGGATAACATACGGAGCGGCTCAGCGCAGGCAAAGCGGTCTTCGCGTGACCGTGAAAAGTATTGATACCATTGAAATGCGCCTGAGTTCAGCTTGCCCCTGGCGGTGCCTTATGTCTCAGGGTGTCCTTCGTCGTTCGTCATGAGATAGATTTAGTGCCGGGTATCCGAGCGGTGGGAGTGACCAGTGTGACGGGATACCGAACAAGACCAAAGCGTTGGCATCGGATAGCGGATCGAGATGATGCCGCGGGCAGCCGGTACCAACCGATCAATGGCGGACCCGGGGACTTCCGTTATCATGAAATTCAGCGAGTTCCCGTCTCTGCGCCGTGCTGATCGACTGCGAAACCTCGGATGTGGATGAGGCCGCCCGATTCTGGGGCGAGGTGCTGGGTCGCCCCGTGGACCCCGGCCATCCGGGCAGCCGCGGCAATTACCGCATGCTGGAGACCCCACCCGATGAGCCCATCGTGCAGATCCAGCGCGTGGACCACGAAAGTCGCGTCCACATAGACATCGAGACCGACGACATCCCTGCCGAAGTGACGCGCCTCGAGAAATTAGGCGCCAAGGTCACGGACCGCCTGGAGTGCTGGGTGGTGATGCAGGCGCCGACCGGCCAACGCTTCTGTGTCGTACAGGTACAGAGTCCCGGTTTCCCGAAGAATGCCAACCGCTGGGACTAGAGATCGCTCTCCGGTTAGCGGACCTCTCGGCCCGGAAGTCATCCACTCGCGCCCAGGGATCAAGCCGAAGCGCGGGCCACAACCGAGCCGGATGGGGCGAGTGCGTGGTAGAGAAGACCGCCGGCGATTGCCGGCGGTGCCGCAGTAGGGGCGAGATCGACGGGTTCCCAGCGATGACCACTCTGGGTCATTAGCAGACATTAGCGCAGGGATCAGGGATGTCCGCTTACCCACTAGCCGGACGTGCTCAGCCTCGGCATCGATGTCCGCAAAGTGCCAAAAGCGGACTGGCGACGTAATCTTGATCGTGTTGTAACGCGTTATTGAGCTGCGACAGGAGCGGTCTGCACCTTCACCACGGGAGACGGATCCCATTTGCCGGTAGGCGCATCGCTCTTTGGCGCATAGACCCGCATTGTCAAATTGTAGGGCCCTCTTGGTGCGGGCAGCCAGTTTGCTTTCTTGTCGGCGCCCGGACTTTCATTCTGGAAATAGAGGTCGAGCGAGCCGTCCGGATTGTATTTGAATGGCATCCAGCTCGACACCGCAAAGCGATTGATGGAATTTGCCACCTGAAACCCGGCTGGATCATAAAGCGTGATCGACCAGAAGGCTTCCGCGGGCGGTGTGTCGCCTTTGTCGAAATGGATCGTGTAGGTGTTGGCGCCGTCGAGCGGATTACCCTTAGAGTTGGCGAGATTGAGAGGATAGATCGCATCCTCCGGCAAGTTGGCACCAAGACCGACCGGGGCAATCATGGCGCGCTTCAGGTAATAATTGCCATAGACCCCCATGGTATCGGTGTTCATCGACCAGCCGTTGGTGACCCGGGCCATTGTGGGAATCTTCCATTGCATTAGCCTCTGCGCATCCTCTGGCGCACTTTCCAAGCCCTTCTGGACTGCAGGATCGGCCGCATTGAGGTCGAAGCTCTTGCCCACGTCGAAGCCGATGCGCTTCAATCGCGCTATGATCAGCTGGTCGGTGATGTGCGGCGGATGAAGCTTGAGTAGCTCGGCCGCGCGCGCAAAATAAGGACCGGCCTTCATGGTGTCGACCGTGACCTTTGGGGGCGTCTTCATGTCGATGGCGGGATCAATCTTCACGACCTGCGGCGCCGACTCCTTGCCTCATTGCGACAGCGGTGTGAATTTTGTAGCCGGACGGATCTTGTGCACGGCATCATAGTCGGCGGGGCCGTCGGTCTTGGTGCGGCCGATGATCCAGACATAAGGCGTCGGGGCTTTGATCTGCTTTTGGCATCGTCGCGCTTCACCACTCCCGCAAGAAGTGACGTTCTCGAAAGGTAAGGCTGTGCCTGCGCGGCAATGTCCGCTTTGGGTCATTAGCGGACATGGTATCGCGCCTGCGTCATGTCCGTTCTTTCCCTCAAAGCAGACATTCGTTAGCGCGAGTGGCACGTCCGCTATGTGCCAGTAGCGGACATGCTGGCCTCTAACTGCGCTCCAATGCGGTAACGGGCGGCTAACGTTTTGTTGGCACTCTACGAGAGAGTGCCATGTCCAAGATTGCATCCGCGTTGAGAAGCTCGCCACGTACTCATCAATGCCAGATGAGAACATTGGCATTGCTGCTGGGCGGATCCTTAGCCTTTGGACTTACATCAGCACATGCAACATCAGCAGCACCACTGCCTTACAACTTCGGCGGAAAAGACAGCCCCCATTACGATCGTCTTACGTTGAGCCGATTTGCCGATGATAGGGGCTACCGTAACCTTGACATTACTCGCGATCGCTTTCCTACATACGGTGACCGCTCCCTCAAAGGCGCTGATGGAAGGCCGCTACTCCCCGTAACTCAATTGGAACTACCTCGCTTCGTAGAGGCGAGCGGAAGCCTCCCTCGTTGGCTGCTGATGCAGGATCGAGCAACCGGATACCTTATGACGGTGTGCACTGGGACCGGCTGCCAATATCGTATTCCCGTGATTTGGACGCAGCCAATGCTGGATCGAGTAGCGGCGGAAATGGGCAGGGTTATGGCCAGTTGCGACCCTCAATCAGCCGAGTGCGAACTTGAGGGAGTGGAACGGGCCATGACAATCATGGAGGCTCAGTTTCGAGAGAAACTGGACAGAATGACCAAGTCTGAGATCCATGCCTATATGGTCACCAACGCCTATCACGATCCGTTTCTGCAAGACTGCGTGGATCAGGTCTACAATGGAACAGCTTACCTGATGATCCTGGCCGATGCGGGGCTAATGAAGCTCTTTAAAATTTACTATCCGGGCTCCACATGGATTCACAACTACACGCGCTTGCAAGCTCCCAATGGCTTAGTGATCGCACTCGATCTGTATCATCGGAGTTCAGGCGTTGGGACTGGTGCTTTGGTTACCGCAACTCGCGATCCTCGTGACGGGGCCATTTAGCGATCTCTCGCGCTCTCTGCTGCGAATCATACGTTTCCACTTTTTGGGTAAGGGACAATCTAGGGGTCGCTGCAAGCAGTACGACCTAGGAACGCTCCCCAATGCCGACGTCCGGTATGGGTCATTAGCGGACGTCGGATCTCGGTTTAGTGATGTCCGCTTTCCCCCCCAAAGCCGACATGCTCAGAGCGGACATCAATGTCTGCTAAGTGCCAATAGCAGACATCGCCCAACAAGAAGCCGTGGCCGCGGGACAAGTCACGCCCTATAAATGCTCGTAGCCATGGGGCGCTGTTATGCAGGGCTCATTGTTGCTTCAGCTGCTGATCTTGCTGGTGGTGGCCAATGGGACGGCTGTCGTCGCCAAGAAGCTCCTTGGA
The DNA here is from genome assembly GCA_963818165.1 of uncultured Alphaproteobacteria bacterium. Lineage (GTDB taxonomy): Bacteria > Pseudomonadota > Alphaproteobacteria > Rhizobiales > Methyloligellaceae > Methyloceanibacter. Next base: position 55,267 of record CAWFRD010000034.1, read on the forward strand.
GCTACATTGGCGCGCCCGCTGGACGGCGGCGCTCTCTTTGGCGACGGTCAACGCATATTCGGACCCTCAAAAACCATCCGCGGCATCGTCGTGTCCCTATTGGCAACGTCCATCTGCGCGGCGCTGATGGGCCTAGGATGGCAAGTCGGAACCCTGATCGCGACCTTTGCCATGGCCGGCGATCTTTTCTCTAGCTTTGTGAAACGTAGGCTGCACCTGCCCTCAAGCAGCATGGCGATAGGTCTCGATCACATCCCGGAGTCTCTTTTCCCCCTCCTGGCCAGCCGATTGCTGCTGCCGCTGAGCACTCTCGACATTGTGGTCGGGGTGACGATCTTCGTTGTGGGCGCGCTGATCCTGTCGCCTCTCCTTTTCAAGTTAAATCTTCGCGACGAGCCCCACTGACCGACGATCGTCAGCTCGAAAGGTGGAGGTGGTGCAGGGTGATCTCTGGAGGACAGTTAAAGCGCACAGGGACGATAGATGATCCCGTGCCCACTGATGTGTAGCCGATCATGTCATGGTATTTCCAAGCGCCGGCGCACATGGACCGCGGCAAGACTGAAAGAAGCGTGATTGGGATACCGCCTGGTAGGCAGATCTGGCCGCCATGGGTATGGCCGCTCAACAGGACATCGAAGCCGGCAGCGGCGGCCTGCCGATTACACTTCCGGCGTGTGCGAGAGCAGAATGGAAAACTCGTCGTGAGGGATCGCGGCAGCAGCCTTCTCGATGTTGTCCACTCCGTAGGAACGGGCATCGTTGATCCCGCCGAGATAGAGGCGCTGGTCGCCGCGCCCGATAACGACGCTCTCGTTGAGCAACACTCTTATTCCCATCTCCTCTAATCCCGGCACCATGCAAACCGTGTCGTGATCGCCGAGCACGCCGTAGATCGGGCCCTTGAGGGCATCACGCACGCGTGCGGCGTTGTGTCATACGGACCGTAGGTGCCGCCCCGGTAATCACCGGTTAGAATGCAAAAGTCGTAGCGTGCCTCACGAAGGAGATCGATAGCGCGCTCCATTGCGCCTTCACTCATTTCGACATGAAGGTCACTGAGCTGAACGATGGTGAGCCCATCGAAAGCGTTCGGGAGGTGCGGCGACTCAATGCGATTGTGCCGTATGGCGACCTTTGCCGCATTGCGAATGCCTCGCCAATAGAGGCCCGTCGCCATGAGGACCGCGCGGATCAGGACAGATGATGACAGCGCCAGATTCTCGATGGAAACGAAGCCTATGCCTTGGCCGAAGACCTGCGCCTCCTTCTCGATCTCGAGGCGCTGTCTCGCATGAGGCCCCAGTCGCTGCTCAAGCATTTTCTGAATATCTTGGTTCACCCCGCTCGGAAGCAGCTTGAGCAACGAGCGCATCGTAATCGCCACCCTGCGCGGGCCGATCTGGATTTGCTCCAGTTCGCCGCAACTCACCTTGCGCTTGATGGTGTCGATGGAAACGTCGAGCGCTTCTGCTGCCTTCCGTTTGGAAACCGCAAACTGTGGCTGCTCAGGATATTCGGCATGGGGCATCAAACTCTCCTGTCGTTGACGCGCGTGCGATGGCGCGCGGGTGCAGGAGAACGCTAGGCGGCGCACCGAGATGGTTCGCCCGAATAGAATTGCGGATTATTTGTCGGACGATTTTTTGGAGAGTTTGCCGCGCTCGAAAAACAGCACGCAGCCAGATCCCGGTATCTCTCCGAGATTTTTTCTACTGCGCCTTCGGTCTTGGTGATGCCGAACCGCCGCGCTTCAGCCGCGACGATGGAACAGGCTGTCTCCCGCCGTTGGGCCTTTCCACCAGGCTTCGGCTGTCGCGTCCGCAGGCGATTGAACCCGTTCACCTCCGTGAGTGCCACTACGGCGCCATAATCGCTGCGTTTTGTAGCCAATCGCCGGAACCCGGCGAACGGCCTCGTCGCGGCGGCAAGCTCGGATTCAGGATGTAGGTCTGGAGACGAGGCGGGAGTGCCAAATGCTTGCCGTCGAGTTCGCCGGCGATCTTTTTCAACAGCTCATGGCTTAGTCGGTTGCCATCACTCGCGTACGTGATCAGTTTCCTGATGCCCTCGTCAGCCCCCCTCGCAGTGAACTCGCCAGTCGGGAAAACGTGCTTCTTGAGACGCTTGCTCACATAGTCTCTCTCTTCCGCGGGAGTGTATCGTCCGGCCAGCGCAACGGCTAAAAACCCATGTGCGACTTGATGGGCCTGCTCTGGTGTCATGGCCTATGCCCGGTGCAGGCGTGAGACGTTCGCGCCGCTGGCCTGCGCCACGACCACCTTCAAGTGGTTCGCCCATAGATCCAGGGCCCTGGCCTTCGGCCTGAGATACGCGGCCTTGTTGTAGACGCCCGCAACGTCGCTGCGGTAGCCGCTGACGTGGTTCAGCACGGCCTCGACGATGTGCGGATCAATCAGGGGATTTTCGTCCTTGTCCTTAAGCTCGGCCATTCCGGTCGCCACGCTGCGCCTGATGTCATGCACGGTCCAGGGTTTGATGCCCGTCAACTTGGCATCGAGTTCCTTCTTCGCCTTACTGAAGCCAGAGAACCCGCCCTCGCCCCTGCCGAAGATCTTGGAGCAACTCGTCTTCCTGGTCTGATGCTCGATGATCAAGCGGGCAGCATCCGACAAGGGCACGATATGCGGCCGGTGGTTCTTGGTGCGCTCGCCGGGGATTTCGAGCACGCCGTCGCCGATCTCACTGCGGTGGAGGCTCGCGATCTCATCGCGGCGCTGTCCGGTCAGGATCAGGAGCTTGATGATTCGACCGTAGTCATCGTCGTCTAGGGCAAGCCAGATGGCGCCAAGCTCCTTGTCCTTCAGGACGCGATCGCGTGACGTGCTGCCGGCGTACTTGTTCATGTTCGTGACGGGGGTGGCCTCGATCAGACCTTCTCGCATTGCCCAAGCGAAGAGAGACGAAATGGCCGAGCATGCGCGGTCAGCTGCTACGGGGCCGTGATTGTCGCTGATGGTCTTCAGGATGGATGCGATCTCGCGCCGCGGAACGGCATCAATCTTGAGCGCATGCAGGCGCTTGAAATGCTCGAGCAGATACCGCCTGACCGCCGCCAAGGTTGAGGGCCGCAGCTGCTTGGCCTGATAGTCGAGGAACTGCTCGGACACGGCCTTGAAAGTGTCGGTAGCGGTTGCGGCCGTGCGTGCGGCCTTCTTGGCACCCTGCGGATCTTCCCCGTTGGCGACCTTGCCAAGTTCGATCTTCGCCTTCCTGCGCGCCTGCTCCAGAGTGAGTTCTTTCGTCGAGCCTAGCGTCATGCGCCGGTTTTGGTTGCCGATTTTGTACTGAATGACGTAGCCCTTCGATCCTCCCTCGCGGATTCTGACGCCGAAGCCTGGAAGAGCTTCATCGAATGAGATGAAGTCGATCTTCCCAGCGGGGAGGTTGAACTTGTCGATTGCGCTCTGCGTGAATTTCATGGGGTCTACCCCTCCTCCTGGGAAGCGTATGGGAAGATTGGGAAGACACCCTCCTGCCCTCTTCTGCCCCCAGTGTCACGAGGTCTACTACGTTTGTGAGGGAGTTGCAAGCTCTGGGAAGAAGCATAAGGGGCGGGAGGGTGCAATACCTGCGAATGGGATTCACGAGGTCTTGGTTCGATCCCGCCTGGCTCCACCATTAAAATCAATGGTTTAGCTAAAGCGGCTGAAATCATTTATGATGCTAGTAACGACTAGTAAGGACGGGGAAGCGATTTCGCGTCTTTGACTCTTTGTGGCCGACTGTGCCAGTGCGGGCATGGCGGCCACGATCAGTGCGAGCCGGTGAAAGCCGCGTCTCGGCCTGTGCGTGGTGGCCATGATGCCCCCTTCTTGGCAGAACTAATCACCAAGCTTTGTGCGCTTGTAGGGATTCATTCTTTGTCGGGCGTGCCAGTGAGCAGCGAGCTTGACGGGTTCGAGGCTACGCTGGAGCGACTGCATCAAGCTGCGTTCCCGCAGGCATCGACGCGGCCGGCACGACTGACGGCTGGAGATCTTCCAGACCCGCGCGAGTGACCAACGCTTTAAGAAGGAAGGGCCGCCTTACTGCGTACGCTTGAACTCCATGACGCGGCCGCCAGCGCGCAGCTCATCCAAGGTCTTGCCGAAGCAGTCGACGCCCGCTGGGCGATCGGAGGGCGGCTGCACCAGGCCGTTGGCATTCACCGTAGCCCGAAGATCTCCGGCCGGCGCAACGTAGGTGGCAGAACCATCCTTGCTGACTTCCTGGAAATAGCCGACCCGCCACGTCTGGGTCTGCTCACTAAAGCAGATGACTGCGAGCGGGCGGTCGGGGGGAACCGTTTGGGCGAAAGGTCCAGTTGCCAAGGTGACTAGGACTGAAGCGATGGCAGTGACCGCCAACGGAAGCTTGGGCATGATCAACTCCTTTTGCGCGTTTCTCTCCGACGTTGGTGGCGATTGGCACCCACAACGCTTTCATGCTAGCGCCCTTTCGACCTGAACGCCCTCCTGTGTCGAATAAAGAGGTGCGCCAAGCGGACGAGCATGTGGTATGAGCACCTTCAGCTAATCCACCTGAAAGTCGCTCACGCACCCGTTGTGGCGGACGGTAACGCCGACGCGAATGCCTGGTCTAAGGCAGTGAGCGGACCGGTCGTGCTTAATCGATTGCTTCAAGAAAATAGATTGTTGGGGTGTCTAGAACACCAGCCTTCAACATTGCTTCTTTGAGGTCGGTCGATGCCGCGAAGTCCTTAGCCTTCTTCGTGTCTTCGGTATCGAAGACGACAACAATCTCGCTCTTGTTGCTATCGGCAGAATGGTAGACCCGTGGATTGATAAGGCCCGCCGCCCTCTGCATTTCGGCATGCTGATCGAAGATCGGACGCCACTGGCCGTAATCTCTGACTTTGTGCCGGACAATCATCATTCCCATAGCATCCTCCCTCTGCTTCCTATTAATTCTATAGCGAATTGTAGGACGCGAACTATTTGGTTCTGGCTGCTTGGAGAGATGGGCCTACTCTGGACTAGCTAATGAGGAGCGGCGTGGTGCCGATCTGGGTACGGTCGTCGACCTGCCGTACGAGGAAGTCCGCGACATCCGCGCGGCTGATCGCGCCGAATCGCCAGTCCCTTGGCGTCGTCAGGACGCGGTATCGACCAGTTGCAGGGCTGTCTTTCAAAAGGCCAGGTCGCACGATGGTCCAGTCGAGACCTGAGGACCTAATGATCCATTCTTGCACGTCCTTGTCGTCATAGACACGCTTCAAGAGCAAGGGAAAGACGATTGCATCGTAGAGCAGACCGCCATGACCGCGGCTGTCGCCAGCGCCAAGACCGGTCACGGTGATGAGCCGCTTCACGCCTGCGGCCTTCATGGCATCGACCAGGATGCGCGTGGAATCTGAGAAGAGCCTTGTGCCTTCGAAGATCAGCCTAGGCGAGAAGTCGACACCGAGGGTCTGGATCACCACGTCGATATCCCGGAGTGCGTTTCGGATCGTATCGGGATCGAGCGCGTTTCCCGACACCTTATCGAGGTTTGCATCTTGGATTGGTATGCTCGTGGCAGAACGCGCCAAGGCACGAACGCTGTGGCCGGCGCGGAGCGCGGCCCTCGTCGCTTCGAGTCCGATGCCGTGGCTGGCACCTATGATGAGAACCTTGGCCATATTCTCCCAACCCATATTTGTGTTCGGCCCAGTGTTGACAAGCAGGTCAATGGAGACTCTGGCTGACGAGTCGGGGAAACCTGGCGACATATTTATGATTATGGTCCGGGCAGGCGGGAGCTCAAGCAGCGCGAGCTCGAGGCTTTTGACGAGTTCAGCCATGAACGTGAAATCAAGAGTATCGATCGTGTCGCTGGGAAGGTGGTAGTTCGGATTCCGAAAGAAGGCGGTGTCCGTGACCATCAGCGCTGGCAAACCTGCGTCCCAGAACGAGGCGTGGTCACTCAGGCGCGTTTCCGGCAAGATCCATCCATCGAAGGGAAGGAAAAGCAATTCGACTGCTAAATTAGTGTTCTTGCGGAAGCCCCTCAGAACAGAACGTCCGAAGCGGAGCGAGCGCCAGTTTCCGATAACGCCGATAAAATTGCCTTGGCCAGGATAGCCGGGCCAACGGGGGAGAAACGGATAATGCTGGCGCGGTGCCGTATAGCCGACCATCTCTAAGATGATCGCCCCGAGGACGCGATCACCCCTGCTCCGGCAGTTACGAACAAAGATCCGGCTGCCCTGATGACCCGTCAAATGGGCTGGCGGTTCCTCAAGTGTGAAGGCCGCGAAGAGAACAGGCGCCTTAAGCCTGTGCTGTACACGTTGGGCTAGCTCCAGCAGGACCGCGACCGCACTCGCATTGTCATCTGCGCCCGGCGTGCTCGGGACGGTGTCGTAATGAGCGCCGACAACGTAATAGGCAGAAGCCCCCGCGCTCGCCGGAACCGTGCCAAGCAAATTCGTCACGCGTTGGTTATAGTAGTCATAGTCCTGTTCACTTACAGAGAGACCAGCGTCCTCAAAAACCGAGTGAATGTAATTGGCGGCTCGCACTAGACTCTTGGGAAGCGAGGGCGTGCGAGGACCAATGTCGACGGCGAGAGCGTTGACATGTTCGCGTAAGGCGTCCCGAAGAATCTCTAATTCACGATCGGCCAAGCAGAGTCCTCGATTTGGTCGAGCTTATCGTTAGCTGACGGGTAAATCCCACAAGCGGGCGGCGCCTCGACTACCGCTGGCATCACCCCATCTAGGCGCCTTGACAACGACCGAGGCTCGGTCAGCGAAGATATGCGGGCCCATCAGCTGCGGTAGCTGCTCGTAGAGATGGGGCAGCTGTGACAAGCCTCCGCCTAGCACCAAAACATCAGGATCGACGATGTTGACGACGTGCGCCAGCCCTCGCGCCAACCGGTCGGCGTGCCTGGAGAGAGTGGCCCTCGCCGCACCATGTCCACACTCGGCGCGTACAGCGATCTCTTCAGCCGTATGTGTCTCGCCAGTTACCCTGGCATGATCGGCTGCCATGCCCGGGCCCGAAACCCATGTTTCCAGGCACCCCTTCCGTCCGCACCAGCAGCGAGGTCCGGGGTATTCGTCGGGAACTGGCCAGGGAAGCGGGTTGTGGCCCCATTCTCCGCCAATGCTGCGCGGCCCGTCGAGCAACCTTCCATTGACGACGACGCCCCCGCCGCATCCTGTTCCCAGAATAACCCCGAAGACGATGCGTGCGTTCTCTCCGGCACCATCGATGGCTTCGGACAATGCGAAGCAGTTGGCGTCGTTGGCGAGTCGCACAGGGCTGGCTAACGCAACTGCTAGGTCGCGGTCGAAGGGGCGGCCGTTGAGCCAGGTTGAATTGGCATTCTGCATCAGGCCAGTGAGGGGCGAGATGGACCCTGGGACGGCGACGCCGATCCTGGTGCCAGTTGGGATGCCCTGCATGAGCCTGGCTGCGAGATTGACAATGGCCGCGATAGTAGCCGCGTAGTCGTTGCGAGGCGTGGCTACCCGATAGCGCGCCAACTCCTTCGCCCCGGCGCTCATAAGGATACCCTCAATCTTGGATCCTCCAAGATCGAGGCCGATCCGCAAATCGTTCTGTTCAGAAGAGCCGGTCATGCTGCATTACCGCGATCAGCCAAGCTATCCAACTCCGCTCTGAGAGCACTGAAGGGGAGTCTGAATAACGTGTCTCTTGCCGGATCTCTCGGGGCATTGGTTCCCTGGACACTCCTCGCAATGTCCGCGAATGCGTGAGCGCCGGCGGATTTCACCGTCTGACCAGCAGGTGTAAAGGCGGGACCTAACCGGACCGCCAAATTGGGGAACGGAGAATTCGCCGCCTAAAGCCCGCCAACAATGGACGACTTCGCTCTCTGCGGTCGCCCTTGCCGAATTACGGTGAGGCTAACCTGCGGATTGTCGCGGTAATTCCTGCTGGGCCAATCTCCGTTCTGCTCCTCTGGCGTTGCGATACTTGCCCAAGGCTTCACGCCAATTCTCCACCGTCAATTGCTTTAGCCATTTGATCCTCCAATGGGCTGATCGTTCTCTAGTCCAGCCTCGACGTTGCCATAGTAGGGGAAGAAGCGAAGTGCCGATTAACCAAGAAGTGGACGACCGCGCTGAGCGGATCGTCCATTGTACCCCCGCCGATTAACCGTGAAGCACGTCAGCCTTCGCTATCGTGCCTAGTGTGCGCTAGCGTACCAGGTCGGTGGTCAACTTCGCATGTGTCTGTTCTGAGTGAGGGAGAGTGACGTGACTCGTTTTGGGGGAGTGGCAGTGATAGGCAGTAGGAGTACGGCGTTTGACTCTCCCCATAGTTGTGACGCATTCATCCACGCTATTACATAATGGCCTGCGTGCGCTATTTGCCAAATCTCGATTTCGGCGGGTGCGCATTGCCACCGCGTTGACCAAGGATTTGGAGAGCTACCTCGGATCGGTCGAGAGTTGCGTGTGGTTGACGGGTGTCGCGAGATGCGTCGCCACCACGACTGCGATTGTCCGCAACGTCGTAGCGGCGAATCCCCGTGTGAAGGCGATTATTCTCGCGGACACGCAAAAACCCGAAGACATCTTTGCCGCATTGAGAGCAGGGGCTTGTGGCTTCCTGCGTCAGGACATTCTCGGTGGCACGCTTCTCCGATCCGTGGAACTGGTCGCGCACGGCGAGATGATCGTATATCCGCAATTGACCTGGAACCAACCGACGTCTGGAGCCGAACAGTCCGCACTCGATCCCGCAGACACCGACGGCTATGTCACGACGAACGGCAAACTAGAACTCGCTCAGCGCTTCCAGTCGCGGTTGCCGCTTACTCGCGTCGATGTAGAGGTAGCAAACGAGAACCAGGGCAGCAATGTGCCGTCTCTGTCCCGTCGTGAAATGCTAATTCTGCGCATGCTCATGAAGGGAGCGTCCAACAAGGTCATTGCGCGCAACCTGGTCATCACGGAATCCACGGTGAAGGTGCACATGAAGGCCATCCTGCGAAAGCTGCGTCTACAAAATCGTACGCAGGCGGCGCTATGGGCGCGCAACAATGTCAACGAAGCCGATTGGAACAATTGCGCAGCCCAGTCGGGCCAAATGTGATTAGCACTCACATTGCGACGGCATCTCGCCGCGCCCTTTCTTCACTCGACACGCAGCCAGACAGCATCAGCGCCGTCGCGGCGACCACTATCCAGATTGACATGGATGAACCCCCCGGGTGCAGAGGATACCTCGCCCGCACAAATCTTGATACACGAAACCGCGAGTGGGGGTCACTTTGCACCCACACATTCGGAAGGTTCAGGAGTCAAGCCATGGTGAACATCTATCTCTTTATCGAGCTGCTTGGCTCGGCCAATGTGGCGCAGACTGTGGATACGCTCAAGGCGATGAAGATGGAGAACTGCAAGTTCGCCAATGTCGTCGCGCTGTCCGACGAGAAGATCGTGGCTCAGCTTGACTGCATGGACTCCTCCGATGGCGACAAAGCGATCCTCAACCAGATCGCCAAGGTCGATGGCGTGGTGCAGACCAATATCATCGCCGTGGTCCGCCCCCGGAAGGGCTAGAACCCAGTAGAGCGGTGGGACTAATGGGTGCGACTCGCAACTGCACCGCAGCAGCGGTTGGTCCGCTTTGCCCCTGAAAGCGGACATTCAGATTGCCGGACAGAATGTCCGCTAAGTGCCAATAGCGGACATTCGTGCTCCACAGCGACAAACCCAGGCATAGACCGTCTTGCGCGGCCGTCCTGGGGCTTCTGTGGGGCTGCTTGACGCGGTTTCCCAAGGGGCGTGGTATGGGCAGGCAGCCGGAGGCAGCCTATGCCCAACGTGCTCATGGTATTCCCGCGGTTCAACCAGAACTCGTTCTGGAACCTGCAGGCCGTGTGCGACACGTACGGCTCGCGCGCGCAATCTCCCCCGCTCGGACTGATGACGGTCGCGGCGCTTCTGCCGCCCGAATGGAACGTGCGCCTCGTCGACCGCAACGCCGACACGCTACAAGAGAGCGATCTCGCGTGGGCCCACATGGTGATGACCGGCGGAATGCTGCCGCAGCGCGCTGATACTTTTACCGTCATCGATCTCGCGCACGACCACGGCAAGCCGGTCGTCGTCGGCGGCCCCGATCCGATGTCGAGCCCTGACGAATACGAGGACGCCGACTTCCGCGTGCTGGGCGAGGCGGAGGGGCTGATCGAGGCCTTCATCGAGGCATGGAACGCGGGCGCCCTCAGTGGCACCTACGAGGGCGAACGGTTCAAGGCCGACGTTACGAAGAGCCCGGTCCCGCGCTTCGATCTCGTCTCGTTCTCGCGCTACTCCTACATAGGCGTGCAGTTTTCCCGCGGCTGCCCGTTCACCTGCGAGTTCTGCGACATCATCGAGCTCTACGGCCGCGTGCCACGCTCCAAGACGAATGAGCAGATGCTGGGCGAGCTCGAGGCGCTTTATGCGGCCGGCTATCGCGGGCACATCAACTTCGTCGACGACAACCTGATCGGTAACAAAAAGGCGCTGAAGCGATTCCTCCCCGCGCTCGCGGCCTGGCAGCGCCAGCGCGGCTACCCCTTCGAGCTCTCGACCGAAGCCTCCATAAACCTCGCGGACGACCGCGAGCTGCTGGACATGATGAGTGCCGCGAACTTCTTCGGCGTGTTCGTCGGCATCGAGAGCCCCGACACCGAAACCCTCGTCGCGATGCAGAAGAAGCAGAACACGCGCCGCAGCCTCGTCGACAGCGTGCATAAACTCTACGACGCCGGGATCGTGGTGATAGCTGGCTTCATCGTCGGCTTCGACAGCGAGCAGGACAGCGTCGCGCCGCAAATGATCGAGTGCATCGAGGCGATGAGCGTCCCGGTCTGCATGGTCGGGCTGTTGACGGCGTTGCCGAACACGCAGTTGACGCGCCGGCTCGAGGGCGAAAAACGCCTGTTGCCGTTGGCCTTCGACCACGGGGATCAGTGCACGACCGGGCTCAACTTCGTCACGCGCCGCCCGCGCCGCGACATCCTCAACGATTACCGCGCGATTCTTGCAGCCGTGTACGACCCCGACGCCTACTTTCGGCGTCTACGCGCGGTTTGCCGCGCGTTGCGACCCCCGCGCCATCCCGTCCAGCTCGTCCCGTGGCTCATCGCGCACAACCTGCGATTCTTCGGTCGCGTGCTATGGCGCACCACCGTCACCGAGCCGCACCTCGCCCGCCATTTCTGGGGGACGTTCGCCGCCGTCGCGTGGGCCAACCCGGCGGCACTCAAGCACGTGATTTTCCATATCGCCTTCTATCTCCACCTGGGCCCGTTCGCGCAATTCGTGATCGGCGATCTCGAGCAGCAGATCGCCGCGATCGAATTCTAAGTCGCACACGAGCGCCCTTGCACTCGCGGCCGCGCCGGCGGCGTGAGGCCTGACGGCGGAGGTGGATCGTCAGAAACTTAACTGGCGCTGGAGAGGGAGTTGAACAAGGATCTCAGTATTGGGTCACGCAGCATCGCGTAGCCTGACCCGTAGGAGCCTTACAGCGTCGACGGGTTCGCAGGTCGAGACAAGTTCCTCATACAGGACCACTGACCTTACGTTGACCTGACCTTACGTTCACCATGGATTAAACCAGCGCAACCGATTTCGGCTCACTGCCCGCGAACGGCCGATGATCGCGTCATTCGGCTGGCGTTATTGCAAACGCATGCTCCTCGCAACCTTGGCGCTGGCCTTGGGCCTGGCACTCGGTGCGGTGACGAAATTCGGCTTCGGCTACGATCTCGCGGCCAATGGGCGCCGCTCCTTCAAAAATCGTAGCGACAAAATAGCCGACGGCGGTCTACGCCGCCCGTCTCGAATCCGCGATTTGGCCAGTGGATGACACTCGTGGATGGCCGGCCCACGCCCGGCCATGACGGAGACGAACGGGACCGCGCGCCTTCGAGACGGCCGCGTGAAGCGGCCTCCTCAGGATGAGGCGGAGGCCGGCAATGAACTCAGAGAGGCTGCGCTAGCGCGGGCGGATCATCTTCCCGGGCAGATCATCTTCCAGCGGCCGAACACGCCCCGCTTCCAGTAGCAGCTCGGGTAGATCGGCGGTCCCCAGGAGAGCGCATAGACCGGCTCGTCGACGTCGTAGGTCACCCAGACGCATCTATCGACACCGCACAGCCATTCGGCTTTCGCCGGCTGGTTTGCAAAGATGAGAGCGAGCGCGAGAAGCAAACTTGCGAAGATGACTCTGATCACTTGAACCCCCCTACCGATGATAGTCAGTGCCGCGCAATCGCTCTAACCCGGACGCGGCGCCGAGTTCATCCCGCCGCTTGCGTTTCGGATCAGGCGTTAACGATAAACTTTGGGATAAACTTGCAACGCCCTTTCATCTGCGATCCCATGGTCCAAGACCATCGTCGTGAGCTGCAAGCCTAATCGCTCCCCATCACCGCGATGGCGATATTGGCGGAGCGCGCGGCGCTCACTTGCGCCGGCAGATCCTGGCCGTAGGCGCCGGGCGCGATCAGGATAGTGTCACCGGGTTTGGCGGCTTCGACCGCGCGGCCGAGAGAATTGAAGGCCGTGCCGGGGTTGCGGCCGTCCTGCGTGTCGTTTCCTTGCGGGCTGACGTACCAGATCATCGCATCCCGCCCAAGCCGAAGGTCAAGCTCGCCGAGTTTAGGTCAAGCCGCGCGCAAGCGGTAGGAGCCTGACACGAACGGGTGAACGGCCGGTCCCCCGAGCTTGAATTGGCTTTGCCGGTCCCCATATGCGAAGGCGGAAAACCAAAGGCTCGGCGCCCGCGGCGGGGCCGGGCCTTGTCTTGAGAGGCGCCGTCAGGGCCTCGGTAAAGTCCCGCACGGCGCGCCGCGTTACCGGAAAGGACTTTCGCTCGCATGCCGCGCATGACGCTCCTCGACGGCAGTTTTTGGGTCAGCCTTTCCCCGCCCCGGGGACCGAACGGCGCGGCGAAGGCGGAGGCCGGCTATCCGCCCTACAATGTCGAGCTCTTGCCGGGAGAGCCGGAAGCGTTGCGCATTACGATCGCGGTCGCGGGCTTCGCTCCCGATCAGCTCGAGGTGAGCACCGAGAGCGGCGAGCTTTCCATCCACGGCAAGCAGAACGAGGAGCAGCCCCACGACTTTCTGCATCGCGGCATCGCGGCGCGGCAATTCAAGCGAAGCTTTCGCCTCGCAAGGGGGGTCGAGGTCCGCAAGGCCGAGCTCCATAACGGCCTTCTCGTGATCGAGCTGGTCGGGCCGCGCGAGGCGAAGCGCGTCATGAATCGGAGTTGCCGCCGCCGATTGAAACCTTCGCCACATATGCTTCGTAGCTCGCCATCCCCTCGTTACGAGGAGCAGATGTAAAGATGAACAAGTTCGAAAAAGAAGAAGATCGCCAGTTGGACGCGCCCATCAGCCGGCGCGAACTCGCGGAGCTTGGCGACGGCGAAGTGGCCTATATCAAGCAGATCGACCCGGATTCGGCCGAGCGCCTATTCCCAGCGCTCACCGGCGCGCCGAAGGGCATCGACCTCTTTGCCGTGCTTGGCGCCGACGGCACGCCGCTCGCGCTCACCGACAGCCGGAGCGCCGCGATCGCCAACGCCATCGAGAACGATCTCGTGCCGGTGAGCGTGCACTAGAGCGCGCCCCTCCGCTTCAATTCCCGTAAATGTCCGGCGCGGCTCAGGCGGCGTGAGACGAGGTCTCGCCTTCGGTCAGGAGCGCATAAAGCGCCGCGGCGTCCTTCGCGGCGCGAAGCTTCTCCACCGCCGCCCCGTCGCGCAAGAGGCGCGAGATGCGGGCGAGCGCCTTGAGATGATCGGCGCCGGCGCCCTCCGGCGCGAGCAGAAGAACGACGATGTCGACGTTCTGGCCGTCGATCGCTTCGAAGTCGATCGGCTCGGCGAGGCGCGCGAAGACGCCGGCGATGCGCTTCAGCCCCGGCAGCTTGGCGTGAGGAATGGCGACGCCGTGCCCGAGCCCGGTCGAGCCAAGCCGCTCGCGCTGCAAGAGCACGTCGAAGATGTCGCGCTCGCGAAGGCCGGTAAGGCGGGCGGCGCGCGCGGAAAGATCTTGCAGGATCTGCTTCTTGTTTTTTGCCCTGAGCAGCGGCACCACGGAATTGGGCGCGATGAAATTCGTCAGCAGCATCTTGTTTACCCCTCCGATGGGCGGTCGCGGGACCAAACGGATATGTCCGCCTAGCTCCGCTTGCGCGCCTTCTTGGTTCGTTGCTGCGCGACCGCTGCGCTCATCGAGCTCAGCGGCCCGGCCGGATCGATCCAACCGATATTGCCGTCGCCGCGGCGGTAAACCACGTTGATTTCACCGTGACTTGCGTTGCGAAACACGATAACGGGCCGGTCGGACAAATCCATCTGCATCACCGCGTCGCTCACCGCCATTTCATGCACGGGCATTTCCGCCTCGGCGATAATAACGGGATTGTCCTCATCGTGTTCCTCGTGACCGTCAGCCTGAATGACATAGCCGGCCGCCGGCGTCTCTTTGCGCGGCGTTTCTCCGCCGTGCCGCTTGAGCCGCCGTTTGTAGCGGCGGATCCGCTTCTCGAGCCGCTCGCAAGCGCGATCGGCGCTCTGATAGGCGTCGGCCGCCGCGCCATGCGCCTCCAGACTCATGCCCTGCCACAGATGGATCGTGCAGTCGGTTCGAAACTCGCTGCGCTCCTTTTCGATGCGCACATGCCCCGTCGTTTCGCGCCCGATGAACTTCTCGACGGCATGGGCGATGCGCTCCTGGACGTAACTGCGTAACGCCTCACCGACGTCGAGATTCTTTCCGGTTACTTGTATCGTCATTGCCGGCGGAAGACTGTGTTGTCGCCTTTCCCCGCGCCTCGACCCGGCGCCTGCCGCTACCTTCGCAGAACTTAACCCTTAGAGCGAAACCGGCGCGCTTCGGGACCGAATTGTCTTCCGGGCCTCCATCGCGGGGCGAGAAGCTAGAACGCACGCCCCGGGGTGTCAAACCAACTATTTGCGCCGTCCCTCTTTACAGGATTCTCGTTATTCTACACTGATTTAGGAACGCCTAGACGCGCGCGCAAGGGGCTAGGCGCTTCTGCCTTCTTCGCTGCACCGAGGAGGGAATCCGCAGCGCCTCGCGGTATTTCGCCACCGTGCGGCGCGCAATGTCGATCCCGTCGTCTTTCAGCCGCTCGACGATCTTGTCGTCCGACAAGACGGAGCCCGCGGGCTCGGCCTCGATCATGGCGCGGATGCGGTCGCGCACCGATTCGGAGGAGTGGGCGTCGCCGTCGCTTGTGGCGGGAATTGCCGAAGTGAAGAAATATTTGAGCTCGAACAATCCGCGGTTGGTCGCCATGTATTTGTTCGCGGTGACGCGGCTCACCGTCGACTCGTGCATCGCGATCGCGTCGGCGACCGTCTTCAGGTTCAACGGCCTGAGATGCCGGACGCCGTGGGTGAGGAAGGCGTCTTGCTGGCGCACGATCTCGCGGGCCACTTTCAGGATGGTGCGGGCGCGCTGGTCGAGACTTTTCACGAGCCAATTCGCCGTCTGGAAGCAATCGACGAGATAGGTCCGGTCTTCTTTCCGCGTGGCGGATTTGGAGACGGTCGCATAATAGGTCCGGTTGACGAGGACACGCGGAAGGGTGTCGCTGTTCAACTCGACATGAAAGCTGCCGTCGGGAAGCGCCCGCACGAGCACGTCGGGAACGACGACCTGCGCCGGGGCGGAGCCGTAGCGGAGACCTGGCTTGGGATTGAGCCGCTTCACCTCCGCGATCATGTCGAGCAGGTCTTCGTCGGAGACTTTCGCGGCGCGCTTGAGCGCGGGAAGATCGTGGACGGCGAGAAGATTGATGTTCTCGACCAAGGCCGCCATCGCCGGATCGCAGCGGTCCTGCTCTTTCAGCTGAAGCATGAGGCATTCGCGCAAATCTCGGGCGAACACGCCGCTCGGGTCGAAGCCCTGCATGACGCGAAGCGTTTCCTCGATGAGCGCAAGCGGCGCGCCGAGCAGTTCGGCAAGACCGGCGAGGTCGCCTGTGAGATAACCCGCCTCGTCGGTCATATCGATGAGATGATGGCCGATGAGGCGGCGCGCTGGATCGGCGAAGGCGAGGATCAGCTGTTCGGTGAGGTGATCCTTGAGCGTCCTCTCCCCGGCCACATAGGATTCGAGGTTCGGGGCGTCTCCGCTCGCGGCACCCGCGCCGTGGCCGAACGCAGTCGAGCCCCCGCCGTTGAAGCCCGCAAGCGCTCCGCCCTCGGCCTCGGGGAAGGCGTCCTGCGGCTCGACATCGAGGTCCTCGGTCCGGCTCGTGTCGGACTCAAGATCGATCCATTCGCCCTCGTCGCCCTCGCCCGCTTCGCTCTCTTGCGCGGTCCCTTGAGCGTCAGCTTCGTCCTTCATGCCGGGAGCAGACCCATCGGCGGGATCGGCGCTTGGGCCCGGTTCCTCGGGATCGGCGCGCTCGAGCAGCGGATTGCGCTCGAGCTCGGCTTCGATGAAGCTTTGCAGCTCGACATGGGAGAGCTGAAGCAGCTTGATCGCCTGCTGCAGCTGCGGCGTCATGACCAGGCTGTGGGCCTGACGGAGTTCGAGCTTTGTCGTGATCGCCATTGTCGAACTCAAAATGCGCCTTTTGCGCCACTCAGATCTTGAACTGATCGCCGAGATAGACGCGCCGCACGTCCTCGTTCGCGATGATCTCCTGCGCGGTGCCGTGGGTCAGCACCATGCCGTCGTGAATAATATAGGCACGGCTGACGAGATCGAGTGTTTCGCGCACATTGTGATCGGTGATCAGGACGCCGATCCCGCGCTGGGTCAGGTGGCGCACGAGCGCGCGAATGTCGTTAACGGCGATCGGATCGATGCCGGCGAAGGGCTCGTCGAGCAGCATGAAGGACGGGCGCGAGGCGAGCGCGCGGGCGATTTCGACCCGGCGCCGCTCGCCGCCCGACAGCCGCATGGCGGGCGAGGTCCTGAGACGAGTGATGCGGAATTCCTCGAGCAGCGCGTCGAGCTGGCGCTGACGCTCGCGCTTGTCGGGCTCCACGGTCTCGAGCACGGCAAGAATGTTCTGCTCGACGGTAAGCCCCCTGAAGATCGACGCTTCTTGCGGCAGATATCCGATGCCGAGCCGCGCCCGCCGGTACATCGGCAGTTTCGTCACGTCGGTGCCGTCGATTCTGATCGAGCCCTCGTCGGCGGGAATAAGACCCGTGATCATGTAGAACACGGTGGTCTTGCCGGCGCCGTTCGGACCCAACAGTCCGACCGCCTCGCCGCGGAGGACTTCGAGACTGACGCCGCGGACGACGGTTCGTTTCTTGAAGCTCTTGACGACGGAACGGACGGTGAGGCGGCCAAATTCCGGATTCGCCTCGGGCCTCGGCGCTTGCACCGGAGCGGCGGTCTTTGTCGTGCCCGCTTGCGGCGCGGCTGCCTGACGGCCAGGAAACGACAGCAATTTGCCCACGACCCCTTTCGCTCCTTAAGTGAAGCGCCGGCTGGTTAACGTCTTACAACGGAAGCTTTCAAGGCCGCGTATCCGGACTGAGCGGCCATGGCACGTCGTCGGAAGGTTCATCTTGCTCCGCCGCCGCGCCCTTATCCTTATCGGGCTTGTTGCCGCTCGAAGCCGCCTTATTGTCCGGAGCGGCGGTGGCTTTCGCATCGCCCGGCTTGGCGTCTTTCTGCTCGCCGCCCTTGGCAGCACCCTTCGGCATGAACAGCGCACGGATACGGCCTCCGGCGGCTTCATTTCCCGTATTCTCGAACCGGCTTTCACCCGTTTTCAAATCGATGATGAGCCGGTCCCCCTTTAGCACATTCTGGCCTTGCGTTAACACCACATTGCCGCCGACGGTGACGTGCTGCGCCGGCACGTCGTAAAGCGCCCAGTCGCTGGTCGTGGTCTGATCCTTGTCGCTGACGATGACGACTTCGCCCTTCGCCTCGATCTTGCTGATCTGCGCCTGCTCGCCCTTTGCGGTCTCGCCGCCCCCTTTGGCATCGGCAACTTTGGTCGCTGGGGCTTCCCCGCCCCCTTCCTTGTTGCCGGGGGCAAGGCTGCCGCCGCCGACATAGTGCACATTGAGCTCCTTGGCGCGGAGCGTGGTGGTGCCCTGCACCGCTTTCACATTGCCCCTGAAGGTCGCGTATTTCTCCTTGTCGTGCACGACGAGCGAGTCCGATTCGATATCGATCGGATCGCTAGAGCTCTGCGAAAGGCCGCCGAACGCATTCGTGAGCGTCTGCGCCGTCGCGGGTGGCGTGGTCGAAAAAGCGCCGGCGATCGCCACCGCCCCGGCCAAGGGGCGGAGCAGCGCCATACGCAAAAGCTGCCGGACGCCGTTCATGGTACGCTCGGGGCTGCGCCTTGCGCCGCGGCGCCCTCCCCGGGCAGCGGAGGCAGCGTCACTTCGCTTGGCTCTCCCGCCGGCGGCGGCGGGGAGACGTTCTCCTGGGCGGCAGGCGCGGGCTTGGCCGGCTTTGCCTCTTTCTCAGGCCTCACGATGTGGACGGCGACCTTGCCGCGGAATGTCAGAATGTGCTTGGCCGAGTAGAAAGTGAGTGCGTTCGCCCTGACCGTGCCGTTGGGCAGCACGAACGAGACCGGGCGATGCGAGCGGATGATCTGGTTCTTGGTGTCGAGAGTGGCGTGCGTCAGCGCACCGGAAACGCCAGAACTCGTGGCAAGGTCGATCTTGTCCTGCATCACGAGGCGGCCGGTCTTGTTGTCGAACCTCCCCCGCGCCGCCGTCATGCGCGACCAGCCGCCATCGACGGCGGCCAGATCGGCCCTGATCGCGTGAAGCTTGATCAAGTTCGGGTTCTTGATGTCCTGGTCGGCATAGTCCGCGCCGACGACATATTTCCCGTTCTTCTTATCAGCGCCTTCGAGCTTCGGGTTGACCATGCGCAGATTGCCGTCGATCACTTCGATGCCCTCGATGCTCGCGTTCATGTCGCCAATGCTGATGCTCGTGGCAAGACGCGTCGAAACGAAATAGGCCGCAAGCACCAGAACGGCGAAGACCGGGAGCGCCTTGCGTAGAAAATTGACGAGCTTGGTGTGGCGCGAAGCACTCTTGAAGGCGCTCAGACGCTCCTCGGCCGTGCGGACCCGGTACCGCTGACCGCCGGCAATGACATTGGCATCAGCCGCCATGTTTATCCCGCCCAATGATCGGTCCGGCACCACCTAGCCGCAGGACTTTGATCACATTGCGACCGCGCCCGCTTCGCCCGGGTGCCGTTTTCGGCCGCTAGTGGGCGAAAGGATCGATATCGGACCAGCCCCGCAAATCGAGCTCGGCCCGGACCGGCAAGAACTCAAAACAGGCGCGGGCGAGGCCTTCGCGGCCTTCGCGCCGGAGCATGGCGTCGAGTTTCTCCCGAAGCGCGTGCAGATGCAACACGTCGCTCGCGGCATAGTTGAGCTGCTCCTGAGTCAGTTCCGCCGCCCCCCAATCGGAGGATTGCTGCTGCTTCGACAGCTCGATGCTGAGCAATTCCTTGCACAAATCCTTGAGTCCGTGGCGGTCTGTGAAGGTGCGGGCAAGCCGCGAGGCTACCTTGGTACAATAGACCGGACGCGGCATCACCCCGAGATTGTGCTTGAGCACGGCCATGTCGAAGCGGCCGAAATGGAAGATCTTGAGCACGCTTTCATCGGCGAGCAGGCGTTTCAGCTCCGGCGCGTCATGGGTTCCGGCAAATTGCACCAGAGCCGCGCGCCCGTCGCCTTCGGAGAGCTGCACGAGGCAGAGCCGGTCGCGATAGGGGTTGAGCCCCAGCGTCTCGGTGTCGATGGCGACGGCGCGGCCCCCGAAACGGCCGCGCGGCAGATCGCCCTTGTAGAGTTCGACGGTCGGCGGCGTGCTCAAGCTGAAGCGCTCCTTGGCGGCACAACTCATACCGCGCGGCGCTTAACAAAGCGGGAATGGTGCCCAGGAGAAGACTCGAACTTCCACGCCCTTTCGGGCACTAGAACCTGAATCTAGCGCGTCTACCAGTTCCGCCACCTGGGCTTGAGGGTCCTCAGGTACGATCCAGGCTTGCGAAAGTCAATCAGCGCAGCCCGGGGGCCAGGCGAGCGCCAAGCCGGGAGGCGGGCGGCGCTTCACAGGGTTCGGCCCCCTCGTGTAATGAGGCTGCAAGGCGCGGGGGCTAAGAGGACAGAAGTGGCCATCACTCTCGACAACAAGGCGCTCGTGACCATCTACGGGGGCTCAGGCTTCATCGGCCGCCATCTGGTCGGCGCCATCGCCAAGACCGACGCGCGCATGCGCGTGGCGGTGAGGCGCCCCGAACTTGCCGGCCATCTGCAGCCCCTCGGCGGCGTCGGCCAGATCAACGCCGTGCAGGCAAACGTGCGTTACCCGGACTCGCTTCTTGCCGCCGCGCGCGGCGCCGACGCGGTCGTCAATCTTGTCGGCATTCTGTTCCCCTCGGGCAAGCAGACCTTCGAGGCCGTGCAGGACGAGGGTGCCCGCCACGTGGCGGAGGCCGCGCGGGTCGCGGGCGCTCGCGCGCTGGTCCACGTCTCGGCGATCGGCGCGAGCGAACACTCGCGCTCGGCTTACGCACGGAGCAAGGCCGAAGGCGAGGCAGAGGTCAGGGAGGTGTTTCCCGGCGCAGTCATTCTCAGGCCCTCGGTCGTGTTCGGGCCGGAAGACGATTTCTTCAATCGCTTCGCCGCTCTGGCGCGGCTCTTCCCTGCGCTCCCCCTCATCGGCGGCGGCAAGACCAAGTTTCAGCCGGTCTTTGTCGGCGATGTGGTCAAGGCCGTTCTCGCCGGGCTTACCGGCAGAGCGGATGCGGGCGCCCCTTACGAGCTCGGGGGACCGGAAGTGCTCACAATGAAGCAAGTCATGGAGCGCGTTCTCGCCTATGCGATGCGCAAGCGCCTTCTCGTGCCGATCCCGTTTTGGCTCGCCAAGCTTCAAGCGGCATTCCTCCAGCTCCTGCCCAATCCGCCGCTCACCATCGACCAGGTGCGGCTGCTCGAGAACGATAATATCGTGAGCGAGGAGGCAAGGCGGAGCGGCCGCACGCTCGAAGGTCTCGGCATCGAGCCGGTGGCCGTCGCCGCAATCGTGCCGGACTATCTCGAGCAATTCCGCCCGCGCGGGCAGTTCTCGCAGTACCGGCCCTGAAGCCGCACGCGCGCTCAGGTGTAGAGAAGCACCAAGAGAAAGCCGCCGAGCACCATGCGATAGAGCACGAAGGGGAGAAGGCTCACGCGCTTCAGCAGCGACATGAGGAAGGCGATTGCGGCAAGACCGGCGAGAAAAGTAAGGGCGGCGCAATAGACGGCGTCCATGGTGACGGGCTCGCCGCTCGCGAATGCGTCGCCGACGGTAAAGACAATGGCGCCGGCCGTCGCCGGAATGCCGAGCAGGAACGAGAAGCGCGCGCAATCGGGGCGCGTGAAGCCGAGAAAACGCCCGGCGGTGATCGTGACGCCCGAGCGGCTCGTGCCGGGAATGAGCGCCAAGGCCTGCGCCACGCCGATGATAAGCGCGGCTCCAAGCGTCATGTTGGATATGGTGCGCTCTTGCGGACCGACCATGTCGGCGATCATCATCAAGAGGCCGTAGAGGATCGTGTTCCAGGCCACGACCGCGACATTGCGCTCGAGATCGGTGTAGCCGAGCTTCTTCAGGAAGATGCCGAACGCGACCGCGGGAATCGTGGCGAGGATGATGTAGATGGCAAGCCGCCCCTCCTCGGTAACCTTGCCCTTGAGCAAATCGAACGCGCCGCGGATGATGCGGGCCACGTCGCGCCAGAAATAAATGAGAACGGCAAACAGCGTGCCGAGGTGGGTCATGACATCGACCACGAGCCCCTGGTCCTGCCAATGCATCAGCTGCGGAACCAGAATGAGATGCCCGGACGACGATATGGGCAGAAACTCGGTGACGCCCTGCACAATGGCAAGGACGATGATCTGCTCTATCGTCATGGGGTTTCCCCGCTCCCCCCGCTTGTTCCGGGCGCGTCCAGGTTCTATACGAGGCTTAGGTCTCGCGCGATTCATTTTGCAACGCGATGGCGACACTTCTGCACTATCCACTCTGCCCGTTCTCCCGGTCGATCCGGCTTGCGCTCGGCGAATGCGGCGTCGAGGCCGAACTCGTTGAGGAACGGCCCTGGGAGTGGCGTCCGGAGTTCGTAGCGTTGAATCCGGCCGGAACTCTGCCCGTCCTCATTACCGACGATCGCGGGCCGATCGTGGGCGCCTATCCCATCTCGGAGTATCTGGGCGATACGGCCGATGAGCGCGACGCCCGCCTGTTCCAGCCCTTCCCAGGCGACGAGGCGGCGAAGGCCGAGGCGCGGCGTCTCGTCGACTGGTTCCATCGCAAGTTCCACGACGAGGTGACCGCCTATCTCGTCGAGGAAAAGGTATACCGGCGATTCGGGCCGGGGAGCGCCCCGCCCGACATGGACGCGATGCGGGCGGGCCATGAGAATCTGCGCTATCATCTCGCCTATATCGGCCATCTCGCCGAGACGAGGAGCTGGCTTGCGGGCGATGCGATGAGCTTCGCCGATCTGACAGCCGTTGCCCATCTCTCCGCGCTCGACTATCTCGGCGAGGTGCCCTGGGAAGAGCACGAGGCGGCCAAGAACTGGTATGCGCTGTTGAAGTCGAGACCGTCGTTCCGGCCGCTGCTCCAGGACCGCGTTGCGGGCTTCACCCCGTCCGGGACTTATGCGGATCTCGATTTCTGAGACTTGCGCCCCAACATGGTCGGCCATGGCAGAGACGCTGAAAGGACGGATCGCGGCTGAGGCGAAAGCGCTCGGCTTCGATGCCCTGCGGTTCACGTCAGCCGATGCGGTCGCCGGCGCGGGCGGGGCGCTCGATACGTTCCTCGCCGAGGGACGGCAGGGCGACATGGTCTGGCTTGCCACGACGGCGGAGCGCCGCAAGGCGCCGCGCGCGCTCTGGCCGGAGGCGAGAAGCGTCATCGTGCTCGGATTGAACTACGGGCGCACCGGCGATCCGCTCGCGATCCTTAAGGAGAGATCGCGCGGCGCGATCTCGATCTATGCGCAAGGCGAAGACTACCACGACATCCTGAGAGACAAGCTCAAGCCGCTCGCGGCGTGGGTGCAGGAACTCACCCAAAGCGAGGTGAAGTTCTTCGTCGATACCGCGCCGGTGATGGAGAAGCCGCTCGCCGCGCGCGCCGGGCTCGGCTGGCAAGGCAAGCACACCAATCTCGTGTCGCGCGAGTTGGGATCGTGGCTCTTCATCGGCGCGATCTTCACCACGGCCGAAATCGATCCCGACGCCCCGGAAGAGGATCATTGCGGCGCCTGCCGGCGCTGTCTCGATATCTGTCCCACGCACGCTTTCACCGCGCCCTATATGATCGACGCGCGCGCCTGCATCTCCTATCTCACCATCGAGCACAAGGGACACATCGCGCCGCGCTTTCGCGCCGCGATGGGAAATCGCATCTTCGGCTGCGATGACTGCCTCGCCATATGCCCTTGGAACAAATTCGCGCAGAACGCGCGCGAGGCAAAGCTCGCGGCGCGCCTCGGCAGCGACAATCCGCCACTCGCGGAGCTTCTAATTCTCGACGATGCCGCCTTCCGCGCCCGATATCGCGGCACGCCGATCAAGCGCACGGGGCGCGACCGCTTCATGCGCAACGTGCTGATCGCCGCCGGTAATTCGGGCGACACGACGCTCGCGCCTCTGGTCGAGGCGCGGCTCGGCGACCAGTCGCCCTTGGTGCGCGCGATGGCGGTGTGGGCGCTCGCGCGCCTTGCGCCACGCCGTTTCAACGCCTTGCGCGGTATCCATTGCGCGGGCGAGACGGACGCGGCGGTCAGAAGCGAATGGCTGGAGGAAGCGGCATGAGCAGGCTCTTTGCCCTCGGCCTCGGCTTCTCGGCGCTGGCTCTGGCAAGGCGCCTTGCCGCTAAGGGCTGGCATATCGCGGGAACCGCTCGCGACGACGGCAAGGTCGAATGGCTCAGGCGCGAGGGCCATGACGTGGTCCGCTTCTCCGGCGAAGCGCCCAGCGCGGCGTTTGCGAAGCACCTCGCCGGCACGACCCATCTCCTCCACTCGATCCCGCCGGGGCCTGAAGGCGACCGGGTGCTGGCATCTTATCGCGATGAGATCGCGGCCCTCCCCTCGCTCGAATGGGTCGGCTATCTCTCGACGGTCGGGGTCTATGGCGACCAGGACGGCGGCTGGGTCGACGAGAGCACGGACCCCAAGCCCAACAGCGCGCGCACAGACGCCCGCGTCGCGGCCGAGCGGGACTGGCTCGATTTCGGGCAAGAGACGGGCGTGCCGGTGCATGTATTCCGGCTCGCGGGCATCTACGGGCCCGGCCGGAGCGTCTTCGACAAGCTCAAGGCCGGCACCGCGCGCCGCATCAACAAGGACGGCCAGGTGTTCAGCCGTATCCATGTCGAGGATATCGCGAGCGTGCTCGAAGCCTCGATCGTGCGGCCGCGCGGCGGCGCGATCTACAATGTCGCCGACGACGAGCCGGCGGCGCCCGGCGACGTGGTGGCCTATGCGGCAAAGCTGATGGGCATGGCGCCGCCGCCGGAGGTCGAGTTCGCCGAAGCCGATCTTTCACCCATGGCGCGGAGTTTCTACGAGGGCAGCCGGCGCATCCGCAATACGCGCATCAAGTCGGAACTCGGCGTCACGCTGCGCTATCCCACCTACCGCGAAGGGCTTGCCGCCCTTCTCGCCAATGACCCGACCGCCGCGCGAGCCTGACGCATTGACGTTCGTGGTCGTGACAACCGTCTCGGCAACGATCGCTGCGCTTTACGCCGGCATTGCCCGCGGCATCGAGAAGCCTTCCCCCTGCACCGAGGACGCGATGATCGTGTTCGATGCCTCGGGCTCGATGTCGGGAAACGGCTGGGGCTATGGCAGCGAAACGGCAGGCACGGTGAGCCGCATGGACAAGGTGCGTGCGACGCTCGGCAAGATCCTCCCGAGCGTCACAAGGCATCGCCGCGTCGGGCTCATCACCTACGGGCCCGGCGTCTGGGATCAGTGCAACGTCCGTTTCGATCTCAAGCCTGAGGCGAATTCGGCGGAGCGCATCATGTCGGCGATCAAGGCGCTCACGCCCGCCGGCAAGACCCCTCTGACGGCGGCGGTTAAGGAAGCCGCCGAGGTGCTCGATTTCCGCGCCAAGCCCGCCTTGATCGTGCTTCTGACCGACGGCGAAGAGACATGCGGCGGCTCTCCTTGCGATCTCGGCAAGACGCTCAGCGGCGAAGCCTCCTCGCTCACCATCCATGTCATCGGCCTTCGCGTCAAAGGCTATACCTGGATGGGTGAGCAGAGCCTGATCGAAACAAAATGCCTCGCCGATCGGAATGGCGGTCTCTACCTGACCGTCGAAACGGAAGACGAGTTGCGCGAGGCCTTCGAGAAGACGCTTGGCTGCCCGATGGTGACCGAAGATCCCCCTCTCCCCTTGAGGGAGAGGGCTTCCCGCCCGGCGCGCGAAAGCGCGACGAATGGCGGAAAGGGTGAGGGGTGAATCTTTTCGACGCGGGCTGTCGCCCGTCCCCCACCGCGCCGCAAACGGCGCGCGCCCTCCCTCAAGGGGGGACTGGGGACAGCGGAGCCGCACAATTCGCCGCGAGAGCCCCGACCGTCGATTCGAGACGGCGCAGGTCTTGCTCCCGTGACAGGCGATGGTCGCCGTCCTTGATGAAAGTGAGTTCCACATCGTCCGAGCCGAGCCGTTCGACAAGAGCGAGAGCGTGGCGCCACGGCACGTCGGGGTCGCGCATGCCCTGCAGGATGCGGACCGGCAGATCGAGAGCAAGCGGACCCTCCCCGATCAGGTGCCCTCGCCCCTCGTCGATCAGGCGCTTGGTGATGGGATAGGGATCGCCGTAGAGCGAAGGCTCATAGACGACGCCGTCGCGTGCGAGCGCCGCTTTCGTCTCCTCGGTCATCCGGTCACACATCAGCCGCTCGGTCATGTCCCAGGCGGGCGCGATGAGAACGAGGCCCGCGAGCTTTCGCAGCGCACCCTCTCGCGCGAGCTTACGGGCGAGAAGGAGCGCGATCCATCCGCCCATCGACGAGCCGATCGCGATCACGCGCGGCGTCTTGGCAAGGACGAGTTCGAGCATGGCGGAGGCCTCCGCGAGCCAATCGCCGATCAAGGCGTTGCGAATGTCGCCTTCGGAGAGGCCGTGGCCCGAATAGTCGAAGCGGAGCATCGGCAAGCCAAGGCGTTCGGCCCAAGCCGCAAGCGCAAGCGCCTTGGTGCTCGCCATGTCGGAAAGGAAGCCGGAAAGCCAGATGAGGCCGGGAGCGCCGCCTCTCCCCGCGCCGGCCAAGCGATAGGCAAGACGGCGCCGGCCTGCGCCGCAGCCAAAGTCGAGGAATTGCGGTTCGGATGCGCTCACCTTAAGAACCTTGTTCCATGCCGGAGGTGACCATATTGCAGGTCGTGCCGCGCCTCGATGCCGGAGGCAGCGAGCAGGCGGCCGTCGAGATCACGCAAGCGCTCGTCCGCGCCGGCGCCTCGGCCCTCGTTGCCACCGAAGGAGGCCGATTGGCAACCACCATTGCCGATGCGGGCGGCGAGATCGTTCCCCTTCCCGTCGCGAGCAAGAACCCTCTCACCATTCTCGCCAATGCGCGCCGCCTCGCGAAGCTGATCGAGGAACGCGGCGTCGATCTTGTCCATGCCAGAAGCCGGGCGCCGGCCTGGAGCGCATTCCTCGCCGCGCGCCGGACGGGGCGTCCCTTCGTCACCACCTATCATGGCGCCTATGGCAATCCGGGTGCGCTGAAGAACGTCTATAACAGCGTCATGGGTCGCGGCGACCGGGTGATCGCCAACTCGGGCTACACCGCGAACCTCATCGCCTCGCGGCATGAGGCGGCACGGGACCGCGTCCGTATCATCTATCGGGGCGTCGATGAGGACGCCTTCGATGCGCGCGCGGTTCCGCCGGAAGCCGTGGCCAGGCTCAGAGAGCGCTGGGGCGTTGCGCCCGGGACCAAGATCGTGCTCCAGGCGGCGCGGCTCACCGGCCTCAAGGGGCACCGGGACACGATCGAAGCCGCATTCCTTCTCGCCGCCGAAAGCGCGCTCGACGGCGCCGTCGTCATTTTCGCGGGCGATGCGCCCGGCAAGTCCGCCTATCGCGAAGACCTCGCGGCCCTGATCGCGCGCCACGGGCTTCACGACAAGGTCCGCCTCGTCGGCCATTGCCAAGAAATGCCGGAGGCCTTTCTTGCCGCCGAGGTCGCCCTTGTGCCCTCGCTCGTGCCGGAGACTTTCGGCCGGACCAGCATCGAGGCGCAAGCCATGGGGTGCCCTGTCATCGTCTCCAATATCGGTGCGCTGCCGGAAACCGTCGTCGCTCCAGAGCGGGACAACTCGGGGTTCACGGGTTGGCTCGTGAAGCCGGGCGATCCGGCCGCGCTCGCCGCCAAGATCAAGCGCGCTCTCAATCTTGCGCCTGAAGCGCGCACAGCGCTCGGCGCCCGCGCCCGCGCCCGCGTCGCCTCGCAATACACTTTGCGCGCGATGCAGCGGGCGACACTCGCCGTCTATGACGAGCTCCTCGGCACCTCGCTTGCCGCCCGTTTCGACAGGCGCGCGAAGGCAAATTCCCGTTAAGACAGGGGCACAATCCTCACCCGGCTTGACTTGTCAGGCGCAATTTCGTTGCTATAGAAGGGTCGAAGCATGTCAATCGAACCGCGACGCGAAAAACCGCCTTTCATGAAGCGACCCCGCGCCGCCGTTCGTTTAGAGGAGAGCAGGACATCGTAAGGCGACCGACGAAGCTTGCGCCCGATCGGGGGGGCCCCCGCATCAACGAGGCTATCGACACTCCAAACATCCAGCTTATCGACGCAACCGGCCACAATATCGGCGTGGTTGCCACCGGCGACGCTCTCGCCCGAGCGGCGGAAGCCGGTCTCGACCTGGTCGAGATCTCGCCCAATTCCGAGCCGCCGGTGTGCAAGATCCTCGATTTCGGCAAGTACAAGTACCAGGCGCAAAAAAAGGCCGCCGAGGCGCGCAAGAAGCAGCGCACCGTCGAGATCAAGGAAATCAAGATGCGGCCCAATATCGATATTCACGACTATCAGGTGAAGATGCGCTCGATCGTCCGGTTCTTCGAGGAGGGCGACAAGGTCAAGGTCACCTTGCGCTTCAGGGGACGCGAGATGGCGCATATGGAGCTCGGCACGAGGTTGCTCGACCGGGTCAAACAGGACACCTCGACCATCGCCAAGGTGGAATCGGAGCCGCGGCTCGAGGGGCGGCAGATGGTGATGGTGCTCTCGCCGCGCTAGAGGCCAGGCCCGCTGGATTCCCTTGCATTAGCCCCAAAATCGACCCTATAAGCTCGCGAAGGAGCCGCCCGGCGGGGCATGCCGTGGCGGCTCGCATGCTTTCCATCGACATACATTGATGCCCTTGCCGGGTGGCGCGTGCCGCTCCGGGGCCTAAAAAGGAAGCCAAATGCCCAAGATGAAGACCAAGAGCGGTGCCAAGAAGCGCTTCAAAGTCACGGCGACCGGCAAGGTCAAATGCCAGGCCTCGCGCAAGCGTCACGGCATGATCCAGCGACCCAACAGGTTCATCCGAACCGCGCGCGGGACGATGGTGCTGTCTGACGAGGACGCCAAGATCGTGAAGAAGAATTTCCTGCCCTATGGCCGCTGAGGCTTAAGGCAAGCTTCGAAGGAGCACCGTCATGTCCCGTGTGAAACGCGGCGTCACCTCCCATGCCCGCCACCGCAAGGTGATCAAGCAGGCCAAGGGCTATTACGGCCGCCGCAAGAATACGATCCGCGTCGCCAAGCAGGCCGTCGAGAAGGCCGGGCAGTATGCCTATCGCGACCGCAAGGTGAAGAAGCGCACGTTCCGCGCGCTGTGGATCCAGCGCATCAATGCCGCCGCGCGGGTCAACGGCCTCACCTACGGGCGCCTGATCGACGGTCTGAAGAAGGCCGGCATCGAGCTCGACCGCAAAGTACTTGCCGACATCGCCGTGCACGAGCCGGCGACCTTCAAGAGTCTGGTCGAGGCTGCGTCTGCTGCTGCTCCGCGGGGCTGACCCCTCGCGGCGCGGGCACCGCCTCGCGCTTTAGGAGCCTGAGCCATGAGCGCGCTTGAGCTCTACAGTCTCAAGACCGAGCTGCTTCACGCCATTGCTGAAGCGTCAGACCTCGACAAGCTCGAACAGGTGCGCGTCGCCGCGCTCGGCAAGAAGGGCCGCATCTCCGAGCTGATGCAGGCGCTTGGCTCGCTTCCTCCCGATGAACGCAAAGCTTACGGCCAGGTCGTCAACAGCCTTAAGACATCGGTCGGCGAAGCTCTCGAAGCGCGGCGGCAGGAACTCTCGCGCGCGGCGACCACCGAAAAACTTGCGCATGAGCGCGCCGACGTGAGCTTGCCCGTGCGCGAAGGCCCGCTCGCGGAGGGACGCATTCATCCCGTCAGCCAGGTCACCGACGAGATCACGGAAATCTTCGCCGATATGGGGTTCTCGATCGCCGAGGGGCCCGACATCGAAACCGACTTCAACAATTTCACCGCGCTCAACATTCCGCCGGAACATCCGGCGCGTCAGGACCACGACACGTTCTATTTCCCGGCGGCTCCCGACGGCACGCGCGCGCTCTTGCGCACGCATACGAGCCCGGTGCAGATCAGGGCCATGCTCAAGACGAAGCCGCCCGTGCGCATCATCGCGCCGGGCCGCGTCTATCGCTGCGATTCGGACCAGACCCACACGCCGATGTTCCATCAGGTCGAGGGAACTCGTGATCGACGAGGAGACCCATCTCGGCCATCTGAAATGGGTGCTCGAAGAGTTCTGCAAGGCCTTCTTCGAAATCCCCGAGGTGAAGATGCGCTTCCGCGCGAGCCATTTCCCCTTCACAGAGCCGTCGATGGAGGTCGATATCGGCTACGCGCGGCAGGGCGATGCGATCAAAGTCGGCGAAGGCGATGAGTGGCTGGAAATTCTCGGCTGCGGCATGGTGCATCCCAACGTGCTCAAGAATGTCGGGCTCGATCCTTCGCGCTATCAGGGCTGCGCCTTCGGGCTCGGCATCGACCGCATCGCCATGCTGAAATACGGCATGCCGGATTTGCGCGCCTTTTTCGCCGGCGACTTGCGCTGGCTCAAGCATTACGGCTTTCCCCCGCTTGCCATCCCCACGATTGCCGCCGGACTGTCCTGAGCCATGAGATTCACGCTCGCATGGCTCAAGGAGCATCTCGACACCAAGGCGAGCGTTGAGACGATCGCCGATACGCTCACCCGTATCGGGCTCGAGGTCGAGGAGGTGTTCGATCCCGCCACTCGCTTTGCACCGTTCCGCGTGGCCGAAGTGATCAAATGCGAGAAGCACCCTAACGCAGACAAGCTCAGCGTCTGCGAGGTCAATACCGGCACGGAGCGGCTTCAGGTCGTGTGCGGGGCGCCCAATGCGCGGGCCGGGATGAAGGGCGTGTTCGCGCCCGTCGGCTCTTACGTGCCCGGCATCGATCTTACGCTGACCAAGGCCAAGATCAGGGGCGTGGAGTCGAACGGCATGCTGCTTTCGGAGCGCGAGCTCGAGCTGTCGGACGAGCATACCGGCATCATCGAGTTTTCGCCCGCCGCAAAGGTCGGAAGTCCGGCCGCAAAGGCGCTCGGTCTCGACGACGCGGTGTTTCACATCGCGATCACGCCGAACCGTCCTGACTGTCTCGGCGTGCGGGGCATCGCCCGCGATCTCGCGGCCGCCGGTCTCGGCAAGTTGAAGAAGGATTCGGGCCGGCCGGTCAAAGGCGGCTTCGCCAATCCAATCCCGATCGCGCTCGAATTCGACAAGCAGAGCGAGAATGCCTGCCCGGTCTTCGCCGGGCGGCTCGTGCGCGGCGTCAAGAACGGCCCCTCTCCCGAGTGGCTACAACGGCGGTTGAAGGCGATCGGGCTTCGCCCGATCAACGCGCTCGTCGATATCACCAATTACATTTCCTACGACCGCGGCCGCCCGCTTCATGTCTACGACGCCGACAAGCTCAAGGGCGCGATCCGCGCGCGGCTCGGGCGCAAGGGCGAGAAATTCCTCGCGCTCGACGGCAAGACCTACGACGTCGATGACGACATGTGCGTCATCGCCGACGATCGCGCCGTGCTCGGGCTCGGCGGGGTGATCGGCGGCGAGGACACCGGCGTCACCGCAGCGACCACCAACGTCTTGATCGAGTTCGGCCTATTTCGATCCCAGGCGCACCGCGCGCACGGGACGGAAGCTCGGCATCCAGTCCGACGCGCGCTTCCGCTTCGAGCGCGGCGTCGATCCCGATTTCGTAGTGCCGGGACTCGAGCTCGCGACCGATCTCTTACTGGAAATCTGCGGCGGGTCCCCAAGCAAGATCACGATCGCGGGCAAGCCGCCGAAGCCCAACAAGCCGTTCAAATTCGATCTCGCCCTCGTCAAGCGTATCTCCGGGCTTGACCTCGGCGCGGGCGAGATCAAGCGGCTGCTTGGCGCGCTCGGCGTCACCCTCGACGGCAAGGGGAAGCACCTCAACGCGGCGCCCCCCTCCTGGCGCCCGGACATCGCCGCACCCGCCGATCTCGTCGAGGAAGCGGTGCGTCTCACTGGCGTCGATAAGGTTCCCGCCACACCGATGCGGCGGGCAGCAGGTGTGGCGCGCCCCGTGCTCACCGAGGCGCAGAGGCGGCAGCGGCTCACCCGGCGCCTGCTCGCTTCGCGCGGGTTGGTCGAGGCGGTGACCTGGTCGTTCATTCTGCCCGAGCATGCGGCGCTCTTCGGCGGCGGCGCTCCGACGCTCACCTTGAGCAATCCGATCTCGACCGAGCTCGCGGCGATGCGACCTTCGCTGCTCCCCGGCCTCGTCATGGCCGCGCAGAGAAACCGCGACAGGGGTTTTGCCGACGGCGCCCTGTTCGAGCTCGGTCAAGCCTACCGGGGAGTTGCGCCAGACGACCAGTTCGTGGCCGCTTCAGGCGTCCGCTTCGGCCGATCGGCGCTTTCCGGCGTTGGCCGCCATTGGTCGGGGGAGGCCGCTCTCGCAGACGTGTTCACCGCCAAGGCCGACGCCATCGCAGCACTTGCCGCGCTCGGGCTCGACAATGCGAGTATCACCGTCACCCGCGAAGCGCCTTTATGGTTTCATCCCGGCCGCTCGGGTGCGCTCACGCTCGGGCCCAAGACGGCGCTCGGCGTGTTCGGAGAGTTCCACCCCGACCTTCTCGCCCGGCTCGGCATCGACCCGCCGCTCGCGGGCTTCGAGCTATACCTCGACGCCGTTCCCTCCGGCCGGCGCAGGAGCTCAAGCCGCGCGCTCGAGGCTTCCGACCTTCAGCCGGTCAGGCGCGACTTCGCCTTCCTGATCGATCGCGAGATCGCCGCCGGTGAGGTCATGCGCGCCGCTCTCTCCGCCGACCGCGCGCTCATCAGCGCTGTCGGCGTGTTCGACGTGTTCACCGGGCAAGGCGTGCCCGAAGGGAAAAAGTCGCTCGCCATCGAGATGACGCTCCAGCCGCGCGAGAAGACGCTGACCGACGCCGAGATCGAGGCGGTCGCGGGCAAGGTCGTGGCGGCGGTCAAGAAAGCGACGGGCGGCGAGTTGCGCGGCTAGAACCTCATCGCCCAAGCGAAAATCATCGAAACTGCGGACCTGCGGCGCCGAAGGGGCCCGACGATGGGGCCTGGCGGCGCTGCGGCCCTTTCCGTCGGACGACAGTGGGCTTGGTCGAGAACGGCTTCTCGGCGCAGGCCGAGTCGATGATCGCGGCAAGCGTCTTGTCGGGCTCGGCCGGCGGCTGCCAGCCTTGGCAGAGCGTGCCGATCTCGCCGCCGAGAGCGGCAGCGCCGTCGGCGCAATAAAGCCCGGAGCCGTCGGGGCGCGGGGTGAAGCGCACGCCTTTCGCATTCTTGCCGTCATCGAGCCCCGCGGCGAGGTGATTGAGCGCATGGATGCGCTTCGTCCCCTCATTGGCCGTGAAGCGCTCGGGCCGCTTCTGCGTCCGCGTCAGCGGGATCGCCTCGATCGCCTCGACCTTCCAGGCGCCGTCGATCCGGGCGAGATGCACTTTGGCGATCAATCCGTAATCGCGGCAGAGACCGAAACGGGAGGGTTCCGCCGTGCCGGGCGCCAGCAAATTGCCGAGGCTATAGAAGATCAGCGACTTTCCGTTCAGCTCCACGCCCTGCACCACTTGCGGGTGAAGGCCGGCGATGAGGTCGATCCCCTTCTCTTCGACGGCGAATTTCCGCCAATCGGTCAGCTTCTGCTCGTCGGGCACGACGGAGCCGTCCGCGCCGTAATCGATGGAGAGGATGCGGTAATCGGCCGGCATCGCCACGAGCTTGTCGACCACCGCGGCGAAATCGGGCTGGTCGCGATAATTGGCTTGGCCGGCCTTGTCGGGGGTCGCGCGCGATTGCGGCCGATCGCCGGTGAGCCCGCCGATGGCCGAGAAGCCGATCTTCGCGCCGCCGAGATCGAGGCAGCCCGGGCGCGTCGCCTCATCGAAATTGCTGCCGATACCGGCGAAAGCGATCGGCCGCTCGGCATTGGCGAGGGCGAGGTGATAGAGCGTCTCCTCGATGCCTTGCGCGCCATAGTCGTAGGCGTGGCCGTTCGCGAGCGAGAACAGGTTGAAGCCGGAGCCGATCAGCGTTTTGAGCGCATCAGGGTGGCTCCTGACCTGCACCCCTCCCCTGCCTTCGGGCGCGAGGTTGTTGCGGTCGGTGACGACCGTGTCGAGATTGACAAAGGCAAGATCGCCGTTGGCCTCGCCCGCAACGCCCGCCAGCAGGTCGGTGAAGCTCGTCACCTCCTTGCCCTTTTGCAAGCCCTTGGCCTCGACCTTTGCGCCGGGCGTATTGAAGGCGGCATCGCCGGCAAGCACGATGGTGAGGCGGTCGGGAGATGCGCCGGTCGCGGCGGCGGTACCGGGTTGACCGCAAGGGCCTGGCCGCGTCGCGGCTAAAGACGCGCTTTCCGCGGCGGCGGCGAGCGTGGCACCGGCCGCGACAATGAGACAACACTTCACCCAGCCGCGCACAAATCGCCCCTCAACTCAGTGCCTGGTCCAGTTTCTGGCGAAGGCGTGAGCCGTCATCGAACCCTAGATTGTGGTCACGGGCAACATGAACCATCGCCCGCTCGGCGAGAGCGGTGATGGTGAGGAGCGGATTGACGCCGATCGAGCGCGGGATCACGGCGCCGTCGCAGACATAGAGCCCGGCATGGACGCTCTCCGCCCCCTTGCCGTCGAACACTTGGCATTTGTGGTTCACCACGCCGTTTCCCGCGTCTACGCCCATGCCGCAGCCGCCGAGCGGATGCGCGGTCGCGGGCTTGGTCCCGACACTCGTTGCCGCAAGCGGGCTCTTGACGTAGCGCGCGCCGACCGCCTGCGCGGCCCTTGTGAGAGCGTCATCGACGCGGGCATAGACCGGCTGCTCGCCCACGCGAGCCCATCGGACCTCGGCGTTCCCCTCATTGAGCGCGATGCGGCCCGCCGCATCGTCGTGCGAGACGACGAAGAAGGTATGCAGATGCGACAGGGGACCGTGATAGACGCCCTTGATCAGGCTCTGCGCCGCGCCGAGGATCCGCCCGCCGGCGATGAAGAAGACCGGAAGCAGCGGCGCGAGCGCCGAAGGCAGCACGCCTTCCTGCAGGATCATGCCGCGGTCGAGAACCTCGCCGTCGGCAAGCTCGATCTGCCCGGCGACGCAGGCGCCGATGGCATCGCCCACGAATTTCGGCGGATGGCCCACGCCGACGGCGTTGACGCGTTCGCTTCCGCCGAGAGCAAAGGCGATGATGTCGCCATTGGCCGAGAATTTCTCGCCGAGCCGGTCCGAAAGACCGAGCCCCCGCTCGCGGGAGCGGAGCAGAATCTCGGTCGAGCCGAGCGTGCCCGCGGCAAGCACGACGGTCTTGGCATCGACGAAGGAAGAACCCGAACTCCCGATCGTTCGACGGCGCGAAATGGATGCGCCAGCCCCCTTCCCGCTCGGCGATGCGCGTGACGCTGAGCTCGGTGAAGATCTGAGCCCCATGCGCCTTGGCGTCGGGCAAATAAGTCATGGCCACGGTGTTCTTGGCGCCGACATTGCACCCCGAACAGCAATCGCCGCAGAGCGTGCAAGCTGGCTGAGCGACACCGGCCGGATTGACGACGTCCTCGAAGCTGACAACGACCGGCGCCGCGACCGCGGGAACGTCGAAGGCCGCGCTCGCCGCTTCGAGCGCGCGGAATTTCGTCAACGAAGCGGCGTTGCGGTAGGCTTGAGGGCGCAGCATCGCGGTAGCGCGCGCGAAGCCGAGCTCGAGCAACCCATCGCCTCTGACTTCACCCGGCCAGGCGGAATCGGCGAAGACGCGCGGGTCGGGTTTCAACGCAACGCCGGCGTTGATGAGAGAGCCGCCGCCGAGACCGCAGCCGACGAGCACATGAATGTCGGCGCCGAGCCTGAAATCGAACAGCCCGGTCGGCGAGCCGGACCGGAGCCTCGTGCCAGTCAGCTGAAGCTCGCGACGAATCTCGGGAAGGCGGCTCGGGAACTCTCCAGTGAGGAATTCCTTGCCTTTCTCGATGACGCAGACGCTTTGGCCCGCGCGCGCAAGCCGCGAGGCGGCCACCCCGCCGCCATAGCCCGAGCCGACGACGACCACGTCGTAAGCGCGCCCGAGCGCGCTGCGGTCGGAGGAGAGGCGCTGCTGCATCGCCCCTCCATAGCAAGACGGCCGAGCCCCCCAAGCGCTTATCGGCGGCCGCGCCGGGCTTCAATTCATTTCACGGTCGCGCGAGACCCACTTTGCCGCGTTTCCGGCAATTCTTATTGTGATTGGCGACACTGTGGTCCTAGAGAGAAGAGAATTCCATGATCGCGAAATCGATTTGCGCCGCGTTGACCGCGGCCTTCCTGGTGGTTCTGGTGCTTGCCTTCGGCGGAAACGAGGCGCGCGCGGAGGCGACCAAGACCACGATCTTCGCGGGCGGCTGCTTCTGGTGCGTGGAGGCTGCCTTCGATGAGGTCGATGGCGTCACCGAGACGATTTCGGGGTATGCCGGCGGAACCAAGCCGAAACCCAATTACGGCGATCACGAGGGTTACTACGAGGCGGTCAAAGTCACCTACGATCCCGCCAAGGTGACCTACGCCGCGCTGCTCGATCAATTCTGGCGCAACATCGATCCCTTCGATCCCAACGGACAGTTTTGCGACCAGGGCAGCGCCTATCACACCGTAGTGTTCGTCGGAGACGACGAGGAGAAGAGGCTCGCCGAGACGACGAAGGAAGAGATCGCCAAGCGCTTCAACAAACCGGTCGCGACCGAGATCAAACCGGTAACGACCTTCACCGCCGCCGAGGACTACCATCAGGATTACCACAACCAAAATCCGGTGAGTTACAAGGTTTACAAATATGGCTGCGGCCGCGCCCAGCGGCTCGAAGAGATCTGGGGGCATCCAAATCGCCGCGCGGAGCGTAAGTGATTCCGAACAGTTGAGGGTCGGCGCAGCGATGGAAGCACAAGGGAACACTCCCGAGAACAAAGGCGAGGTCATCTACCGCCACTCGGCCACCGTGCGGATCACGCATTGGGTCAACGCGCTCGTGCTGCTCGTGCTGTTGATGAGCGGCTTGCAGATTTTCAACGCTCATC
Source organism: uncultured Alphaproteobacteria bacterium (assembly GCA_963818165.1). Taxonomy (GTDB): domain Bacteria; phylum Pseudomonadota; class Alphaproteobacteria; order Rhizobiales; family Methyloligellaceae; genus Methyloceanibacter. The sequence continues at coordinate 91,947 of CAWFRD010000034.1, forward strand.
CCGCGCTATATCTCGGCTCGAAGTCCCAATTCGACGATCCGATCATGGCGATGGGAGCGGTCGAGGAGGGCGAGGCGCTGAAGGGCGGCACCACGATCTTCGGCTACGCCATCCCCACGACCGGCGTGTTCGGCTTGAGCGGCGATGCCTATAGCGGTTACGACAGTCGCGGCTTTCCCTGGTGGGCGACGCTGCCCGGACATCGCGACCTCGCCATGGGACGGCGCTGGCACTTCTTCTTCGCCTGGCTGTTCCTGTTCAATGGGCTCGCTTATCTCTTGTGGAGTCTGGGGAGCGGCCATCTCCGCCGCGATCTTGCGCCCTCGCGGGCGGACCTTGCGCATATCGGCGCCTCGATCAGCGAGCATGCACGGCTCAAGTTCCCCAAGGGCGAAGAGGCGAAGCGCTACAACGTGCTGCAGAAGCTCGCCTATCTCGCCGTGGCGCTCGTGCTTCTGCCCCTCATGCTTCTGACCGGGCTTGCCATGTCGCCCGGCATGGATGCGGCCTTGCCTGCGCTACTCGACATCTTCGGCGGCAGGCAGACGGCACGCACGATCCATTTCATCAGCGCAACCGGGATCGTGATCTTCGTCGCCGTGCATCTCGTCATGGTCCTCCTCTCCGGCCCCTGGAACAATCTTCGTTCCATGATCACCGGCCGTTACGTGACCGAACCCGCGGAGGGCAAATCATGAGCGAGGGACGCGAGGCTCGACCGGCGCGGATTTCTCGCGCGGGGGCTCGCGGCGGCGAGCACGGCGCTTCTCGGCGGGTGCGAGGAGCTGTCGGACCAGGATTGGGTCAAGCGCATTCTCAATTCCGGCGAGACTTTGACGCGCGTGACACAGCGCGCTTTGCTCTCGCCGCAGGCGCTCGCGCGCGAATATAGCGAGGCCGATCTCTCAAGCGACTTCAAGGCGAACGGCTCGACCAGCCCCGATGATCCCGCCTATGTCGCCCACACCGAAAACGGCTTCGCCGACTGGAAGCTCATCGTCGGCGGTCTGGTCGAATCGCCGCTCGAACTCTCGCTTACGGAGCTTCGCGCCATGCCGGCGCGCACCCAGATCACGCGGCACGATTGCGTCGAGGGTTGGAGCTGCATCGGCAAGTGGAAGGGCGTAAGGCTCAGCGCCGTGCTCAAACGCGCGCGGCTCAAGCAAGATGCGCGCTACGTGGTCTTCTATTGCGCCGACATGCTGGGAGACACCGGCACTGAGGCCGATCGCTATTACGAGTCGATCGGGCTCGAAGACGCCTTCCACGAGCAAACGATTCTCGCCTACGAGATGAACGACCGGACGCTTCCCGTCGCTCACGGCGCGCCTTTGCGGCTCCGTGTCGAGCGGCAGCTCGGCTACAAGATGGCGAAGTACGTGATGCGGATCGAGGCGGTCGAGAGCCTCGGCGGCATCAGGGGCGGCCGCGGCGGCTTCTGGGAGGATTTGGGCTACGAGTGGTACGCCGGCATCTGAGATCGCCGCCTTGGACAAACGCGAGATCGACGGCAATTCGTATTGCGAGTTGCGAGAAAAGAATTTGGGGGAATACCCGGCGTGTGTGCTCAACGGGCATCAGTCGGAGCAAGATTTAGAGTGTAAGCTCGGCGGGTGGCACTGTGGTGGGCGTGCCACGCCAAATTGGGAGGGTCTGATGGGGACGATCTTAGCGATCATGGCCGTGCCAGTCTTGGGTGCCACGGGAATTTACAATCCACCGGTCATGCGTGATGGCCAATGCATTGCGCAGCCGGGCTCTTTTGACGCCCTCTATTGTCCGGCACCCACGACGCCTACTTATCGTCATAAATCCCGGCGCACCGCAAAGCGGTAGGCCGGGGCGGAGAACGGCAAAACGAAGGGACCCGCGGAAGGCCCGCGGGTCCCGGAAACCCATTAAATCGTCAAGTAGTCGGCTGGCCTGCCCTCTTCATAGCCTTGTATTCCGCCTTGCAGGCCTTCCTATAGGCCTTCCGTGCCTTACGGTCGGTGGGGTATTGCGCCTTCGCGGCCTTGTGGCAGCCGCTCTTGCCGGCTTGGACCGGAGCCGGGGCCATAGTCACAATAGCACTAGCCAGAATCGTGGCCGCGGCCGCAGCCAAAAACACTTTCTTAAGCATAAGCTTACTCCCGTTGGTTGCAACGCAACGTTACGCGGGCCAATAAAGCCCCAGCTTTGGCGATTTCGTCAACTCCGAACTTCCGCCGTTCGCCTATGTGATGAGACGCCCTTGCTATTCGATTATCCGTCGAATGTTGACGCCGGGACAGTCGCTCATTTGACCCCTGAGAGGGGCTCCCCGTGTCGGCAGAGCATAAGAAGGGGGCCAAACGCGACCCCCTTCTTCGACAGTTGACGTCGGCAAACTGAGATTTTTAGGCCTTCTGCGTCGCCTTCCAAGCGGCCTTGCAGGACTTCTTGAAGTCGTGGCGGGCCTTCCGATCGCTCGGGAATTGCGCCTTGGCGGCGGCCTTGCAGGTCATCGCTGCATCGGCCGGGGTCGTCGCAACCGGCAAAGCGGAAGCGGCAACAAAGGCGGTTGCGACGGCAGCAAAGATCACTCTTTTCAGCATCAGATCTCTCCGTATGGTTTTAGAGACCGGCAGTCTCTAGACCCCAACCGAAACCACAATAGGGCGCTTCGTCTCACCATTTCGCCGCATTTGGCCCAACGCTTGCTTGACCCCTCGGGGCCTGCTCCCGTACCAAGCCGCGCATGACTCAATTCGAGACGACGCCGCTTTCCCGCATCCGTAATTTTTCCATCATCGCCCATATCGATCACGGCAAATCGACGCTCGCAGACCGGCTCATCCAGCTCTGCGGCGGCTTGAGCGCGCGGGAGATGAAAGAGCAGGTGCTCGAACTCGATGGAGCTCGAGCGCGAGCGCGGCATCACGATCAAGGCGCAGACCGTGCGCCTCGATTACCGCGCGCGCGACGGGACGCTTTACGAGCTGAACCTGATCGACACGCCTGGCCATGTCGATTTCGCCTACGAGGTGAACCGGAGCCTTGCCGCCTGCGAGGGCAGCCTCCTCGTGGTCGACGCCACGCAAGGGGTCGAGGCGCAAACGCTCGCCAATGTCTATCAGGCGCTCGACAACGATCACGAAGTGGTGCCGGTCCTCAACAAGATCGATCTCCCCGCGGCCGAGCCCGATCGCGTGCGCCAGCAGATCGAGGACGTCATCGGGCTCGATGCGCATGACGCGCTGGAAATCTCGGCGAAGACCGGCAAGGGCATCGAGGACGTGCTGGAAGCGATCGTGACGCGCTTGCCCGCACCCAAGGGGGACGCGCGCGCGCCGCTGAAAGCGCTCCTCGTCGACAGCTGGTACGATTCCTATCTCGGCGTCGTGGTGCTGGTCCGCATTTTCGACGGCGTTCTGCACAAGGGACAGCGCATCAGGCTGATGTCCACGGGCGCCGCCTATCAGATCGACCGCGTCGGCATTTTCCGCCCCAAGCAGGAAATGCGCGACAGGCTCGGGCCCGGCGAAATCGGCTTCTTCACCGCCTCGATCCGCGAGGTCGCCGACACCCGAGTGGGCGATACCGTCACCGACGAGAGGAAACCGGCGAATGCCGCCCTTGCCGGCTTCAAGCCGGCACAGCCCGTGGTGTTCTGCGGCCTGTTTCCCGTCGATGCGAGCGAATTCGAGGATTTGCGCGAGGCCGTGGCCAAGCTCCGCCTCAACGATGCGAGCTTCAGCTACGAGATGGAGACCTCGGCCGCGCTCGGCTTCGGCTTCCGCTGCGGCTTTCTCGGCCTGCTCCATCTCGAGATCATCCGCGAGAGGCTCGAGCGCGAATTCGATATCGACCTCATCGCCACGGCACCTTCGGTGATCTACCGCGTGCATCTGACCGACGGCACGATGACGGAGCTGCACAATCCCGCCGACATGCCCGAGCCGCAGCGGATCGCCATGATCGAGGAGCCGTGGATCGAGGCCACCATCCTCGTTCCCGACGAGCATCTCGGCGCCGTGCTCAAGCTGTGCGAGGACCGGCGCGGCCGGCAGAGGAACCTGAGCTATGCCGGCCAGCGCGCCATGCTCGTCTACGAGCTGCCGCTCAACGAGGTCGTGTTCGATTTCTACGACAGGCTCAAATCCGTTTCGCGCGGTTACGCCTCGTTCGACTATCACATCATCGGCTACGAGGAGGGCGACCTCGTGAAGATGGCGCTCCTCGTCAACAACGAGCCGGTCGATGCGCTGTCGGTGATCGTCAACCGCTCCCGCGCCGAGGCGCGCGGCCGCGCCATGGTCGAGAAGCTCAAGGACCTGATCCCGCGGCACCTGTTCAAGATTCCGATCCAGGCGGCGATCGGCGGCAAGGTAATCGCGCGCGAGACGATCAGCGCTCTGCGCAAGGACGTGACGGCCAAATGCTATGGCGGCGACATCACCCGCAAGCGCAAGCTGCTCGACAAGCAGAAGGCGGGAAAGAAGAAGATGCGGAGCTTCGGCAAGGTCGAGATCCCGCAAGAGGCTTTCATCGCCGCGCTGAAGATGGACGCGGATTAGGCTTACGCGAGCGACCCGGTCGCGCCGAGCACGCCTTGGGTCTAGACGCCTCGCAATTGTTCGCGTACGTATTTTCTCGAAGGATCGGAACCCCACCCTGCGAACGGCGTTTAGTCCTTTGGGCCCCTCCCCCCAACACCCGGGCCCACTAGACTGCGCAAGATTCCATCTCAATCGGTACAGCTTACTTCGCTGTAACGGCTAAGAATTTGTTGGCTCTGCCGAGTGGTTTTCTTGGCCGTATTCTTGTCGCTTTGAAGTATACTTTCGGGCGAGACTGCGGCAGAAAAGTGTAAATTTTGCGTACCAATGGTCGATATCTACTTGACTATAGTTAAAATATCACATCTCATTTGCCGAGGAGGGATTGCGGCACGATCGGCGGAACGGTGCTCCACTTTAAACACAGGGCGCTTTTCTCCCGACACGACACATCCCGGAGCGTAACCGGCCACCCCGCGCGTAGGCGCGCTTAAGCGGGGCCTCGCCGGAGTCATAGGGCAAGCGCGCCAAGAAGAGGGGCCTGTCATGCGTATCGCCCTTGCTTGCGGACTCTGCCTGATCGCCGCCGCCGCGGTGGCGGCGCCAAGCGTCACAGACCGGGCAAACGCCGAAGCCAATACCGCCGTCGCCGCTCAGAACACGCGCGAGAGTTTCCGGACGCGCATAAATGAGAACGTGGTGACGATCATGGCCGGAAGCCCGAGCGGCACCGACCTTGCCGTCATTCAAGACCTCGCGGAGGTGCTCGACGACGGCGACAATCTGCGCGTCCTCCCCATGGTGGGGAAAGGGCCCGAGCAGAACATCAAGGACGTCATGTTCCTGCGCGGCGTCGATATGGGAATTACCCAGGCCAATCTGCTCAAGCATTTCGACCGCACCGGCGAGCTCGGTGCGAACCTCAGGGGCCGGATCACCTATATCGCCAAGCTGTTCAACGAGGAGATGCACGTGCTCGTGCGCTCCGAGGTAAACGACATCAAGGAGCTCAGCGGGAAATACGTGAATTTCGGTGCGCCGGGCAGCGGCACCGAGATTACCGGACGGCTGATCTTCGCGGCGCTCGGCGTGGACGCGCAGGAGGTCAATCTCGGCGATACCGACGCGATCGAGAAGCTTAAGTCCGGCGAAATCGACGCCACCATCCTGGTCACGGGCAAGCCCGCACCGGCTTTCGCCAACCTCAAGGACACGGCGGGACTGAAGCTGCTCCCCGTCCCTTACGCCAAGACGCTGGAGGACGAGTATTACCCTGCGACGCTTACCCATGACGACTATCCGGAGCTTGTGCCGGTGGGAGCGCGGGTCGACACCCTCTCGGTCTGCGCCGTGCTGATCTCGTTCAACTGGCCCGGCGATTCAATCCGCTACAAGAAGATCGGCAAGTTCGTCGATCGCTTCTTCGCCAAATGGGACAACTTCCTCGCCGCGCCGCGCCATCCGAAATGGAGCGAGGTGAATTTCGCGGCGACGCTCGAAGGCTGGCGCCGTTCGCCCCTCTCGCAGGCCTGGATCGACCAGGCCTCGCCGAAGACAACGGACAGCGCCTCGCGCAGCAATTTCGACGCGTTTCTCGCCGAGGCAAGCACCGCGCGGGGCACGCCGATCTCCGACGCGGAGCGCGGCGATCTGTTCCGCGCGTTCCTCGAGTGGAATAGGGGGCGTAAACAGAACTGACTCTCTTGTTGTGATGCGTAGGAGGGTTCCATGCTCAGTCCATCCGATATTGTTGTCAGGCCGACCAACCTGACCGCGCGGCTGGAGGCTCAGCCAGCCACTCCAGAGCCGACGCCGACCACAATGGCGGAGCGTTTCGCTCCAGAGGCGCAAAAGATTCTTGGCGACGATCCGGCCGAGCCGCCGGCCGAGCCGGTCATCCCGGGATACATCGCCGAACGCGCCAGCGCGCGCGTGTCCTCGGCGGGCCAAGGGCTCCTGATCGCCGCCATCCTCATCTCGTTGATCCCAACGGCGGCGATCCTCGCTCTGCTGTGGCAGGGCGTGATCACGATCCCTGGGCACACCGACGCGCAGAAATTCACCGATCGCCCGGCGTTCAACACAAGCGATCTCGCCGCGGTCGCGCCGGCGCCCGCCGTCCAGCCCGCGCCCGAACCGGAGATCGTCGTTGCTCCGGAGCCCGAAGCCGCCGTCCCGGCCAAGGTCGAAGTCGCTCTCACGGCGCCGAGCCAGATCGCGGCGAAGTCGGGCGAAGAAGTACCCTTCGCCATCGCCATCGATTCGAGCGAGGCGCTGCCGGCGCGGAGCGTGATCGCCATTCGCGCCATGCCCGAGGGCGCCACCTTCTCGCAAGGCCGACCCTATGGCACCACCGAGTGGAACCTGACGCCCGGTGAAATCGGCGACCTGAAGCTCAAGCTGCCGCAGACGGCGCGCGGCGGCGCCGATATCGGCGTTGCGTTGATGACCGCCGACGGGTCGATCCTCGCCAGCACGACAACGAGGCTCGACATCCTGCCCGATCCGAAGTCGGCGCTGATCCTCCGCTCCGACGAGGCGGGGCGCGTCTCCGATCTGATCGCCCATGGCCACAAGATGATCGACGTCGGCTATTTCGCCGGGGCGCGGGCGTATTTCAAGCGCGCGGCTGAGGCTGGAAGCGGCGAAGCGGCGCTTCTCCTCGGCGCCACCTACGATGCCGAGTTCATCGCCAAGATCGGCGCGCACGGCATCAAGCCGGATCCGCAAGAAGCGGAAGTCTGGTACGAGCGCGCAAGAAAGCTCGGCCTCCATGACCTCGAGACCAAGCTCAAGATGCTGAAAGAGGATGTCACCGGCCGACATATGCCCGTGCAGGCGACCGAGGCACCCGCCAAGCCGCCTGTTGCTGTTGCAGAAACAAAGCCTGCGCCAGTGGAGCAGGCAGCGCCGGTCGAGAAGGAAGTGGACCCGCCTCCGGGCACCGCCGAGACCTCGCTTCCCACAGACAGCGACGAGTGGGTCGAACTCACAAACTACGCCAATCTCCGCTCCGCTCCGTCGTCAACGGCCGAGACGCTGCGGGTGGCCGAAAAGGGGTCGAAGCTTCGCGTGACAGGCCGCAAAGGAAGTTGGGTGCAGGTCAAAGACCCCGCCACAGCGGAGATCGGCTGGGTTTACGGGCGCTACATCCAAACGGCTCAGGCGCCCCAGCGCTAGAGACCCGCGCCGTCCCCAGGGTGAGGCTCAGGTGGTACGGACGTGCCAGGCGAGATAGGTGAGCGCCGCGCCCTCGCAGATCAACTGTATGCCGAGCAGGGCGCCGAGCACCCATTCGGCGCTGACCGGTATGTTCATCAACAAATAGACCCCGAGCACGATGCCGACGAGACCGCTCGCGAGAACCCATCCCCAATTGGGGAAGGGCCTGATGGTGAGCGCGAAGATGACCTTGGACAGGCCCTCGACCATGAAGAACACGATCAGGAGCAGCGTCATGATCAGAAGGCCGCTCTCCGGCTGCCTCAGAAGCAGCACGCCGATGAGGATGGCGAGAACGACCGAGATCAGCTGCAGCCAGTAATGGGGCACGTGGCGGGCGCCGATGAGCCCGATCGCCTGAACCGCGCCGCTGACAATCAGCACCCAGGCGAGCAGATAGATCAGGGCGACCGAGGCGAGCAGGGGATAGATGAGGGCGAGCGCGCCCGCCACCACCATCAAGATTCCTTGCAGCAGGTACCAAAGCGAATAACGCTTGACCGTCTCGCGCATAGCCTCGCGCAGAACTGCGGCGGCGGCATCGAGGGGAATGGCCATGGTCGGTCTCCTTGGAAGCGAATCAGTTCGCTCGCAGGGGTGAGGATACTCCATCCGCAAGCGGGAGGCTTCCGCGGAGCGCTTCTTTTCACCCTTGTCGGATGCGAATCGCTCGTCCATTCCAACAGGCGGGATCGTGGGCTCTTTGGGCGGGGGAGGAGCGCGGGTGACTGTCGAGGTGGCGAAACAATCGGCGATCGCGAAGGCTTCGCGCCGCCTCATTCCCTTTCTCATTCTCTGCTACGCCGTGAACTTCCTCGACCGGGTGAATGTCGGCTACGCCGCGCTCGCCATGAACGCCGATCTCGGCTTTACGCCTTCGATCTACGGGATCGGCGCCGGCATTTTCTTCGCGGGCTACATCCTGTTCGAGATCCCGAGCAATCTTGCGTTGCAGCGCTTCGGCGCCCGCATCTGGATCGCCCGCATCATGATCAGCTGGGGGCTGATCGCGACCGCCATGGCGCTCGTGAACGGGGAGACGAGTTTCTACGTGATGCGCTTCCTGTTGGGGGTGGCGGAAGCGGGCTTCTTCCCCGGCATCATCCTCTACCTGACCTATTGGTTCCCGGCGCGGGAACGGGCGCGGATCGTCGCTCTGTTCATGACGGCGGTGCCTATCGCCACGATGGTCGGAGGCCCGGTCTCCGGAGCGCTGATCGAGCTGCACGGGCTCCTCGGCCTGAAAGGCTGGCAGTGGCTGTTCATCGTCGAAGGGATCCCTGCGATTCTGCTCGGGCTCGTCGCGCTCCGTTTCCTCGATGACGGCCGAAGGGGCGCGCTGGCTCGTGCGCGAAGAGCGGCAAGCGCTTTCGCGCACGCTTCTGGCTGAGGCCGACGAAGCGCGGAGCGTGGGCTACGCCGGGCTCGGCCAGGCGCTCACGCGCCCGCGCGTGCTTGCGCTCGGTGCTCGTCGGCCGCTTCGGCCATCTGCCGGAACAGCGCCGCCTTCTTCGGGTCGCGCTCGCGGCGCGCAACCGCGCTCGAAAGATACGCCGCGGTCTTCTCCGACTGCCAGCGCTCCAGAGTCCCTTCCATTGAGCGTCCGCGTGTCCGCCCGTTCGGCTAGAGCAAGTTTACCTTGCCCGTCGCAATATCGTAAATGCCGCCGGCAACCGCGATCCTTTTAGCGTCGAGCGCTTCGGTCATGATCGGCGCATCGTCGATCAGCCGCTTCATGTTGAGGCGCACATTCTCCTCCGTGGCGGCAGCGAGCAGATCGCTCGGATGGCGGCCATGCGCGGCAATCACCGCGGGCTTGATCGACTTGATCAGTTCGGGCAGGTGTCCGGGCAGCTCGATCCCCTCCTTCACCACCTTGATCGCCGCATCAACCGCGCCGCAATTGGTGTGACCGAGGACCATGACGAGCGGCGCGCCCAAGAACTTGACGGCATATTCGAGGCTCGCGAAGCCGTCATCGTCGAGGAAATTTCCGGCGAGACGCACGACGAAGACATCGCCGGGACTCTGATCGAACAAGAGTTCGGGCGAGACGCGACTGTCGGCGCAACCGAGGATCGCGGCGATCGGATATTGTGCCCCGGCGCGCGCGGCACGGCCGTACGAGAAGTCCCTCTCAGCCGGTGCGTTGGCCGCATAGCGGGCATTTCCTTGCATCAACCGGTCGAGCGCTTCAGCCGGCGGAATCACATTCGGGTTTGGCGTCGGCGACGCGGCCTGCTCGCTTCGGGCCGGCCCGAAGGGCAATGCGCTCGCGGCGAGAAGCGCCGCCGCGCCCGTCATGACGTGGCGCCGTGTGGGGGCCTTAAGCGAAGCCAGCCAATGTTCGCAGTAATCGCTCATGGTCGTTTCTCCTTCGGCGCAAGCCTCGCTCGTAGGCGGAAGGCGCGTCAAGGTCGAGGAGCGGCGTTGGATAACCGGCGATAAAGAAACCAAGCGGCTAAGAAGGGAGCGCCTCTTCCTTACCGACGTTGAGGTGTGGCGAGAGCACTATGCACCGACACTGGCCAGCTGGCGTCAGCGCTTGCATGCGAATTGGGAACAAGTCAAGGCTCGGTTCGGTGAGTCCTTCTGCCGGATGTTCGACTTCTACCTCGCCGGTTCGGAAGCTGCATTCCGTCAGGACACTCTCGTTGTGTTCCAGCTACAGTTGGCCCACTGCAGAGCAACGGTGCCGCCGACGCGCGGGTACATTGAGCGTTGGAAAGATACCAAACGACCGGTTCGGACGAACCCGGTAACTCACGCTTGAGATCAGCGAGCCCTCCTCGTCACGCGAAGCGACGAGGAGCATCAAGGGAAGAGCGGAGCGATCCCGCAAGCACGTCAGGACGCGGTTAAGCAGCGGCTTCCTTGGGCTTGGAGAGGATCATCCGGTAGCACTCGAGACCGCCGATCAGAAACTGGTAGGCCGCGCCCCAGAGATAAAGCCTGAACTTGCGGTACTCGAAGTCGCCGAAGGTCCGCCGCACATAGTTTTTGTTGGCTTCGAGGTTCCTCGCCCACTGTCTGAAGGTGAGGAAATAGCTCCAGCGGTCGTTGTGGACGACATCGACTTCGAAATCTGTTTTCCAAAGCTTGTTGAGGAAATCATCCAGCACAAGGAAGGAGTGGTTGGCGGGATAGATGTGCCGCACCATAAAGGTCGAAAGCTCGTATTTCTTCTTCCAGGCGCTGCCGTCGAGGAACACGCGACCGCCCGGCTTAAGCAGCCGCGAAAATTTCTTCAGCACGCGCTCGTAGTCCGGCAAGTGCTCGATCACACCCATGATGACGATGGCGTCGAACGGCTCTTTCGGCTCGTATTCGTAGAAATCGGTGAGCAGAATGTCGAAACGATTGCCGAAATTCGACAATTTGGAGCGCAGATAAGACTGCGACACTTCCGAGTTGGTGATGCCGGTGAAGCGCACGCCGGTCTGAAGTGCGTGACTTGCGAAGGCGCCCCAGCCCGGTCCGATCTCGAGCACCCTCTTTCCGGGGCCAAGCTCGCATTTTTCGATGGCCCAATCGAATTTCCGCTCGAGCGCCTTGGCGAGAGGCTCGTCGTCGTTGGCATAGACGCCCTGGCTGTAGGCGGGAAAGACAGGATCGAGAAAGCTCAAAAACAGCTTCGGGTCGACATTGTAGTGGGAGGCAATCGCCCGCTTGTTGCTATAGACTTGGCCGAACAGAAACGGCTCGATGAACCGCCACGCCGCGACAAGAGGATGCCGGTCGAGAAAATGGGCGCGGAGGGCAAACGGTCTCAGCATATCGCCCTCGATGTCGATATCGCCGTGCAGATAGGCTTCGGCAATGTTACCGTCATCGAGGCTACTGACCGCCCTGAGCGCCCGGTGATTTCTGAGGTTCACGTGGAATTCGGGTTTGCCGTCGCCGAGGTTCCGTTTCTCGCCGTCGGGCAGCTCGACCGAGAAGGGTGTCGCAATCTTGCCGACACGGCCGATGAGGGTGTCGAGCCTCCCTGCGGCTGATCGCATTTTCATAATCCCCGGCTTGGCAACGCCCGCGCTCGCGTGCGGGCCGATCGGCTTGGCATGGGGGCAATTTTGCCTCGGATGACGGCGGAAAGAAATGGGCACGTCGCGGGCCGGAACCGCCTTCGGCAGTTTCCCAAGCTGTATCCTGCTCCTTCCGCCATCTTTAGGGGGAGACGGAATGCGGTCGACCGGAGCCTGCTTTAGCCTCGCGGCCAAGGCCGCGTTCGCGCTCCGCCTCGGCCTTGGGCCCGGCCAAACGGCATACCCGATCTACGACGTGAAGCCCGGTGAGATCGCCGGCAAGCCAGGCTCGATCACCAGGGTGTGGCCGCTCGAAGGCGGTGGTCCCGGCGGGGGCGATGCTTTCCGCATCCTCTACCGCTCTACCGGGCTGAACGGCGAGCCGATCGCGGTCTCTGGCGCAATCTTCATCCCGCCGGGGCCCGCGCCCGAGCGCGGCCGCAAACGTGTTCGCATGGCGCTCGCCTGGATGGGCGAGCGCTTCCGCGGCGTCTGCGCCCTCGGACTGCGGACGCTAGCGCACGCGATCGTGCGCGAGGCCGCTAGTAGCCGATTTTGATGAGTGTGTTTCCCGTCCCGTAGCGCTGCACGAGCGAATAGAGTGCGGCGGCGTTTGTGGGATGAAGCCTGATGCAGCCATGCGATGCCGGGCGCCCGAGATGCTTGATCTCGTAGGACCCGTGAATGGCGTAGCCGCGCAGGAAGAAAATCGAATACGGCATCGGCGAGCCTTCGTAGATGGAGGAGCGGTGGTAGCGGACGAGCGCGGTCGGCTTAAAGGTCCCGGTCGGGGTGCGATAGCCGGGCCGCGCCGTCGAGATCGGCCAGCTGTAGCGCGGCGCGCCATCGACGAAGACCGCCATGCGCTGGTTCGACAAGTTGATCCTGGCGACGATGTCAGCTTGAGCGATGCTTGGAACCGAAAGGACGAGGCTAAAGAGGATGGACAAGAGCACATTGCCCCGCATGTCGTAATCTCCCTCTCGTCCGGGCCACCTCGGCGGGCCGGCTTGTCGTGGATGTCGTGAGCTTCATGCTCCCGATCAAGAGCGTTCGGATCGTCTTACGCCTTCGCCCTGAATATTGGCTGAATGCGTTCGCGCCTTGCGTGCGTACTGGCTCCGGGTACGCGAGACATTCCGATTGCCGCCATCATCTGTGGTAGGCTCGGAGACGCCTTAGGGGCTTTGGGGGAACGGAACGAGGGCCGATGCTCAGGCTTTTCTTGAGCCTCATTCTTATCATTTCTGGCGCAGCGGCCGCGGCCCAGCAGCCGATACAGCCCCAGACCGTCGCCACGCCTGCGAAGCCCAAGCCCAAACCGAAGACCGCCAAGAAGAGCCCGCCAAAGCCCAAATCTCCGATCGCGCGCGATATGTTCGGGGCGGCGAGCGAGCCCGCCCCACTCGCAGCCCGATCGATCGGCGGCTATGCCAAAGGCTGCCTCGCCGGCGGCGTGTCGCTGCCGATCAACGGTCCCGACTGGCAGGTGATGCGTCTCACGCGCAACCGCAATTGGGGCACTCCGCGCCTCGTGGACTATCTCGAACGGCTCGCGAGCGACGCGCACGCGCTCGACGGCTGGCCCGGCCTCCTCGTCGGCGACATGTCGCAGCCGCGCGGCGGGCCGATGTTGACCGGCCATACCAGCCACCAGGTCGGGCTCGACGCCGATATCTGGCTCACCCCCATGCCCGACCGCATTCTCACGCCGCAGGAGCGCGAGGATATGAACGCGGTTTCGATGCTCAAGGACCCCTTCACCGTCGATCCCGAGATCTTCACATTGCTGCAGGTGAAGCTGATTAAGCGCGCCGCCTCCTACCCGCAAGTCGCGCGCATCTTCGTGCATCCGGCCATCAAGAAGGCGCTGTGCCAGCAGGCGTCAAAGGTCGGCAAGGACACCGCTTGGCTCGGCAAGGTGAGACCGTGGTGGAATCATCACTATCATTTCCATGTGCGGCTCACATGCCCGACGGTCGCGGACGGGTGCGAGAATCAGAAGCCGGCTTCCGGCGACAATGGCTGCGGTGAGGAGCTCACCAATTGGTATGCCATGTTGAAGAAAGCCGCGATCGCGACGGCGCAGGCACCGCCCGGCTCCGGCTCCTGGAAAGGAAAGCCGCCGCTCACCATGGCGCAACTGCCGAAGGAATGCGGCACCGTGCTCAAGGCCGGCGGATTCGAGCCGCCGATCCCGAACGAGGCCGGCACGACCGAGCGGCCGCCCGCGGCACTTGCCGCGCTCGCCACCAAGGACGCCGGTCCACCCGTGCCGGTGCTGACCCCGGCTCAGCTCCAAGCGCTCCTCGGGGGAAAGCCGGGCGAGATGACGCTTCCCGAACGCAATCCGCTCCGTTGAGGCTTCCCGAGCGCCGCGCCATCGGGCAGTATCCTTCGCCATGCAGGAGCGACACCAAGAGCCTCTATCGGCGCAGCGCAACGTCTATGGCGAGCCGTTGAAGGGCTGCTCGGAGCGGCCGCTCACCGGTTTCTTCCGCACCGGTTGCTGCCATACCGGCCCGGACGATTTCGGGTTTCACACGGTCTGCGTCGAAGTCACGGCTGAGTTTCTCGCCTTCTCCAAGGCGCGCGGCAACGATCTCTCGACGCCGCAACCGGATTTCGACTTCCCGGGGCTCAAGCCCGGCGATCGCTGGTGCCTGTGCGCGGCGCGCTGGCGCGAAGCGTTCGAGGCCGGCAGCGCGCCGCGCGTCATTCTCGCCGCGACCCATGAAGCGACGCTCGAAATCGTCGATTTCGACGATCTCAAGCGTTACGCAATCGACCTTGCCTAAAGGGTCGACGGCCGGGGCCTGTCCCGGCAGAGGATGACTGCGCCATGCCGAAAAAGACGCCGAGAAAAACGCCGAAAAAGACCGAAAAGTCCCCGCCCAAGCCGAGCGAAAGCGCCGCCCAGGCGAGCGCGCGCCGCAAGCGTCAGATTTTCGCCGAAGGCCACAAGCGGAAATTTCTCGTGGTCGTCGACGAGACGCCGGAGTGCGAGAGCGCGCTCGCTTTTGCCGCGAGCCGCGCCCAGAGGACGGGAGGCCAGCTCGCTCTCCTCTACGTCATCGAGCCCGACGTCGATTTCCAGTGGCTCGCGGTCGAGGAGGTCGCGCGCGAGGAGGGACATTCCAAAGCGAAGGCGGTGTTCCGCCTGTTCGGGCGCAAGCTGAAAACCATGGGTTTCGAGGCGCTCGTGCCCGAGGAGATCGTGCGCGAAGGCATGAAATCCCAGGAAATCACCAAGCTGATCGAGGACGACGAGGATATCGGGGTGCTCGTCCTCGGCGCCTCGAAAGACCCCTCGGGCCCGGGTCCCCTGGTCACGAATTTTGCGGGCGGCAGGCTCGCCGGCACCTTCCCGGTCCCGATCACGGTTGTGCCGGGTCATCTTTCTATAGAAGAAATCCTCGCTTTGGCTTGATATTGGCCTTTCCTGCACCGACATTATCGGCCAAAGTCTGAGCGGGTTTCAGTGCTAGCTGGATGGGACGGGTTTCACGGGGAATCATCCGAAGCTGGCCGGTAGGGAGCCAAAAATGAGAAGCGTGGCATTGGGGCTGCTCGCGGCGGCGTCTCTCAGCGTCCCCGGATTCGCGGCCGAGCCAAACGGACCGGCAAGCCTCATCACGCCGGCCGAGGGCTTGCGGATTACCGTCCAGGGTCTCGTCTCCACCAAGTCCGACGCGAATACGGCCCAACGGGACGCACTCGTCGAATATTACGGGGCGCCCGACCGAAACCTCCTCTGGGTGGACGAGAATGGGCTCACCGAGCGCGCCAAGCTCGTGATGGCCGAGATCGTCAAGGCCGACGACTATGGCTTGCGCGCGTCGGATTACTCGCTGCCCGATGCCGCGTCGTTCAACGCCTCCGATCCCAACGCCAAAGACTGGCTCGCCGATTCGGAAACGAAGGTAAGCTACGCGGTGCTGGACTATGCCAAGGACGCCCGCGGCGGTCGCATCGAGCCGGTGCGCGTCAGCAAGAATCTCGATCCCACGCTTGCGCTCCCCAATCCTTCGGAGGTGCTCGAATCGATCGCCATCCGTTCCGACCCGGCCGCCTATTTGCGGAGCTTCCAGCCTGACCAACCTCAATTCGAGGCTCTGCGGCAGAAGATGATCGAGCTCAGAGGCGGCCAGGTCGAAGAGGTCAAGGAAGACATCGTCGTCATTCCCGCTGGTCCTGTCCTCAAATTCGGCATGGAACACGAGCAGGTCGCGCTTCTGAGGAAGCGGCTCGACCTTCCGGCCGGCTCAAACGAAAACAAATACGACGAGGCCGTGCGCGAGGCGGTCCGCGCGTTCCAGTCTTCCCGCGGCGTGGCCGCCGACGGCGCCGTCGGCCCGGGCACAAGGCGGCTGCTTAATCAAGGCCAGCAGGCGCGGCCGGTCGGCGGCGACGCGCGCATCCGCCAGATTCTCGTCAATATGGAGCGCTGGCGCTGGCTTCCCCACGATCTCGGGCCGTTCTACGTAACGGTCAACATCCCGGAGTTCACGCTGCGCGTGGTCGAAGAGGGGACGCCGATCCACACCGCGCGCGTGGTCGTGGGCAAACCCAAAACGCAGACGCCCGTGATCTCCGACGAGATGGAAGAGGTCGTGTTCAATCCGTATTGGAACGTTCCCAACTCCATCAAGAACGAAGAGATCGCGCCCTATATGGGACAAGGCGGAGGCTTCTTCGGCGGCGGCTGGGACACGGCCGTCCTCAAGCGTCACGGTTTGCGCATCAAATACGGCAACCGCGATATCGATCCCGATTCGGTCGACTGGAGCCAAAACGACATCCGCAATTTCGACCTCGTGCAGCCGCCAGGACCGAGCAACGTGCTCGGCCGCGTGAAGTTCTTGTTCCCCAATCCGCACGACGTCTACATGCACGACACGACGCAGAAGTTCCTGTTCAACAACGCCGTGCGCGCCGAGAGCCACGGTTGCATGCGCGTGCAGAATCCGAACCTCCTGGCGCAGGTGATCTTGAAAAAGGACAAAGGTTGGAGCGAGGCCCGGGTCGAATCGACCTTCGACGCGGGCGACGACAACCACATCGCCCTCGACCAGAAAATCCCCGTCTACATCACCTATTTCACCTTGCGGGTGAACGAGGACGGCTCGTTCACGTCGTTCAACGACCTCTACGGGCACGACTCCAGGATGACGGCGGCGCTCGATGGCCGGGGCTATGTCACCGAACCGTCGTACGACAACGAGCAGGTGGTGGCCGGAGAATGGCGTCCCAACATGCGGCGGAGCCCGGGCAGACGCTCTTTCGGTAACGACTTCACCCGGGGCCTGTTCGGTTTCTAGCCGTCTTCGCCTGACGCCGAGGCATGCCGGCAAGGCGCGCGCCTTGACTTTCCGGCGCTTAAGGCCAAGTATTCGCTAGAATCGTTCTAAGTTAGCGGCGTCGCCCATTCGAGCCATGTTCATCCAGACCGAAGCCACCCCAAATCCTGCGACCTTGAAATTCATCCCGGGCCGACCCGTCCTCGCGCACGGCACGCTGGAGTTTCTCGATCCCGAAACGAGCAAGGCCTCACCCCTTGCCGCACGTCTATTCGAGATCGAGGGCGTCAAGGGCGTGTTCTTCGGCACCGATTTCATCAGCGTAACCAAGGGCGAGAGCGAATGGCAGCATCTGAAGCCCGCCATTCTCGGCGTCATCATGGAGCACTATCTCTCCGGCGCCGCGGTCGCCAATGCGCCAGAGGGAACGGACGGCGGCGAACCGAACGAGTTCTTCGCGCCTGAGGACGAAGAGACGGTCAAGACCATCAAGGAGCTGCTCGAAACCCGCGTCCGCCCCGCCGTGGCCCAGGACGGCGGCGACATCACCTTCCAGGGCTTCCGCGACGGCGTGGTCTATCTCCACATGCGCGGCGCCTGCTCCGGCTGCCCCAGCTCCACGGCAACCTTGCGCCACGGCATCGAGAATTTGCTCAGGCACTTCGTTCCCGAGGTGCAGGAGGTCCGTCCCGTTTGACGGACAAGATCGCCCAAATCCTGTCTCGATCAACTCTTTGGGACCTCGCGCACGCATAATGCCTGGCGCGAGCGGGACGTCCCCGACGCCCTGCTGCAGAAATCGTCGATCTCGCCAAGCTCGGGCCGACCAGCGCCAATTGCAGCCCCGCGCGTTTCCTCTTCGTGAAATCGCGCGCCGCAAAGGAGCGGCTCAAGCCGCATCTTTCCGGGCAATCGCGACAAGACGATGAAGGCGCCGGTCTGCGCCATCGGCTATGATCTCGACTTCTACGAACACCTGCCGAAGCTCTTTCCCCATACCGACGCCAGGAGCTGGTTTGCGGGCAAGAAGGATAAGATCTTCGACACCGCCTTTCGCAACGGCACGCTGCAAGGCGCCTATCTCATCCTGGCGGCGCGCGCGCTCGGGCTCGATTGCGGGCCGATGTCGGGCTTCGACAATCAGGGCGTCGATCGCGAATTTTTCGTCGGCAGCAACGTCAAATCGAATTTTCTTTGCAATCTCGGCTATGGCGATGGCAGCGTTCTGTTCCCGCGCTCGCCGCGCTTCGAATTCGACGAGATGGCGCGGATCCTCTAAGGGACCGCCATGAATATCCTCGCGCTCGACACCAGCATGGGTGCCTGCTCGGCCGCGCTCATCAAGCGCGACGGCGACGCGCGCCGCGTTTTCGCACGCGCCGAGAGGATGCCGCGCGGCCACGCCGAAGCGCTGATGCCCATGGTGGCCGAAATCATGCGCGAGAGCGGCACGGTGTTTGCCGCGCTCGACCGGATCGCGGCGACGACGGGGCCCGGAAGTTTTACCGGCGTGCGGATCGCGATCTCGGCGGCGCGCGGTCTCGCGCTCGTTACGGGAACGAAGCTGTTCGGCATTGACAGCCTGACGGTGATGGCAAGAGTAGCGCATGATCTCGGCGTCACGGGCAGCGCGCCATTCGCCGTTGCCGTCGATGCGAGGCGCGGCATGCTCTATCTCGGCCTCTATGACGCGGCATCACGAAGACGTGACGGTCCACTCCTGATCGCGCCCGACGATGCCGCGAATTTACTTCCAGCCGGCTTGCTGACGGCCGTGGGCAGCGGGGCCGCGCGCCTCGCCGAAGCTGCGAGCAGCCGCGGCCTCCCCGTCGAGGCGCAACTCACCGATCTCGAACCGAATGCCACATCGCTTGCCGCGCTCGCCGAGGAGAGCGGCGAGACGACGCCCTCGCTCCGGCCGCTTTACTTGCGGCCGCCGGACGCGAGGCCGCAAACGCAGGCTCAGGTGACGCGATGCTGATGGCGGGCGGACTCACCGTACGGCAGGCAAGCCCGCTCGATGCGCCCGTTCTGGCCGGTCTTCACCGTGACTGCTTTCAGCGCCCCTGGGACGAGACCGCCATGGCGCAGTTCGCCTCGGCGCCGGGGACGCTCTGCCTGATCGGCTCTGTCGGAGCCGGCACTTCGAGCCTCGCAGGAGGTCTCTTGATCGCGCGCAAGGCGGACGACGAGGCGGAGATCCTGACCTTCGGCGTCGTGCCGCCCTGCCGCAACAAGGGTCTTGGCAGGGCCCTGCTTCTGACGGCTGTTGAGCGCTTGCGCGCAAGCGGCGCGAAGCGGCTGTTTCTCGAAGTGGAGGACGGCAACGAAGCGGCGCTTCGGCTCTATCGCTCGTGCGGCGCCGAGCCGGTCGGCCACAGGCAAGGCTATTACGATCACGGGGCCGATGCCGCGATCTTCAGCCTTGCCCTTTGACGCCCCCTTGCCGATGATGTCGTGACGCGGGAGGCGAGGACCGGCAGGGCGGCCATGCGTAAGACGGCGATGGCGGAAAGCAGGCTCGAACGGCTCTGCGCCGAGCGGGGCATGCGCATGACCGGCCAGCGGCGCACCATCGCCAGGGTGCTGTCGGAGGCCGAGGACCATCCCGACGTCGAGGAGGTTTACCGGCGTGCGAGCGCGCGAGATCCGCGCATCTCGCTCTCGACCGTCTATCGCACGGTGCGCCTGTTCGAGGGCGCAGGTATCCTCGAGCGTCATGAGTTCGGCGACGGCCGCGCCCGCTACGAGCCCGCGGGCCTCGGACACCACGATCACCTGATCAACGTGAAGACCGGCGAAGTCATCGAGTTCAGCAACGAGCAGATCGAGCGGCTGCAGGAGGCCGTGGCGCGCGAACACGGCTTCCGCCTCATCGGCCACCGGCTCGAACTCTTCGGCATGCCGCTCAAGAACGGCAAGTCATAGACCGGCGTGAGAGCGCGACGACCCTAGCGGCAAAGCCATGAGAAGCTTGCGTTCGTTCCTCGTTCTTGGCGCCTTCTTCGCCTTTACGCTGCCGCTGATGCCGTTTCAGCTCCTCCTTCTTGCCACCGGCTCGCGCTACGCCCGCACCTTTCCGCATTGGTACCATCGGCAGGTGTGCAGGATCGTCGGCATCAGGCTCAAGATCGACGGCGAGGTCGCCGAGGAGCAGGGGGTGCTCCTGATCTCGAACCATGTGTCGTGGATCGATATCACCGTGCTCTCGGCGGTGGCGCCCGTCTCGTTCGTGGCCAAGCAAGAGGTTGCCTCATGGCCGTTCGTGAGCTGGCTCGCGAAATTGCAGCGCTCCGTGTTCGTGGACCGCAACCGGCGGAACGAAGTCGGCGACAAGGCGAATGAGATTCTGGGCCGGCTTGCGGCGGGCGACCGCATCGTGCTGTTCGCCGAGGGCACCTCAAGCGACGGCAACAGCGTGATCCCGTTCAAAACGTCCCTGTTCGCGGCGGCCAAGCCGGCAGGAGGGGCGCCGATGGGGGCCAAGGTTTCGGCGCAGACGCTAGCGCTCACCTACAACAAAGTCTATGGCCTGCCACTCTGCCGGCGCGGGCGTCACCTCGTCGCCTGGTACGGCGAAATGGACTTGGCCTCGCACGCCTGGAGGCTGCTTGGGCTGGGGCCGATCGACGCCTGTATCCGTATCGGGCCGCCGATACCGCTCGATCAATTTCCCGACCGCAAGGCGCTTGCGCGCTATGCCGAGACCAAGGTTCGCAGCGACGTGACCGAGCTCCTGCGCGGAGGGTAGCCAACGGAAGCCGCGCGACCGCAAGGGGTCGCGGGCCGCGAAAACGGGAGCGCCGGAGCCGCGAAGACCGCGGCGCCAGACACGCGAAAAATTACATCGCCCGTCTCAGCCTGATCGTGTCGAGCACGGTTGCCGGCGCGAAGTTCCCGTTCGGCAATTGCCGGATGAGACCGGCCTTCACCACGTTGATCAGGGTCGCATGTACGCCCCGGTCCGCGGTTTCCGCATCGATGAAATAGCCCTCCTGCAACGCGAGCCGTCGGAGGTCGTCGCGCGGCATGGCTCCCGCTTCGTTGAGCTTGCGGATGAGGAAGTCGGCCAAAGGCTGTTGCGGTTGCCGCTGAGGCTGTGGCTGCGTCTGTGCCTGCGCCTGCGCCTGGATGTGCTGATGCGGAACTTGAGGCTGCGGCTGAGGCTGAACCTGTTGATGCGGCTGATGGACCACCTGGCCCACGGGCTCGTGCGCCTGCGGTCTTTGGCTCGAAGGCGCCGTCTCGAGCCGGCGGAGCTCGAGCTCCATCAGCCGGTTTATCGCATCGAGCTCGGCCCTAAAGTCCTCGAGCCTCGTGTCGTGCTCGCGCTTGAGCTGCTCGATGAGTTGGTCGAATTGTGTTTCCTGGGCGCTGATTTGCTCTTCCAAGAGAGCCGCCCGGTCTTGCAGATCCCCGCGAATATCACGCATTGCTGCCCCTCGTGCATGGCGTTGGTTCCAACGACCGAGCGGGCTGGCAGGTTCACGCAAGACCGAACGAACCCTGCCTGGCCACCGCGCCCGGCAAGTCTTGCAAGGTCCCGGCTTGCCTCGGCCGGGCGGCCTCACTGCCTCATCTAACCACAAGGCAAGGCCGCTGTCTCGACTAGCCCTTCGGGGCGGCAACACCGAGCTAAAGGGGTCGCGCGGCTTGAATTTCCGAGCCTTTGCCGCCGCAGGCCGGGTCTTCGGCGAACGCGACGCCAAGCTTCCCTGTGCATAAAAAACCGACGCTGTGGATTGCGCGCCACTATCCGGCAAGGGGCCGGCCCGGAGCGGCCGCAACTCACTTTTTCGATCTCGCCTTAGGTTTTGCCGCCGCGCCTCTCGGCTTCACCATTTCCGGCAGGAAAGCCGCGAGCAGCCCGATCGCCGGCAGAAAAGCGCAAACATGGTAGACGAAGGTGATGCTGGTCGCGTCCGCAAGCCAGCCGAGAAAGGCCGCCCCGATGCCCGCGACGCCGAAAGCGAGACCAAAGAACAGGCCCGCCACCATGCCGACCCGGCCCGGGATCAGCGATTGCGCATAGACGATGATCGCAGGGTGGGCCGAAGCGAGGATGAGCCCGATAATCACGCTTAAGATCGCTGTCCCCAGCAGCCCAACATAGGGGAGCGCCAGCGTGAACGGCAGCACGCCAAGAATGGACCACCAGATCACGCGCCTCGTTCCGATGCGATCGCCGATCGGACCGCCGATCACCGTGCCCGCGGCAACCGCGAACAGGAACAGGAACAGGTAGAGCTGCGCGCTTCTCACCGAGAGACCGAAGGTGTGGATCAGATAGAAGGTGTAGAAGCTCGTGATGCTCACGAGATAGAAGTCCTTGGAGAAGGTGAGCGCCATCAGGATCGCGACCGACTTCCGCACCTTGCCGTGGGTCAACTCGTGGATCGCTTCGCGCTCGCTCGCGGGCGTGGCGTTGTTGAATTTCAGCGTCTTGCCGTACCAGGAGCCGATCGCGGCAAGCATGACAATGCCGACCAGCGCCACGACCGAGAACCAGGCGATGCTCTGCTGCCCGAAGGGCAGCACGATGAAGGCTGCGAGCAGCGGACCGAGCGCGGTGCCGAAATTGCCGCCGACTTGAAACACCGATTGCGCGAGACCGTGCTGGCCGCCCGAAGCGAGCCGCGCGACGCGCGAAGACTTGGGATGAAATACCGAGGATCCCATGCCGATCAGCCCGACGGCGACGAGCACCAAGCCGTAAGTCGACGCAAAGGCGGCGATGAGGAGGCCGAGCAGCGAACAGCCCATCCCGGCCACGAGAGAATAGGGCGTGGGGTAACGGTCGGTAACGAAGCCGACCAGGGGCTGGAGCACGGAGGCGGTGAGGGTGAAAGTGAAGGTGATAAGACCGATCTGGCGGAAGTCGAGCGCGAGGCTCTCCTTGATCATGGGATAGAGCGCCACGATCAACGACTGGATCACGTCGTTGAAAAGGTGGCAGATGCTGATGGCGGCAAGAACCGCAACCGCGGTCTGCCGCGCGGCCGGCGAAGCCGCGGTCCCTCCTGTCCTTGTCGCCATGGGCTGAGCTACCTTGGAGTCACGCTGCGAAGAATTGCGCTAAACCTACATCACACCGCAAGGGTTTCGTTTTTGGTTAGGGTGACGAAAGCACCGGCAGATACGGTCAATGCAGCCTCTCCTGATCCTTCAGCTCCTCCTACTTCTCGCGGTCGCGAACGGGACCCCGATCCTCGCCAAGCGCTTGCTCGGCGACACGCTGGACCGCCCGCTCGATGGCGGCGCGACTTTCACTGACGGACGCCCATGGTTCGGGCCTGCCAAGACCATCCGCGGCATCGTTTTGTCGCTGCTGGCGACGTCTCTCGCCGCGGCGCTGTTCGGGCTTCCCTGGCGGCTCGGAGCCGTCGTCGCGGGCGCAGCGATGGCCGGAGACCTCCTCTCGAGCTTCGTGAAGCGCAGGATGGGCGTTGCTCCAAGCGGCAAAGCAACCGGCCTCGATCAGATTCCCGAGGCATTGCTGCCGCTCGTGGCAAGCCGCTTGCTGGTTGCCGTGACCTTTGCCGACATCGTGGTCGGGACCATGATCGCTTTCGTCGGAGGCATGATCCTTTCGCGCATTCTCTTCGCTTTGCGCTTGCGCGATCAGCCTTTTTGATCGCCCCGCGCGCTCAAGGCTGAAGGTGGAGATGATGCAAAGTGATCTCGGGCGGACAATTGAAGCGCACGGGAACGATGGAGACGCCGGCGCCGACCGACGTATAGCCGATCATGTCATGGTGCCGCCAAGGGCCCGATCCCATCGATCGCGGCAATACCGAATCGAGAGTGATCGGGATTCCCCCTGGAAGACAAATCTGCCCGCCATGGGTGTGGCCGCTTAGCAGAAGTTTGAAGTCGGCGTGGGCGGCCTGCCGGTAGATCTCCGGCGTGTGCGAGATCAGAATAGAAAACGCTTCGTGGGGGATATTGGCGACCGCCTTCTCGATATTGTCGACGCGGTAGAAATGGGCATCGTCAATGCCAGCAAGGTAAACGTGCGCGCCGCCGCGCGCGATCGCCTCGCTTTCGTTGAGAAGAATCTTGATGCCCATGTCCTCGAGCCCGGGAACGAGGCGGATCGTGTCGTGATTGCCGAGGACGCCGTAGATCGTCCCCTTGAGCGAGGCGCGAATCTTCGCCATTCCGGCGAGGGTGGCGTCGCATGGACCATAGGTCTGGCCGCGATAGTCCCCCGTGAGCACGCAAAGGTCGTAGTCGATCCCATCGAGGAGAGCGACCACCCGCTCCATCGCGGGCTCGCTCATTTCGACATGAAGGTCGCTCAGTTGCAGGATGGTGAAGCCATCGAAGGCTTGGGGGAGATGGGGAGATGCGATGCGATTTTGCCTGACCTCGACCTTCGCCGCGTTGCGGGCGCCGCGCCAATAAAGACCCGATCCCATCAACGCGGCGCGTATCAGGGCATGCGACAGGGTGAGGTTCTCGATGTGAAAGAAGTTGATGCCTTGGCCGAAGATTTGCGCCTCGTGGTCCGTCTCGATGCCAAGGCGCCGGCGCGCGTAGCGGCGGCCGAGTTGCTTTTCCAGAAGTTCCAGGATGGTGTCGCGCGTCATGGGTCAGGTCACGAGAGGGCGGCATTCGGCTCGGCCCACGCTGGCGAGCCGCCGGAGGGGGCGCATTCCGGGAAGCCGTCATATCTAGCCCGCCGCATGGCTTTGGGAAAACGAAAGCTTTTTCTCAAATGCGGCCGGTACCGCCCAACGACTGTTAAGACAAGCCGAGTTAAGAGTCCCGCTTGCGCGGCAATGGCCACCGGCGGGACGTCTCGCCCCCCATGTCTCGAGTGAGCCGCGCGTCGAGAGGTCTTGGCAATGCAGAAAGTATGGCAGGAAAGCCTCGCATCAACGACGTTTTGGCGACACGGATCACCCTTCTCGTTGGATCGATTTGGGCGTTCTACGCCTTCGTCATTTTCGGGCTCACGGCCGTCTTGTGGCCCGACTATGAGCAGGCGATTCTCTACTGGTCGAATTTCCTGCAGCTCATCTTCCTCCCGATCATCACGGTCGGCACCGCTATCATGAACCGGGATTCCGAGGCGCCATGGAGGACCACAAGAATATTCGGAAAGAATTCGACCTGATGCGCGAGATTCACGCAGGGGCCGGCAAATCATTGCAGGAGATCCATTCCGGCGTGCGTGAGCTGCTCTCGCGCAGCGCGAAAGCCGGCGCCGAGCCCGCCCGCCTTGGCCGGGAGCGAAAACGGGCGTCGGCCGGGCCGGCGCCTCACGCCGCGGCGGAGGGGCACCACGCGGAGCGCCAGGCTAACTCGACTTCTTCTTTGGGACTTTCTTGCCCTTCTTGCGCGCTTCGGACAGCGCGATGGCAATGGCTTGCTTTCGACTTTTGACCGTGCCGCCTTTGCCGCCCTTGCCGCTCTTCAACTTCCCGCGCTTGAATTCGTGCAGCTCGCGCTCGACGTCCTTTGAGACGCTCGGTGAGTACTTCCTCGCCATTGGCATCCTCCACGCACTGTGATGACGGTCTCGGAATTGGGGCGCTTTATTGCCAAATTTGGCGGAGAGGGTGGGATTCGAACCCACGAGACGGTTGCCCGCCTACACGCGTTCCAGGCGTGCGCCTTCGACCACTCGGCCACCTCTCCTAAAGCAGGGCGCCGCACTATAGCGAAGCACCTTCGGGGTTCAAGCCGAGGCACTTTCCTCGCGCGCCCCTCACGCAAAGCTGATCGAGCGCCGATTTGAACACGAGCCGGCAATGGCTTATGTAAGCGTCATCGCTTCCATCGGGAACCTTATCGAGCCATGCGGACGTTGTTGCGCATTTTGGGTGTTTGGCTGCTCCTGCTCGCCATGGTCGCCGCCGTCATCGACGCCACCAAGAGCCTGGCCGGGGGCGGCGCCTGGGTGGTGACGCCGATGGGCCAGCAATGGCAGGCGCTGAGCCCGGAGACGCTTCGGGACGCGAAGGCCGCGATCGAGACCAGCGTCAGTCCCGTTGTCTGGGACCCGGTCATGACCACGATCCTCGATGCGCCGACCTGGGTCGTGTTCGGGATCCTCGGCGTTCTGCTCTATTGGCTCGGCCAGAAGCGGAAATCCGTCGAGGTGTTTATCAACTAGGGGGATTTACGCCGCTTTCGCCTCAAAGGAGTCCCTCCATGTTCACGCTGAAACGCAAGCCCTTGTCGATGCCCTCTCGGGAAGAGGCCCTGCCCGGCCGCAGCCAGCCCCTACCCACGGCGAAGACGCATTTCGTGAACGGCGTCGCGCTCAAAGGTCCCTACCCGCAAGGCTTCGCCACCGCGATGTTCGGGCTCGGCTGCTTCTGGGGCGCCGAGCGCAAGTTCTGGGAGATCCCCGGCGTTCACGTCACGGCCGTCGGCTATGCCGGCGGGCTCACGCCGAATCCCACTTACGAAGAGGTCTGCTCCGGCCGGACCGGCCACAACGAGGCTGTGTTCGTCGTCTATGACGCTCAGCGCGTGAGCTACGACGAGCTCCTCAAGGTGTTTTGGGAGAGCCACGACCCGACGCAAGGGATGCGGCAGGGGAACGACGTCGGCACGCAGTACCGCTCCGGCATCTACTATTTTTCCGATGAGCAGCGCCGTGCGGCCGAGGCGTCGAAGGCCGCCTATGAGACGGCGCTCACGCCCCGCGGCCTCGGGCCGGTCACGACCGAGATTCTCCCGGCGCCCGAATTCTATTTCGCCGAGGACTATCACCAGCAATATCTCGCCAAGAACCCGCACGGCTATTGCGGACTCGGCGGCACGGGCGTCTCCTGCCCGATCGGCACCGGCGTTACCGCCTGATTTCGGCGAGGCCTTCTCTTTTGTCATCGTCCGCGAAGGCGGACGATCCAGTAACCCCTGACCGTCGGTGCTTACTGGATGCCCGCCTGCGCGGGCATGACAGTCTTCGATGTAGCGCCGCTCCCCTCTGCCTTCAGGGAGGGGGTTCACGCCCGGTCACGCGCAGCGCGACGAATGGCGGGAAGCGTGAGGGGTTTTTTTCATTCGACGCTAATCCCGCTTCGCGTGTCTCACCCCCTCCGCGCCCCAAGCGGTGCGCGTGCTCCCCCTCAAGGGGGAGCGGGTAGTCTGTTGCCGGACTGGCGTCAGCTGCGGATGAAGCCGACGATATCCTTGGTCTTGGCGAGGATCGGATCGGCGATGGCGTGAGCCCGCCGCGCGCCCTCGGCGAGGATGCGGTCGATCTCGACCGGGTCCGCCATCAGGCGCTTCATCTCGTCGCCAATGGGCGTGAGCCTCGACGCCGCGACCTCGGCCAAAGTCTCCTTGAAGCGCGAGAAGGGCGCGTTGCCGAATTCGCGCAACACGGCCTCCCGGCTCGTCTCGGCGAGGCCCGCATAGATGCCGACGAGATTGTCGGCCTCTGGCCTCGACTCGAGCCCCTTCACTTCCGATGGCAGGGGCTCGGGATCGGTCTTCGCCTTTTTGATCTTCTTCGCGATCAGATCGGCATCGTCGGTCAGATTGATCCGCGTCATGTCGGATTCGTCCGACTTCGACATCTTGCGCGTGCCGTCGCGCAAGCTCATCACGCGGGTCGCAGGACCGGTGATGAGAGGCTCAGGCAGCGGGAAGAAGTCGCCGGGATAGCCTTCGCGCGCGATCGTAGCGGCGAAGTCGTTGTTGAATTTCTGGGCGATGTCGCGCGCAAGCTCAAGGTGCTGCTTCTGGTCCTCGCCGACCGGAACGTGGGTCGCGTGGTAGACCAGAATGTCTGCCGCCATCAGGTTCGGATAGACATAGAGCCCGGCGGAAGCGTTCTCGCGGTCCTTGCCCGCCTTCTCCTTGAATTGCGTCATGCGGTTCAGCCAGCCGAGCCGCGCCACGCAATTGAAGATCCAGGCAAGCTCGGCGTGGCCCGAGACTTGGCTCTGGTTGAACACGATGTGGCGGGCGGGATCGATGCCCGAGGCGATGAAGGCGGCCGTGACCTCGCGGGTGTTCCTAGCAAGCTCGTCGGGGTCCTGGAACACGGTGATGGCGTGGAGATCGACCACGCAATAGAGGCAGTCGTGCTCGGCCTGGAGCGCCACGAACTTGGTGATGGCGCCGAGATAATTTCCGAGATGGAGATTGCCGGTCGGCTGCACGCCGGAAAAGACGCGGGTCTTGGTCTTGAATTTTTGCATATCGTGTCCCTAACGCAGGCCGGGTTATGGCGCGGCCCGCGTCCCGGCGCAACCGCCGCGTTAACCGCCTACATCCTTGATGAGATCACGGAAATTCACCGCGCCCAGCAACTGCGCCACGCCGAGATAGGTCGCGAGCCCCGCGCCGACCACGGCAAGGAGCGAGGCCACCTGCACGGCGAGCCCGCTTTGCGGGGCGAAGCTTGCACCCAACACCCTAACTAGAACGAACACGACCGCTCCCATCGCCGCGCATGCGGCGAGGATGCGGACAATGCGACGACGAAAGGCGTCGTCGAGCGCGAAGCTTTCGCGGCGCGCAAGCTCCGTCACGAGGAGCGCGACATTGATCCAGCCCGAAAGCGCGGTCGCGAGCGCAATTCCCGTGGCGCCGATCAGAAGGAACAATATCAGGCTCAAGATCACGTTCGCCGCGAGGCTGATGCCGGCATAGAGCATCGGCGTCTTGGTGTCCTCGCGGGCGAAGAAGCTCGGATGCAGCACCTTGACGAGGACGTACGCGGGGAGGCCGAGCGCAAGCGCGGCCAGCATCGAGGCCGTCGCCTTGGTATCGACGGCGGTGAAGGCGCCCCGCTCGAAGAGGACGCGCATGATCGACTCGGCCGCGAGGACAAGCGCGAGCGCGGCGGGCAGGGTGAGGAGGAGCGCGAACTCGAGCGCCCGATTCTCGCTCTCAAGCACGGCGGCGTGATCGCCGGAGCGGAGCTTGTGGCTCAAGGTCGGCAGGAGGACCACGCCGATGGCGACGCCGATCACGCCGAGCGGCAGCTGGAACAGGCGATCGGCATAATAAAGCCAGGACACGACCCGGTCCTGCAGCGTGGCGATGATGGTCGAGACGACGACGGTGAGCTGGGCTATGCCGCCCGCGATGACGCCCGGGACGGCGAGCTCCACGAGGCGGCGCATCTCGGGGGAGAGTTGCGGCCGCCGCCACGGAAGACGCATTCCGGTCTTTGCGGCGGCGATGGCGACCACAACGACCTGCAACAGACCAGAGGCCGCGATGCCCCAGGCGAGCGCCGTGCCCGCCGCGTTTTGATCGGATCCGCCCGCGGCGATAAAGACGAGGAGCACGGCGATGAGAACGACATTGAGGAGCGTGGGCGTGAAGGCCGCGATTGCGAAGCGGCCATAGGCGTTGAGGATGCCGGAATAGAGCGCGACTACCGACATGAACACGAGATAGGGGAGCGCGATGCGGGCAAAGAGGACGGCAGAAGCGAATTTCTCCGGATCGCCCACGAAGCCCGGCGCAAGAACGAGCATCAGCCACGGCATGGCGAACTCGCCGAGGAGGGTGAAGGCGACGAGCAGCACGGCGAGGCCCGAGAGCGCCTGGCCGGCAAAGGCACGCGCCGCCTCGGGATCGGTGTGGAGGCGCTTGGAAAAGAGCGGGATGAAGGCCGAATCGAAGGCGCCCTCGGCAAACAGCCGGCGGAACATGTTGGGAATGCGGAACGCCACGAAAAAGGCATCCGCCACCGGGGAGGCACCGAGCACGGCCGCGATCAGAATGTCGCGGACGAAGCCGAGAGCGCGGCTCGCGATGGTCATGGCGCCGACAGTGGCAAAGCCGCGGTAGAGCTGCATCAGGCGGTCATGAGCGCCTGGTCGTGCCGCGCTTGCAGCGCCTTCAGCAGACGCTCGCGGATGGCGCTCTCACGGGTCTTGCTCGTGATCTTCTTGCCGATGAGATCGGTCACGTAGAACACATCGACCGCCTTCTCGCCGAAAGTGGCGATATGGGCCGAGGCAATGTCGAGATTGAGATCGGAAATCTCGCGCGTGACGTCGTAAAGGAGGCCAGGACGATCGAGCCCGTTGACCTCGATCACGGTGAGCGCATCCGACAAGGTATTGTCGATGACCACTTGCGGCTCGACGGTAAAGGCCGACAGCCTCGGCTTGGGCTTGCGTCTCATGGCGACGATTTCGGACAGTCGCGCATCGCCCGTGAGCAGTCGCTCGATCGTGGCCGCGATCCTCTGGGCGCGCCGCTCTTCATCCTCGGCCTGGTCGAACTCGCGTTCGACCGAGATCGTGTCGAGCGCCATGCCGTCCCGCGTCGTCGAGATCTGCGCATCGACGATGTTGGCGCCGGCCCCGGTGCAAGCGCCGGCGACCATTGCGAGGAGACGCGGGTGGTTCGGCGCGAGCAGCGTAATCTCGGTAACGCCGCGGAACGCATCGGTCGCGATATGCGTCACGACTGGCTTCGCTTGCGCTTCGGCGTCGCGCACGAGCTTGGCGTGCGTGACGACCGTTTCGAGGTCCGTCCGGAGCCAATAGGACGGAGCGTGGCGATTGATGAAGCGCTCAAGCTCGTCCTCGGGCCAATCGCCGAGCCGCGCCTTCAGCGCTTCCTGGGCGCGCGCGACGCGTTCGCTCCGCGTCAAGGTCGTATACCCGCCGCCAAGCAGAGGCTCGGTCTCGAAGTAGAGCGTGCGCAAGAGCTGGCCCTTCCATCCGGTCCACACGCCGGGCCCGACCGCACGGATATCGGCGACGGTGAGCACGAGCAGGAGCTTCAATCGCTCGCGGCTCTGCACCAGCGTGGCAAAATCGCGCAAGGTCTTGGGATCGTTGAGGTCGCGGCTCTGGGCGAACTGGCTCATGGCGAGGTGATGCTCGACGAGCCACACGGCGGTCTCCGTCTCGGACGGGTTCAGGCCGAGCCGCGGGCCAAGCTCGCGCGCAATGCGGGCGCCGGCGATGGAATGATCCTCGTCCCGCCCCTTGGCGATGTCGTGAACGAGGGCCGCGACATAGAGCGCGCGGCGATTGTCGATGGTACGGATGATCTCGCTCGACACAGGATGCGCGGCGGCGAAGCGACCGCGCTCGATGCCCGACAGGTAGCCGATGGTGCGGATCAAGTGCTCATCCACGGTGAAGTGGTGATACATGTTGAATTGCATCATCGAAACGACGCGCCCGAAATCCGGGATGAAGCGTCCAAGCACGCCCGCCTCGTTCATCTTGCGCAACACGCCTTCGGGATCGCGCGCGTCGGTCAAGAAGTTGCAGGAAGAGGCGATTGGCCGTCGGGTTGGCGCGGAGCTTGTCGTCGATCAGGCGGACGTTCGAGCGAATCTGCCGCAACACTTCCGGCGAGAACGACGCCTGATGCTCGTCGGCAAAGGAGAAGAGGCGGATGAAATTCACCGGGTCCTTGGCGAAGGCATCCTTGTCGACGGTGGAAAT
Organism: uncultured Alphaproteobacteria bacterium; assembly: GCA_963818165.1. Classification (GTDB taxonomy): domain Bacteria; phylum Pseudomonadota; class Alphaproteobacteria; order Rhizobiales; family Methyloligellaceae; genus Methyloceanibacter. The sequence continues at coordinate 123,410 of CAWFRD010000034.1, forward strand.
GCGGCCGTTCTCGATGCGGAAATCCGACGTGCGCCTGAGCTTGGCGCGGCGGCGCCAGCTGAAGGGGGCAAGCAGCGTGTCGAGCGTGGGCAGCGATTTCAGCTGCTTCAGCTCGAGCGCCGAGCAGACGATGCCGGTCAGCTGGCCGACCTCCTTCGCCACCAGGAAATAGTGGCGCATGAAGCGCTCGACCGCGCTCAGACCCGCATGACCGCGATAGCCGAGCCGTTCCGCCATGGCCTGCTGCAGCTCGAAGGAGAGACGCTCCTCGGGACGCCCGGTGAGAAAAATGCAGCTCACAGCGCACGGTCCAGAGGAAGCTCTCGCAGCGGCGGAAGCTCCGGTATTCGTGCGCGGTGAAGACGCCGGCCTCGACGAACTCCGCTTCCGCCTTGTCGGGATAGAGGTGCTTGGCGAGCCAATGCAGCGTGTGTAGATCGCGCAAACCTCCCTTGCCGTCCTTGACGTTGGGCTCGACGAGATAACGCGAGGCGCCGGAACGCGCGTGCCGCGTATTCTGCTCGGCGAGCTTCGCCTCGATGAAGGGCCGGGGGTTGCCCTGAAGCACCTCCTCGCGGAAGCGGCGCCGGAAATCATCAAAGAAGTCCGGTCGCCGAGGATCAGCCGCGCGTCGAGCAGGGCGGTGCGGATTGTCATGTCGGAGCGGCTGCGGCGGATGCATTGGTCGATATTGCGGGTGGCGTGGCCGACCTTGAAGCCCAGGTCCCACAGTAGATAGAGCATGTATTCGGCGACGCCTCGCCCCAGGCGGTCTGCTTGTAGGGGAGCAGAACAGGAGATCGATATCGGAGCCCGGGGCGAGAAGGCCGCGCCCGTAGCCGCCTTGCGCCACGACGGCAATGCGTTCCGCCCCCGTGGGATCTGGGCGGGGTAGATGTGCGTCGTCGTGAAGTCGTAGGCCAGCGCCATCGGGCATCCTGGAAGGCGGAGAGGTCTTCGGCGCTTTTCGCCCGTCGCCGTCCTCCTCAAGTCGCGCTTGGCCGTGGCGCGCGCATCCGTGACGACTTCCGCATGCGCTCCCCGAGTGCGGGTCGAAGCGCCGAGGTTGTCCCACATGGACGCGCGAAGCCAGAGGCCTCGCGCCGGAGCAAATGGAGTCGAATACGGTGTTGTTCCGGACGGGCTGATCCATGGCGGCTCACCAGTTTAGCACGTACAATTTTGGCACATCGGGCCGCTCAAGGCTCGCCGGCAAGGAGCGCCTTAGACGGTAGAGGGCTTCGAGAGCCTCTTTCGGGGTCAGGGAATTGGGGTTCATCCCGG